>CAYRBI010000118.1:0-1874 GCA_964422415.1 uncultured bacterium | reverse complement strand
GGTGGTATCCCGAATACCCTCCTGGCTTTTGGCACTCCAGCGGAGGTACGGGACTGTTGCAAGAAGGTCATCGATGGGGTGGCTGCGGATGGAGGTTACATCCTGGATGCCAACGCCATCATCCAGAATGACGCCCAGATAGAGAATGTCCGCGAGATGACCGAGTTCACCCGTGGATATGGTGTCTATCCCGGTGGTAGCACCCCTGCTCCCAGTATCTGCCCTCCGGCCTCGCCCAATGGTAAACCTCAATTCGTGGAAACAGCCCGTAAACCGGGGGTGTGTTTCCCCTGGGAAGAGAAACTCAAGGAGCTTCCCGCCATCTCTGGTGATCCCGCCCTTTATCAGAGGATCTGGGAGGAGAATGAGGCCTGGGCTTACGCTTTTATCTGGCACTGCCTGTTGTCGTTCTAGTTTTTTTTTCAACTCGCCCACCTGATTTCCTGGTGGGTGAGTTAAAATCTTGGAAAGGAGGTACACGGAATGGCAAGTTTCAAAGCCACTATAACTGTTCAAGAGAATGGCCGGATTTCGCTTGATTCACTTCCATTCCAAGCTGGAGAAGAGGTCGAAGTTGAGGTTAAGTCCACCCCACCACAGCCACCTAGCCACGACCGATTTCCACTACGTGGGATCCCTTACAAGTACGACCGTCCATTTGACCCGGCCATCCCAACAGACGACTGGAATGTGTATCAGTGATTCTGCTTGATACCCATATTTGGGTCTGGTGGATTCAACAAGATCCCCATCTTCGAGGAGATGCTTGGAAGATCTTAGATTCGCTGTCGCCACGCGAGATCGGTGTCAGCGTCTTTTCTTGTTGGGAAGTCGCAACCCTTTACTCTCTTGGCAGGATAGATTTTCAACAGTCCCTAAGGGAATGGATGTATTCGGCACTGGAACAGACAGGCATTACCCTGCTCCCATTATCTCCCGATATTGCTCTGGAATCAGTGCAACTTCCAGGTGTGTTTCACCGGGATCCAGCAGATCGGATTCTCGTGGCTACTGCTCGAATCAACACCTGCCCACTAGTCACTGCTGATGAGAAAATCCTGACGTATCCCCATGTGAAGGCAATAAGTCCGTCCCACCTCCACGAAATAATTACAACTTAGCAGATGAGGGCATCGTGATTCTGTCCCCTACTGTACCAACCGTAATCTCCCCCGCACCGCGCACCAGGAATGTGTGCTTTCGACTAAGACCCAGTTGGGGCCATGATCCAAGTTAAGCACTGGAGTCCGTGCGAACCCAAAGAAGGCATTTCCGGTGTGTTGGGTGTCGTGTTGGTACCACTCCAAGGGTTGTTCGACACCGTTCACCAGAACCCGGTAATGCTTCTCAAGTTCATCTCCCTCAGCGGAGGTTTCACTGTGACGGAGCTCGAATGCAAGCCGGTAGATTCCCTTCACCGGTGGCAGGTTGCTCCAGGTCACCGAGCCAGGTTCGATCATCCAGATGGCATCGAAGGTATCGATCCCAAACCGTGTTTTCGAACGGGTTTCCACGGGACGGTTTTGGAGAATTGGCAAGCGGGGGATCTCACGTAGTTTGGCCTCTTCATCTCCACCGCAGGGGGAAAGTCTGAAGGACAGGCGGACGGCAGTGGGGACCGGTTCGGGATAGTTCTCCATCTGCCAGCCCGCCCCGGCACCGAAGTTCCGCACCTCAGGCGAGAGGTCTCTGTCGACCCCATGGAAACGGAGCGCGAGACCATACGGCCTCGTTGGGGACTCATCCGACCGGTCTGTCAGAACGATGTTCGCCGCATCGGTCGACGCCTCTGAGATGACCAATCCACCACCCACCCGATCACGGAAGACAAACCCAGGAGCCCCTGGGTGGAGAGGCTCAAGGACAGACTGCCA
>CAYRBI010000117.1:0-19136 GCA_964422415.1 uncultured bacterium | reverse complement strand
TCCACGATTTAAGTTGTTGAGTGGCCATATGGACGCAATCAAATCGGGACGCAATGGAATCGGGACGCAATGGAATGCGTCCCTCCATGGAGGGACCCGCTCCGTCGGGTCCTGGGTCACTATTTTTCAGGAGCGAGCCAAACGTACTTCAGATAACGGCGGTCAAGGGCATTCAAGGGGAAATTGCGGACCCGTGACGACAGGAGACGGAAATCCCGCCGGTCATAAAGGAACACCCACGGGGCATCCGCCACGGCAATCGATTCGGCTTGTGCGAAGAAACGGTTCTGTTCGACCGGATCAATGGCCACGAGTCCCGCTTCATAGAGACGGTCGAACTCAGGATTGGAGTAGCGCGTGTAGTTCTCACCATCAGGGGGGATACAATTCGTGGTGAGGAGCATCAAGGAGTTTTCCGGGCTGGGGTAATCATTCAACCACCCCATACGGTAGAAGGGGATCTTGCCATCGCGGACGGTATCGAGGTGGAGACGCCAATCGACAATCTGAAGAGTCATCTTGATGCCAATATCAGCGAAGTAACCCTGGATAACCTCAGCAAGTTTCACATTCTCCTGCCCCATGGCATTGAGTTGGAGTGTAAACGGTGGCAGTCCTTGAGCATCGGGGTAACCCGCCTCCGCCAGAAGCGCCTTGGCCTTCCCCGGATCATAAGAATAGGGGCCATCGGCAGCTTTATATCCCGGCATGGAACGTGGCACCACCCAGCCGGTGTTGGGGATGGCACGGTAGCGCAGAAGAGTTGAGGCCACCTCTTCACGGTTGACCGCATAGTTGAGGGCCTGACGGATCTTAAGGTTTTTGAAGAGCGGATCGGTATTAAGCAGGCCAATATACTCGATACGCATAAAGTCCGAACTCTGCGCCTGGAAGTGGTTGTATTCCGGTTGCAAGGACAACTCAGGAGTGAAGATGCTTTCCCACCGGTCCATGGGCACTGGATAGTGCAGGTCCAGGCTGCCATTCAAGAACTCCAGATGTTCGCTATTGCTATTGGCAATCTGACTGATCTCGATCCGGTCCAGATACGGGAGTGCATTTCCCTTGGCATCCTTGCCCCAATACTTGGGGTTCTTCTCAAACACCAGCTGGCGTCCAGGAGACCATTCGACAAAACGGAAAGCCCCTGTTCCCACCGGGTGTTGGAAGAAGTTGTCCCCATATTTTTCCGCCGCCTCGCGTGGCACCGGCCAAGCAAAGGAGTGCCCCATACGGAAGAGGAAGGGTGAGAAGGGACGGTTGAGATGAACCACGAAGGTATATGAATCTGGGCAGTCCAAACCCGTTACTTCCCCAGAGCGTTCAGCCCAGGCTTGCAGGGAGTCATTAGGAGCCGAACGGAAACGGTCGGGATTCGCGGGCTCTTGGGCTTCCCCCTGAGCGCGCCGGTCCAGCTCACGCCGTGCGGAGACTCCATCCCGGTACTCCTGAGCCCCCTCCACAAAACCAAGGAACATCCACGCTCCGGGAGAGGCAACACGTGGATCACACACCCGCTCGAAAGAGTATTTGAAGTCTGTGGCAGTCAGTTCCCTGCCCACTCCATTGGGAAAACATGGGTCATCATGGAAATAGACTCCCTGACGCAGATGGAAAGTATACTGTTTGCCATCGGGAGAGATCTCCCAGGATTTGGCCAGGCAAGGAACCACCTCAAGGGTAACCGGATTAAATTCAATCAAGCCATCATGGAGCGGGGCGGAAGCCTCATGCGAGGCGGTATCCCGGATCCAGGCCGGATCCAGACTGTTGGGTGTTTCAAGAATGTTGAAGCGGAAGGTCCCACCGGTGGTGGAGGAGGGCACCTCCATTTTATCAGCGGGACAAGCTAATGCCTTGACCCGCACCTCGATCTCGGTGGAGGAGAGAATCTGATTGGAGGATGCTTCGCCTTGGCTTGGATTGTTCCCAGATTCACGGGGAGAACAACCATTTAATAGAACAAGCAATGAAACAAGCGTCAGTAGAACGCCTATAGAATGAAACGCTGCCCCACGAATGGCTCAATCCTCCTTGATAGCCAACATCTCCTCAGGTGTAAAAGCAAAAATAAAGGTGACTCTTAGCTCCTCATCAGTGGCCAGATACTTTCTTAAGAGGTCTCTCACCGCTACTTGCCGGTCAATCTGCTCCACATTCTCGAATCCCTTCCAAACAAGAGATCCTCCCACACCATTTTCTGGTCTCGGTTCGAGTTCCACCTCGCAACCGGGATACTCCTCAGTGAAAAGTCGCCGAACCTTTTCGTCCAGTGTCACCATTTTTCTCTCCCACGCGCCACCAGAAGTGTGGCAAAATCGATCATTCTGCGACCATTCTCTTTAAGGATATCCCCTCGTTTGATCTTCAGAAAGAGCCTTATTTGTGAAAGATGTGCCCGGAGCGAAGCCGCTGAAGCAAAGCGGTGCTCGCTCCTCCACACCTTAGCCACATAGGCCAGTCCCCCTTCAAACTCCTCCCTCCTTTTACTTGGAATAAGACCATCAAAACCCGACCGGAAGAACAGATTTCTAAGGTCATGCTTCTCATCGAAGTCAGCGGGGTTGGGTGTAACACGGAAGCGATACGCCCGTAGTATACATTCCACCGCCAATCCGGAGAGGAAGTGTGACATGACATAGTGACCATGCTCTTGAAGATCAATCGCTTCTTTGAGCCGGGACTCCGCCGCGTAACGGTAAACCTCTCCGGTAAACCGCATGTTCTTGGCTTACGCCGCGCTGAGTTCGGCCACCGCCTTTTCCATTTCCTCTTTCTTGGGAGCCTTGCCGTGCCAATCCACGAGGCCTTCCATGAAGGAGACACCCTTGCCCTTAATGGTATCGGCGTGGATGAAGACCGGCTTGCCGGTCACTTTCCCAGCCTCTTCGAAGGCGGCGATGATTTGATCGTAGTCGTGGCCATTGATATCGATCACATGCCAGTTGAAGGATTTGAGCTTATCTGTGACAGGCTCCAACGGCATGACATCGGCGACATAGCCATCGATCTGGGCCTTGTTGTGATCGAGGATAACCACCAGGTTATCGAGTTTGAACTTGGGAGCGGCGAGGAAGGCTTCCCAGATCTGTCCTTCCTGGGTCTCGCCATCGCCAATCATGCAGTAGATCTTGACATCCTTCTTGTCGAGTTTCGCGGCCAGCGCCATGCCCATGGCCATCGAAAGGCCCTGCCCAAGTGAACCGGTGCAGGCTTCCATGCAGTCCAGCGCGGTACAATCGGGGTGGCCTTGAAGAGGTGAGCCCAGTTTGCGCAGGGTCATCAGCTGTTCCTCTGGGAAATAACCCGCCTCAGCGAGGAGGCAGTACCAGGCCGGAACACAATGTCCCTTGGAGAGCACAAAACGGTCACGGTCCGCCCAGCGAGGGTTCCTCGGATCATGACGCATGACCCGGTTGAGCAAAACATTCATGATGTCACAGGCAGACAGAGAGCCACCGGGGTGACCGGAAGCGGCCTCGGTAAGCATTTTGATGACATTGATCCGGGCCTTCTTGGCGATCTCCTTCAGTTTAGCGGCATCGGGTACGGCTTTGGTGGTAACCATGAGCAAAGACTCCTTAATAATTTCGAGACTCAAGTCCCGTATAGGTTTCACGAAAGGGGGAATTATAGGGTTGGATTTCCCAATCCGCAACCTCGGCCACAACCAAGGATCTCATTCCGTGGGTGTAAGACGGCAGAGACGCCGGTAGTCAATGACTCTCCGGATGACTTCATCCAGAGACTCACGAACCACAAATTTGTGGCCTTGAATAACGGTAATAACTGTATCGGGGGATTCGTCGATAGTCTCGATCAGCTCCGCGTTGATGACAAACTCCTTGCCGTTGAGCCGCGAGACCCGGATCATGGCTAGCGGATTCCCATCCAATCCAGAATCAGGTCCAGGGTCAGTTCTTGAACCTGGAATGAGGTATCGATGGTGGGAGGAGAAAACAATTCGCGAACAGTCCCGGCATCGTCTTTCTTCATGGGATAAGGATTGAAGATAAATTCAGATTGCCGCGTATTCCCCGGGAAAGAAAGGCTCCATTGATTTCCAGATCCTAATTGCCCCGATCCGCCATGCATGTAAGCATCCTTGTTGGCGCGGGAGAATTGTTGGATGGAATTCGCATTGTGCTGGAGGGTACATACCTCTCTCCAGCCCTTCCGCGCCCTCAACCGGGTGATTGGACTTCCCGCCGCCACCGCATCCATGTCCACATTCCAACGGAAAGGACGGCCTGGTTGTTGCAAAAAGAGGCTATCGCCCCCATCTCCACTCTCGAGGGAGTTTGCTTCGGGATTATTCCACACATTACTGAGACAAAGGGCCATGCGTAGTCCATCATAAGCAGCCACCAGCCTCTCCCCCTGGGCACCGGAGAGAACCTCGGGACTAGCCTTATAAACAATATTAAGTTTGGGAAAGACGATAAGGATCTCATGTTCCGGATTGAAATAAACAATGAAGGCGCGTTGAGGTTCCTTTTTGCGCTGCTCAAACCGGAAGACTCCCTTATCGTTCATCAGAAACTGTCCTTGAGCGTAACAGACATCGGCAATCTCCTTGGTACCAGCGTTGCTGTACACGAGTTCATACAGAGCCGATTCTTGTTGGTTTTCTGAAAACTGCAATTTGGCGAGTCCAGCGGCCGAACCGCCCTTGGCGGATCTCTCTTTGGTGAAACCGCTGCGGTCTTTCTTCGTGTCAGCGCCGAGACATCCCAACAAGGCCATGACAAGGAGACACACCCCCCCAGCCTGGGCGAGAGAGCGGAAATGAACTGGATTGAAGGAAAGGCTAATAACATTCATTGGAACCCAAATACGATAACCGGAAGCTAGCGCGGTGACCATTCCACCCGGCTGAACCACCGTTGTTGTCTTCCTCCTCTGGGTATGGTCTGCTATCCATACGAGAATGATGGTGGCGGAGAAGATGAGAAAGGCAAGGGATTTACGGATCACAGCCCTCTTGGAGGTGTTGCGCCGGAGGAATGTGATCATGGGAATCGTGAATGTAACGCCGGATTCATTTAGCGATGGGGGCCAGTATTTTGCTCCGGAACAAGCCATCGAGCACGCATTAGAATTGGTGGATCAAGGGGCGGATCTCCTCGATATTGGGGGAGAGTCTACCCGTCCCGGTGCGGAACGTGTGAGTCCACGGGTTCAGATCGAGCGGATTCTTCCTGTCATCGAGAGGGTACGTGAGAAGAACAGGACCATCCCGGTCTCGGTGGATACCACTCAAGGCGAGGTGGCCCGCGCCGCGCTGAATGCCGGTGCGGACATCCTCAATGACATCAGCGCGCTAAGAGAAACTCCCTCGCTCGCGGAGTTGGCCGCCCAAGAGCAAAGTGTCTTGATCCTGATGCACATGCGTGGTACTCCAGCCAACATGCAGGTGGACACGGACTACTTGGACTTGCTTGGAGAAACCCAGGCCTTCTTGCGGGAGCAGGCCTCCCGTGCGGAGTCCGCCGGATTACCCCTCGAACGGGTTTGGCTGGATCCCGGCATCGGTTTTGGGAAATCGTTGGCGGGGAATCTGGAGATTCTGCGCCATCTCGGTCAGTATGATGATCTGGGACATCCAGTGGTCGTGGGTGTTTCGCGGAAGTCATTTATCGGTGGGATTCTTTCGCGCCCCCCGCAAGAGCGGCTGGCGGGAACTCTCGCGGTGACAGCTTACTTAGCGGGTACCGGCGCCAAACGGATTCATCGTGTGCATGATGTCCGCGAAACACAAGACTGCCTGAAGATGGTGGAGACCCTCCATGGAGGGATACGATAGAATGGACCGGTTTCTGGAAATAGCCCGTAACGGCCTCGATATCCTGCTCATCTCGGCCACGATCTACATGATCCTGCGGTTCCTCAAGGGCAGCCGTGCGATGAATGTACTGTATGGGCTGATGATGCTGGGCGTTGTTTATATCATCGCGCGCGGCATAGGATTGATCGCTTTTACCGAGGTGGTGAATCGTCTGGCGGGCGTAGTGCTGATCATCGTGGTCATCGTCTTCCAACCCGAAATACGCCGTGGTCTAGCACGGCTGGGAGTCCATCCCATTTTTCAACGTGTTCTCAAACCCGAAAACGATGTGGTCAAGGAGGTTGTCCGGGCCTCTTACCGGCTGGCGACCAAACGGAATGGAGCCTTAATCGTCATGACCCGGCAGGCCGGATTAAAAGCGATCAATGATACCGGGACCATCCTCAACTCCGAGGTTTCCACGGAGTTGCTCGAGTCTATCTTTAATCCCTACTCGCCGTTACACGATGGGGCGGTTATTATCACTAATGGCCGAATCATCGCCGCGGGTTGCCTACTTCCACTTTCAGAACGCGAACAGCCCAAGGAGTTAGGAACACGTCACCGTGCCGGGGTGGGCATCTCCGAGGAGTCGGATGCGGTGGTGTTGATTATCAGCGAGGAGCGCGGAAGGGTTTCACTGGCCTGCAATGGAGAGCTTGTACGGGACCTCCCTAATGAACAGATGCTCCGCCAAGTGAATAGTCTTATGGCGGGAATCGGGGGAGAGGATTAAGTTACGATGCGGCTCCGGCGTTTGTGGCATTCCATACGTGAAGCGATCCATCAAGACTGGGGTCTCTTGCTAGCCGCTTTGATTGTCGCCACCTTCATCTGGCGTGAGGTCGACCAAAATCGCAACCTGACACGGTATTTCCCCGATGTCGAGGTTAAATTCGTGGGTCTCGATCCAGCTCTCCGGCTGGCCAGTCAGAAAGATCCCAAGGTCGGAGTCCGGGTCAGTGGCCCACGTATCCTCCAGGATCTGGCTGGAGACTCCTTCATCATGCGGGCGGATCTCGGACAGATCAAGGATGCGACATCCCATGAAATCGTCCTCAATTCCAAGGACTTCGCTCCCATTGTATCAGCGGTGGCGGTCGATGAACTCCGTGTCCGCCAGAGTGATATTACCCCCAGCCGGGTGACCATCAAGACGGAATGGAATTCCTGGGTCGCGCGTGTAGTTCCCCGGTACAGCCCCAAACCCGCTCTGGGGTATGTGATCTCGGCGACCTATGTGACTCCCGCGACTGTCACCCTCGCAGGCAGTGATGCCGACATGGAACGCCACCGGATCCTCCGTAATAAAAATGAGTTGGTGCTCGCTGGCCAGACCGAAACCAAAGAACAGGTCTGGACTCTCGCGGACATGGATACCGGTAATCTCAAGGTCCTGGATGACCCCCAGCCCGTGATCCGCTTCAAAGTGTTTATCGAACCCTTCTTTCGTAAGCGTCAGATCACACAAATTCCGGTCCAGGTTTCGGGCTTGATTGCCGGTTCCAGCGACACCGAGGGGAACTACAACATAGAACCTACGCATGTGGATGTGCTCTTGCAGGGGGCACGTTTGAAAGTAAATTCCCTGGCGGTTGATTCTCTCGCGCTCTCACTCGATATTTCCAAACTCCCACCAGGTGAGAACAAGGTTTCCACCCTTCATTTAATCCCTGTAAATCTGCCGGCGGATGTCCAGATCATCGAGGCCACTCCCGAGACTATTTCGGTCCTGGTGCAAGGCCCCCACGAACTGGAGACGATGTTCCAGGATCTCTGGAACGAAGTCCGTAGCTCTTACCTCTCTGGTAATATGCCTCTTTCCGCCACGAAGGTTCTCTCAATCACCCCGTTTCAACCGGTCTTCACTCCAATCCTGACACCTATGATGACACCTATGCCAACGCCAATACCAACCCCTTAGGAGGTACTCTAGTGAGCCAACTGGGAGTCAACATCGATCATATCGCCACCATTCGCCAAGCACGCGGGACCACCTATCCAGACCTCGTTGAGGCGGCACGCATCGCCGAGGAGTCCGGAGCGGTGGGAATCACCATCCACCTACGCGAGGACCGCCGTCATATCCAAGACGCGGATGTCCGCAAACTTCGCAAGACAGTCACCACCAAGTTGAACCTGGAGATGGCCATCGCTCCGGAGATCCTCACTATCGCCTGCAAAGTCCATCCAGATGAAGTCTGTCTGGTCCCGGAGAAGCGTCAGGAGCTTACCACGGAGGGGGGGCTCAATGTCTTGGAGGGGACCGGCCGACTCAAGAAGGCCATCGACACACTTCGCACGGCACGGATCAAGGTCTCTCTGTTCATCGATCCCATCCCGGAACATGTCCAGGCGGCGAATGATCTGGGCGCACAGATCATCGAATTGCACACTGGAACTTATGCCAACCTCAGCCCCAGCCGGCGTGGAAAGGAACTCATCCGAGTTCAAAAAGCCGCGCGTCTGGGCCAGGATCTTGGATTGATTGTCAATGCTGGTCATGGACTCCACTACGAGAATGTTCTCCCCATCGCCCAGATTCCAGGGATGCAGGACTTGAACATTGGGCATAGCATCATCGCCCGTTCAGTCTTTGTAGGCCTGGGACAAGCAGTCAAGGAGATGGTGGATTTACTCCAGGTGTAAAATGAGATTCCTCCTGGTGGTGGCGCTATTTCTCGCGCTGTCCTTGCTTGAACCCTGGGTCTCTCTAGCACGGGAGCTTCATCGGCCCAATGTCTTGCTCATCATGACTGATGACCAGGGGTATGGCGATTTTGGGTTCACGGGGAATCCAATCATTCAGACACCCAACCTGGACCGTCTCGCCTCCGAAAGTGTCTTCCTGACCAACTTCTGTGTCTCGCCGGTGTGTACTCCCACACGGGCGAGTCTTTTGACTGGACGTTACAACTACAGGACCCGGGCGATCGATACTTACCGTGGACGCGCCATGATGGACCCGGGCGAGGTCACTCTCGCCGAAGTGCTTTCCTCAGTTGGTTATGAGACCGGGATCTTCGGTAAGTGGCACCTGGGTGATTGCTACCCAATGCGGGCCATGGACCAGGGATTCAAGGAATCACTGGTGTTCCGGGGAGGTGGACTTTCTCAACCCTCGGATCCACCAGAGAGTACGGGATACTTCAATCCGATCCTCTTCCGGAACGGAGAACCGTTTAAAACAAAGGGATATTGCTCAGACATCTATACCGATGAGGCCATCTCTTTCATTCGTAACAACAAGGACCGCCCGTTCTTTATCTACCTCCCATTCAACTGCCCTCATTCACCTCATGAGGTGAATGAAAAGGATTATCTGTTGTACAAGGACAAGATCAAGTCGGCCACCCAGTTCACATTTCCCGGGTACCCCCTGGAGGGCGAGTTTAACGCTGATCAGATTGCCCGGTTGTATGGGATGGTGACCAACATCGACGAAAACATTGGCAGAGTCTTGACGGCACTCGATGAGCTTGGACTCGCACAAAATACCATCGTCATATTCCTCACCGATAACGGCCCCGCCTTCCCCCGTTACAACGGCATCTTCCGGGGAAGAAAAACCATGGTCTATGAGGGAGGAATCCATGTCGTCTGTTTGTGGCGCTGGCCAGGGCATTTCCAGCCCGGCATGAAGGTGGATCTCCCACTCGCACATATCGATGTACTCCCCACGATCGAGGAGATCTGTGATCTTCCACATCCAGCCACCGCCCCCGTGGATGGGCGCGGTTTCCTAAAACCCCTTCGTGGTGAAGCAGTGGATTGGCCCGATAGAACCCTCTTCTTTCAATGGCACCGGGGCAATGTTCCTGAACTACACCGCAGTTTCACGGCCCGGGGACCACGCTATAAACTGGTCCAACCCAATGGCATTGCTGACGATAATCCTCTCTCTCCTGTTTATGAGCTTTACGACCTCACTGCAGATCCCTGCGAAAAAGTCAACATCGCCGATAACCACCCGGAGATTGTGAAGAAGCTTCTGGGGGAATACGAAGACTGGTTCCACGATGTGAGCGGCACACATGGCTATGAACCACCCCGGATTGTGATTGGCGATCCACATTCACCCCATGTGATCCTGACACGGCAAGACTGGCGGGATGCGCTCACCGAGTGGAAGCCGGAGGGGATTGGTTTCTGGGAGGTTAAGGTGGTCCAGGATCAACCACAGCGCATTGATCTGGTATTCCACCCAACCGCCGGACCGGGAAAAGCTTTTTTCCGCCTCGGGGATGTCTCTGTTGAAACACCCATACCACAAGCCAGCGAGCGTTGCTCCTTCGCGGCAGTCCCTCTCAAAGTTGGGGAGGGACGGATCGAGGCTTGGGTGGAGATTAGCGGTCAGCGGAGTGGTGTACGCTTTATCGAGATTGGACCAACTGTCCGGCCATGATCACGGCCAAATCTGTTTCCACATTCCTAAACCTTCTTGTCCTCTTCTTCCTTGTGGTAGGCCGCATAGGGGGTGAGGGGCTTGGTCTCAAGATCGGCGGCAAGATCGAGAATCTCTTTCCCCTGTTGCTGATTGCCTGGTTCCTGGACCGGAACTCCCGCCCGGTTCCGGTCTCCAAGATCCTCTCGCCCTATCTGGCGGGGATGTTTCTCGCCGCGGCGGCATTAATGGCTGGGTGTGTCCACAACCCCTCCGCCGAATCCCTGGAGGGACTGCTCCGTTTTTCACTCCAAGTGGGATCGGGAATCCTCCTAGGCATCTGGTTGAGCGCGAACTTGAAAACAAATCCCTGGTGGACCTACCTTTGGATCGCTGGCCTGGTCATCCTTCAGCTGGGAACCCCCTGGGGGACACTCAGCCATCCGGAGATGGAGGGTTCTTTCGGCCATAGAAACCTCCAATCAGCATTCTATCTCCTCTCCTTTCCACTCATGGTCTTCATCTTCCAAACCAATCAAGGTAGCGGAAGAAAAGAACGTCTGATCCAAACCCTATGCGGTCTACTGCTGCTCTCGGAGGTAGTCTTTATCCTTGTATCCAGGAGCCGTTCGGGGCTGGCGGGTATCCTCGCGGCACTCCTGATCTGGCTGGGAGCCCAGGGTTGGCTCAAAACGCCGCACATTCCCAAGACATGGGGAGGGTATGCCTTAGCTGGGATTGTGTTCATCGCGCTGTTGATGGTCTCTCCCAGATTCTTAAGCCTCAGCCGCGAGATCAGCGATCCCTTTTACCTTTCACGGGCAGGGGTCTGGTCCGCCGCTATTGAGGGTTTCCAGACACCCACCAAGTGGCTGTCTGGCACTGGAATGGGACAGGGGTACTTCTGGACTGTCCAGGAGAGTCCCATGGGGAACCTGAACTACCGGTACCGCCGGGGACACCACCCCCATTGCCTTTATCTCCAATGGATCTACTGGGGCGGCGTGTCCGCACTCATGGGCTGGTTGTTCATCCTTGCGGCCATCTCCTCCCAGACGTTCAAGAAAATCCTACAGTGGGAGGTGCTTGTACTGGGAGCCTGTCTCTTGGGGTATGCCTTCCTTGAAGTTTTTGAGACAGCCATCTTGAATCCGCGGGTAAATGCTCTCTTCTGGCTCGATCTAGTCCTCCTGGGGTCGATAGTTTCTCAAAGTGTTGGCGGCGAAGCTCAACCGGCTCCTAACAGCCTGTTGAAAAAGAACGTGACCATGGATTCCCGCCTTCGCGGGAATGACAGGATAAGCGAAATCCCTTGGAAATCGTCATTCCCGCGAAGGCGGGAATCCACGGTGCCAACAGAACTACGAGTTTTTCAACGGACTGTTAACAACCAGTGGACTAGCGCCTGGAGAATACCGGCATGGGCTTTCATTCTTCCCATGTTGTGGGCGGCTCTCTTCAACTTCCCAGCGTTGTTAGGACTGGGTTTTTTTCTCGCGGCGATCGCTGTGCTGCAGTGGCCCCGTTTCCAGGCATGGCGGGAGACAAACAGTCCTGAAGACTTGCCCCTGGACTCTTGGCGCCTTACCCCACTCATCCTTGGAACCCTGTTCTTACTGGGGTCGTACCTTCCCCTTGTGGAAGCCCTTGGGCTCTCCTCTTCTGTGATCCTCGCCGTGATGCTCTTAGGCTTCGGCGCAGTTCTCCTGGAGAGGTATTCACAGCCACGGGAGGTCATCCCGGTCGCTTCTCCCCCTGGTTTCTGGTCCGCATATAAGCTCCCCACACGGATCTGCGTTGGTCTTTCGCTTGGCCTTCCAATTCTCCTGGGGGGCTTTGTAATGGTGGCCTTTGCGTTAGGGGGCAACCACATCTCTTCGTTGCTGAAACCCAAGGAGGGATTCTTTTCCATTCTGTGGCTGGCCTTTGTATGGTGTGCTCTGTGGATCTGGATGGGTAGGAAGTCTGATCCTCAACACGCTCCGGGACGGCCTTTTCCACTCCAACTGGCAGCCGGAACCCTCATCGTACTGTGTGGAGTTCTGGTTTTCCGGGTAATAGGAACTGGATGGAGTTATCTGAGTTGCCGTGGAGGAACCGCTTCTGTCGCGGAGTGGGACCATCTCCTGAAAAGAAGCCAAGAGATAGGGCTGGCTCCCATGGAATGGGCGATCCGGCGGAGCGCATTGGAGCTGGCACGGCAGGAGGGTGACATCGAGACTTGGGTACGCTGGGCCAAAGATGCCGGCGGTGATCCCCTTAAGAGGAGCGATCCCCCTTCCCTGTTGGCTGAGTTTCTCGCAAGGGGAGGGAGGATCATCGAAGATCTGGGCAAAGAACCACGTCCTAAGGCGGTTGGGCTAGTGGTCCAAGAGGATTTGAAAACCATCTGGGTTTTGTTCGATCAGGGACCCTTAGCTGAGATCACAGACCAGACCAGGCTCCATCCCCTCGATCCCGAAACCTCCACTTTCACCCATCTCCGTCTGGATCCACAAGGGCATCCGCTCATCCTGCGGGCAGATGGTGAGTTGCTACGATTCGATGGAGTCCCGGTGGTTCTGTGTCCCCCTCCTAACCACAACACCGATCCCAAATTCCGGAGGTTGTGCCTCGATCCACACACAGGCAGCCCATGGACGTTGGACTTCTACGGAAACATCCACCGTTTTGATCCCAATTCCGGCTGGCTCCAAGACTCACGTTTCGTGGATGTCTCACATCACGATGACCTGAGCATCGACATCGCCCGTGATCTGGCGATCACTCAGGATGGAACCCTGGCTCTGTTAGATTGCTATGGACAGGTATGGCGGTCACCCATCAACGCCAACACTGTTGAGGGCCCGCTAAGCAAGACTCACTACTGGCCCACACTCCCACTCGGCCAATCTATTCTAGCGGTTGGAAATGAATTCGTTCTGTGTGACCGGTATGGCGGCATCTATCTCACCCCCTATCCCAAGGATCCGGCCACTCTCGCGTTGCGAGGAACTTACCTTTTCCCCCGCAGCCTCCCGCGCAAGGAACAGGACATTACCGATCAGGCCTTCCTTGCCGGAAGGAGGTGGATCTACCTCCTCACCAGCTCCGGAAGGATCTTGACCAACCACCGCTGGGGTGATGTCTGGGCCGAGTAGGCCACATTTTTCCAGGTTTGGCAGCCAAAAAATAAAACCTCGAAGTTGGGGTGGAATAGTGAAGCCGCTTTTGAGGAAACAACAATATCCACAAAAGCGGCTCCATGGTTATGCTTTGATAACTACGGTCTGCTTGCTTTCAATACAGACACCACCCCTCGACGGCGGAATCGAAGCTGGTTCCGGAGGGTGTTCCATTCTGCCGTCCCGGCGAGGCACGGTCGCTCAAGGTCTGGCCCTGGTCGTTCAGACCAGTGGCAAATCCGATGTGAACAGTGGCCACATGGAAGTTGTATGAGGTTGTACTGTCATCTCCCCAGGGGAAGGCCTCATCTTTTTTTTCAATCGAACAGCCATCGGTGGAGAGGTCGGGGAAGCTCCCAACCAGCGTCCCATCCACCAGGCTGCCCCCGGAGGCGGCACTGTACAACGCCAGGTTGTCACCGGAGTTCGATAGCGCTCCCGCCGCGATCACCGTAGGGGTAATGACACGAATGGTTTCCGGCATCCGCCAAAGGCTGAAATTAGGGTTATTCCACAGGTTAAGAACCACATACTCGCCGGCGGAAAGGGTTGTTCCCGCGGGGATGGTCACACTTCCCTCCCCCGCCGCCGGATAGGCATCGTCATCTGTCAGGTACCATCCTGAAATGTCCACCGCTTGGGCGGTCGTGTTGTGTAGCTCCACCCATTCGATGTCAGTATTCCCACGGTTGTTGTACATGATTTCATTGATCGAAACCTGTGGCTCTGTGAAAGACAGGACCGTGTGCACAGGCGCGGCGAGAGAATTACCGCTGGTGTCCTTAATGTTCTGAATGGTCAGGGTGTAGCTAATACCTGAACTAAAGCGGTCTACAAAGGTAAGCAGGACCTGGTTTTCCGCCACCAATTCTACATTGGCCGGCCTCCCAACTCCTTCCGAGACCGAGTAATTCACCTTCGTTCTAGCGGATAAACTGTCCAATGGTTCATCAAAGGACAGCAGGATCAGATTGCCACTTGCCAATTTAGCGTTCGAGAGAGTGGGTGGTGTCACATCTACACCGCACACCGCGACATCATCATTCGCCTTACCCGGAGTTCCTTTGTCACCCGCTGTGTTGTAGGAGGTGGTTTGATTCTTCCAGAGGGTTGTTGCGGTGGTGCAATAGTCAACCGCCATTCCCATAGCGGACCCCGCGGAAGGGGTCTGAGCCACACTCGTCATGATTTCATATGTTCCGGTATCATAGGCGCCATACCCCACCGAGTGGATCACCACTCCATCCTTGATGAGCACGATCTCATCACCGCTGTTGCCAAGGGTGATGTCATCGCCATAGGCATACCCCACAGGAGCCGTTCCATTGGAGGTGGTATCCGTGGACTCGCCCAGGACCAGGTACCCCTTGGCGGGAACCAGCACCGTGGTGGTGCTGGTGATGATATGGGAGTCGGAACCGTTGTCAGCGATGGTCCAGCCATTGAGGTCGATGGTGCTATCAGTGGTGTTATAGACCTCAAACCACTCCTTGAGCTCATCATCACCCGCCACATTCGCCATGAACTCGGTGATCAGCACATCCCCGGCTGCTATGTCGTCATTAACTGTAAATTCAACCTCGATGATGGGACTCCAGGTGGTACCACTCCGTATACGCGCTTTGACCACGGTGGTCTTGTTGATGGTTAACGGGAGCGAATAGGTGTACGCGGAGGTGGAGACTACGCCCGTGTTCGGCACGCGCGGGTCGGTTCCATCCGTCGTGTACAGAACCGCCCCGGTGGCGCCATTGGGATTCGTTATGGTGAGTTGGAATCCCTCCTCGATCTCACCGCCATATTGGTTCAATGTAGGTGCTAACACACTTGGCCACAGTCCTGCATTTCTGAGCTGCGTAAGGAAAATGCTCTGTCTTTGTGGAATCCAGGTGTTGGGGATATAGGTGTTAAAGGCCTCCGCATAGACTGCATAGATCATCTTCTCGGCCTCTTCGCGTAACGTTTGGAAACGGCTTTGCAGGTTGGCTTGAGTCATGGCACCCCCATTATAGAAAAGCGCTTGTACCCGGTCGGCGAAGAGAAGTTTGAACTCAGGGCTGGCCACCAAGGCCTGGTAAAGTAGAGGAATCTTATAGGACTGGCTGGCAAGACCGCTGATACTATTGCTGTTCAGAGACCCCTCGATGAAGGAAATATCGGCATCCCACACATAGAAACGGAATATACCATTCTCAGACCTTTCACGCGTGGTAATCCAGTTATTCCAGGGCCAATCCTGATTTACCGACCAGGTGTTGACGATGAGGTAGTCGATAAAGTTGACCACATCCACCCGTTTGGCAACCTCGAGGTAATTTGCATAGTTCGCCAGGCTACGGCCATTGAGAAAAACCCATAAATCATCCCAGGCGGCATAGTCTCCGCTGGCCAGTTCAAACTGGGGAGTAAACGTCAGATTCACCTGGGAACGGATGACATCCCAATCTTTATCGCTCTGGTAGTGTTCCTGGAGGAAGGGTTCATCCACTCTCTCGGTGATCGCATAGTAATTCTTGAACTCACCATTCAAGAACAGATTGATCGTATGACAGTGGGGCGATACCTGTCCACAAGCCGACATGGTCCGGAACAGGAACTCCTCTTTGACAAAGGGATTGTTGTAGTCGGTATCATTGCCTGAACGGATGGCGAGGATATCGAAACGGTCCACCGGACTATCGGCAAAGAGGGGGTATTCAAGTGTTTTGAGGCCATAATCCCCACGGAAATACAGGCGGAAGGTGAATTTATTGCCGACGCCATACCAGACTCCATCCGTCAGCTGCAAGCCGGGCCGCCAGACATCACTGCGGCCGGGACGGATTCCGCAATAGACTTGAAAACCTTCGCTGCCATCCACAGGGATAAACTCCGCCGAGACAGGACGTTCATAACAGCGGCCATGCACGACCACATTACTGTAGTCATCCAATGAGGAAGCTGAGCCTTTGACAATGGCCAGCACACCATGCGGCGAGTAGATACTCTGCCCGGAGTCCCCCACGATTGAGAGCGCGGGAACCGAGGAGAGGGCCTCGAAATCATTGGCGGTGGCTTTATACCGGATATAGGGAGCCCCCTCGGCATAGATATCGGAGGCCTGTCCCCACCAGCCCACCTGTCCCCCCCCTGTCAGGTTGGACATCTCCAGGTAATAACTCCCCGCTGGCTGTTCCGCGAAAGTCAGGTAATTGGTGGCATTGTCCACCGCATTGGTAATCACCCGGGAGGCAATTGGATTTCCGTCTATCCCATCATACAAGGTCAGTGTGAAGGTGGCATTGGTGGTGTACCAGGTCGGATTCGATGAGCCAATACGGGTAAAGGGTTTAGGGGCTACGAAGGTTTGCCCAAGAGCGGCACTGGCCACCATCTCCGTGGCAATATTATCAGTCATGGGTCCCACCAAGGTGACGGGTGACTGTCCGGTATATCCAATCATGACAATAAAATCACGGTTCTCGATCTCTGAAAGACCTCCAGGCACCAGGCTCATGAGATAACTCTTGGTAACCGTCTCCGAAGGGATACACCCCGGCTTGAAGGCGCGCGCACGAATGGCGGTGTTATTACTGATTGGAATAGGCCCCGAGTAGACTGCCCCTGTATCCTCCATGGGTTCGGAGCTATCGGTGGTGTAGCGGATAATCGCTCCATCGATAGAACAGGTCATGGAGAGTTCAAGGGAAGCGGTATATATGCCACGTGGCGCGCTCAGAACCGGAGCAGGCAGAATGGAGGTAAAGGTAGCGCCCACCACATTGGCACCGCCGGGTGTGGCATACTCCAGGTAACAGAAGGCATTGCCCGCACCGTAACGCCCATAGGAATGGATCTGGTCTTGAGGAGGGAAACTGGGCGAAATCTGGTCAACTGCCTGACGAGGAGAACCATTATTGAAAAGTCCGAGGTATTCTCCCTCTGAACTGAGTTCGAAATTGGCATGGAGATACTGGCTTCCCTCGGGAGTATCCTTGTCACCCGACGCCAGGACCACCAGGTATCCCCCAGCCGGGATAGAGACCTCCGGAAAGTCCCATTGGCCGGGCTTATCCTCATCATCGGTGAGGGACCACCCATATAACGAAACGGCTTCGGAGCCATTGTTGTAGAGCTCGATCCAATCGTAGACATCATCCGCGAGGGGAGCCTGCTCACCCGCGGGCTCACGGATGCCATCGCAATACCGCCAGGTGCCGCCATGTTCGACCAGCATCTGAGCACCGATCTTCAGATCCACGATGATCGATAAGTCGCTGCCAGTCGACGCGTTGTTGAAAGCCTGGACTGCAAGGACATTCTCTCCCTCCACCAGGAAGCTGGAGGGTACCCCCAGGCTGATCGTTTCCGGGGTGCCCGCATCATGGCTCCCCGTGGAGACCGAATTGTAAGCGAAGAATGTTTCGGTAGTACCCGCGTTCCGCCGGGCTACAACCGTTCCGTTCAAGTAAGCGATGAAGCCATCATCATAATCGGCCACGAGCTGCAGGGTACCGCTGGAGGCCAACATCTCCGCGGTCACATCAAAGACCTGACGAAGGTAAACCGTGGAGGCCAAGCCACTCAGGTTGAGCACCGTCGCATCATCATTGTCGTCATACCCAAAACCACCCGGTCCCGAGGGCCAACCCGCATCATCGAAATCTAGTTTGGTCCAACCCAAACGCCAATCGGTGGGAATCTCTTGCGGCTCAGTGAGGCAGCCGGAGGGCTCCGCCAGGCCGGGGAAATAAGCGAAGGTGTCTGTTTTCGCCACCAGCTCAGTGATGATGGAGCCGGTAATCTTGACCCCGGCGGAGATTCTAAGATCCGCATCCGTCACATTGACATTATGAACTTGAATGGCCAGAACATTTTTACCCGGCTTGAGAACAGCTGCAGCTGTGCCAACCGTAAAGATCGACTGACTTCCGGCATCATGCTGGTTGTAGGCGGGCTGGTCATGGTAAATATAACCGTTAGTTCCACCTAAACTTTTACGCCCTACTTCCAGCCCATTCAGATACACTACCATTCCGTCATCGAAGTCCAGGTAGATCTTCACCGGATCCGTACGGGCCGCATCCTCGCTGGAAACCGTAAAGGTTCTTCTGACATAAAGGGAGGGAGTAATCGATTGGAGACCAAGGGTGGTTCCCAGATCACTATATCCAAAGCCCAGAGGACCCGCGCCTGTCGCCCAGGAGGAGTCATCAAATTCGGGACTGGCCCAGGAGACTCCACTTCCGTACACTGGATAGCCACGCGACCAATCCAATCCACGTTCGGTGGAGTTGGCCAGGATCTCATTGATGATCACTTTAGCGGGGGCACTGACTGGCACTGCAAGAACCAGAATACCAGACAAAAGAGACTTCAGCAGGTTGGGAGTACTCAGGGATGACTGAAAAATTTTGTACATACGACATCCTTTAACGTAAACCGGTTTAACTATGTGGCGCAAAAGAATCACCTGACATTAAGAAAGATATCACTCCGGGAGAGGAGGAACAAGAATTCCGGAATTGTATCGGAAGTGGCTTTAGGAGAGGAGACATTCCCCCCCACCAGGAGAGAGGGCGAAAAAGTACGCTAAAGTGTGAACAACATACAACTCCCTCCCCCTTGGCGGGGGAAGAAATTCTTTACTCCCTCCCCCCTAGCGGGGGAGGGTGGGGGTGGGGGGGATGAGGTGACGATAACATCGATTGAGGATCTGCTTTACCCGTGCACAACCTATAAATGGGAGGGTATCCGATGTTTCCCGCATGGATGATCGCGG
>CAYRBI010000116.1:0-19182 GCA_964422415.1 uncultured bacterium | reverse complement strand
CGACATCCATACCGACAACTTCGAGTTTCATATCACGGACATGCACACACCCCTTTTCGGCGAGGAAGACTCCATAATGGATACTGGCGCCTTCCTGCGGCACATCCAGCACCACCTCGCAGGTCTTCTCCGCGACATCCCCCATCAACAAGCGGTCACCCATGTTGTCAAAGGCCACCACCTTCCCATTGGGGTCATCCACCCGCAGCCACATCCCCGAACCGGACTGGAGGCCCTCGCCCTTGATGGAAGCGGTCAGCCGGAGCCGCTTCCCACGGTAAGGATCCGCGGACATGGAACGGGTGAGTGTTCCAAATTGCTGGGATTCTGGATTCTTGGAACGGAGAAAGCACCCATTCTCCTCGGTTCCTTTCTCATATTCTGCAGGATTGCTCCCAGCCAGGCCCCATTGGTCAGGAGGAACAAGGAAAGGACCTGGTTGTGGAGTGGAGGATTCAGGTTTTTCTGTTGTATCCGCCGCAGGTGCAGGCATCAGCAGCGGGTCCTCCTCCGCCTTGCGTGCCGCCTCGGGGAACTGGTCCTTGTTCTTGTTCCACCACTCGCGCCACCACTTACCATCATGCGAAGGGTCATAACGCACACCGGTGAGTTTCCCCAAGCCGAAATAACCGACGCCATACACGGTGTCATAGGTGTTGTCGGCCTCGATGACTGCGATCATGGCCGGGATGGCCCTCGGATCGCCCAGTTCGCCGAGAGAGGTGGCAATGCTCCACAGGCTACCCCGGTCCTTGGTCTCGCCAAGCCGCTTGATCAAAGACAGCGCTGCCCATTCTGACTTGGCCTCTCCGAGATATCGCATTGCGCCGGATCTCAGTCTCTCATTCTCAGAATCCATGAGCGGGAAGATTTTTTCCCTGACAAAGGATTCATCCGGTTTGATAGACCGGTAAGCACTGAAGACACCATCAATGGTGTCATCGTTGGCATCGAGTGCATGGAGCCAGCCATCCAGGACAGGAAGAATACCGGCATCAATCAGATACTGCCGTTTGTTGGGGTAGCTGGTTTTATTATCACCGCCGCCCAAATCCAGCTCCCTCATGAAACGCGCCATGACTTCCCGTTGAGGTCCTCCAAGGGTTTTGAGTTCAGCCACGAAGCGCTCCGAGTTGACCTTGAGCAACTCTTCCACCGGAGCTCCCTGGAACTCCTTATGCCAGGCCACATAAGCCTTGGAATCCTCCGCGAAATCTTTGTAGGAGTAATTGCGCAAATATGCGTAGGCGTAGTTCCGCACTTCCATGGAGGGATCCTGTGCACCCATTCTAAGGACTACCAGTACCAAGGGGTCCTTGGCAAACACGAAGGCTTTCATAAGGCCATTTTTCACTTCATCATTTGATAATCGATCCCAAACCTCAACCGCAATCATACAAGCTACCGTAGGTTCCTTGATTGTTGTCAGCCGTTTCCCTACATCAAAAGCCATCGTGTTGTGATCTTGAACCGCCAAGAGTGCACTTTCCCATCGGGCTTTGGCCTTCAAATTGATAGGTCCGGTCGGTAGCTGCTCCATCTCAACACTGGACTCTCCCAATGCCTTACGTCCCCTCTCCGCGAAATCTCCGACATCGGAATAGTTCTTGATCACCTTCTCCAGGCACTCCTTGGCCTGGGCCTGTTTGGCCTGGCTCTGCTTCAGGCAGCACACACCCAGACGATAGAGCGCCTCGGCGGCGATGGGACGGTTCGCGCTGGCTTCCTTGACAATCGCCTCATAGATCGCGAGCGCCTTGTCGAGGTCTCCCTCGGTCTCCTCCGCGAAGATCCCCTGCTCTAATTTCAGGGCCTGAGGTGGTTTGTCTTCAGCCACACAAGGGCAACTCAACAGACCGGACAACACCACGGCCCAGATCACTGTGATTCGATACATCAGATAACTCCTCCTCCATTTCAATCATCTTCCGGCACACCTCTCGGTGCCTTCTGGGAGGAAACCTAACAAAAGCATGTTACCAGTTTGTCACGCGGGGGTCCTGGTTGGGATACATTTTGGCCAGTCTCACATACAGTTGTTAGCCGGGGGCAAGGCAACGCTGTTCGATCACTCGCCTATTCCCCAATGCCACCGCCCCCGGTATGCGGCGCATGGTGTTCTATCTTCCTTGCACACCGGGGGCGGCGGCATTCAAACAGGATGGAAGGATAAAGCATCGTTGCCTTGCCCCCGGTTAACAACTGAATAACATCACACACCCAGCCGTCATTCACGCGAAAGCGGGAATCCAGGGGGGATCAAACCCACTCCCCCATTCGTTATCCTTTCCCCAATCATTGGTTCTTTATAAGGAGACACGGCATGTTCATGGCAAAGATGATGGAGCGTATCCAGCTGGTGGCCATTCTCTTTCTCTTGATGGGATGGATGGGGATTTGCGAGGCCGGGACACACAACCTGGTGATCGTGATGGATGGGTTGCGTCCGGATTATGTCACACCGGAGCTGATGCCGAATCTAGAGGCCTGGGGCCAGAAGGGGGTCATCTGTCTCAACCACCACTCAGTCTTCCCGGCCTCGACACGAGTGAATTCCGCCGCCATCTCGACCGGAGCCTATCCCGGTACGAATGGACTCTTGGGCAACAAGGTTTTCTTCCCCGCCCTCGACTCCAACAAGGGAATCGACACCAGCAAGCGTAAGGATCTGCTGAAGATCGATGAGCTGACCGGGGGACATCTGCTGACAGTGCCGTCCCTCGCCGAATATCTGAATGAGAAAGGGAAGAAATTCCTCGTGATGAGCACCGGGTCCACGGGCGCGGCCACACTGCAAAACCCCAAGGGAGTGGGGGATGGCATCATCCAACGTCAGTTCTCGATTCCAGAATCGCGTTGGGATCAAATCATCAAAGAGACCGGCGAACCACCTGAGGACTCCATTCCCGCTCAGGCGGTCAACCATTGGATCGTGGATGCCTACTTCAAATATGGTTGCATGGAGTCTGGTCCGGAGGTTGTCGTCTTGTGGCTCGCGGAACCTGACAACACCGCCCATAAGCAGGGTGTTGGCGCCCCGCTCACCAAACAGGCCTTGCATGATCTGGATACGGAGTTCGCACGGATTCTCGCGGAGTTGGAGAGCCGTCAGCTGCTGACTCAAACCAACATCCTGGTCATGTCCGACCATGGCTTCTCAACACACACAGGGAAAACAAACCTGGAATCCTTGCTCATCGACAATGGTCTGAAATCCACCAAAAAATCTGAAGATGTGGTCATCACCGGTGAAGCCATTTATGTGAAGGACCACGATGCCACGAAGATCCAGCAGATTGTCGATCTCCTGCAGCGTACGGAATGGATCGGTGCGATCTTCACAGGCCCCAAATCAGCGGGGAACAGTCAGGGAGTAATCGATGGTACGCTCTCCATGGACCTGGCCAAGTGGACGCATGAGCGTTCGGGGGACATCCTGGTCACGGAAAACTGGTCAGATGAGAAGAACGAATTTGGTTTCCCTGGAAAGACCGGTAAGGATGGAACTGCAGGGCATGGCACCACCAGCCCTTATGACATCCACAACACCCTGATCGCGGGCGGCCCCGGCTTCAAAAAGCAGTTCCAGAACAGCAACTCTACCGGGAATGTAGATATCGCCTCCACCCTGTGCGCGCTGGTGGGGATCGAACCGGCTCCCTCCATGCAGGGACGGGTCATGCGGGAAATCCTCGCCGGTGGCCCCGCACCGTGCACGCTGGAGACAGGAACCAAGACCTATCGTGTGGAGGTCCAATGGAATGACGGCACCAGCCAGGGACGCTATGCGCTGGAGCTGCAGGAGTCAGTTACCGATGGGCACACCTATCTCGACTCGACGAGAGTGGAACGGAATTAGGGCGCGGGTGAGATTTGTGTGTGTAGAATCGTGGAGAACGTGGAGAAAGTGGAGTTCATGGAGGTAGAGGCCAGAGGCGGGGCATGTTTCATCCGGGCTGGCAGGTGAGGGATCTGTCCTCAGTGTGGATCGACTTCTTCCGCTGTTTCCATCTCCTCCACATACTCCACGATTCAACACTGGAGGCAGGAAACAAAATCCACTCCATTCATCCCCACATTTTCCCAAATGGACACTTGGGTTTGTCATACCCCTGTTCTATCGTGTTTCCATGAACACATTCATTGCCGCTCTCAGCGATCTATGCCATACACACCTCCTCGAAGAGAAACGTCTTATCGCTCCCAGTTTGCGTGTGGGCCACCAATGGCTGGAGTCGGTAGCACGCTCAGGCCAGCCGGTGGTCAATGTGCATATCAAGACCCTGCGTGGGCTGGCAATGGATATGGCGGGGCCGGAGCTGCTGGCCAGCGGACGGACCCCGCTGTCGCGCCTTGCGGCTGTTTTTCTCATGGAACGAGTCTGGGCCCAGTGCAAGCCTGGCCTGGAGAGTTACCTGGCCTCGGTCCAACCCAGCACTAGATTCTACGAGAAACTGCACCAGACCCTGCTCCAGATCCGGTTGGCAGGCGGAAGTGGCGCAAAACTCAAGCCCAAGGATTTCGAGGTGGAATCCAAGGGACGGGAGATCGTTCAATTACTCAAAGCCTATGAAGAGGAGCTGCGGAACACACAAAAGGTGGATTACGCCAGCTGCCTGAGAATTGCCTTGGAGCGGTTGCATCAGGATGCCTCCACTCGCGAGGCGCTGGGGATTGTAATCTACCCGGAAGACCAGGTATGGCGTGGACTGGAAAAAGACCTCATCGAAGCTCTCCCGGTGGAGCAAAGAAAAGTGCTTCCGGTAGACTCTCCCGGCAAGATACCATCCTTATCCTTCTACCGCGCCGTGGGGGAGGTCACTGAAGTCCGCGAGGTGTTACGCCGTTGCCTGGAAAAAAGGCTCCCGCTCGATCAGGTTGAGATCATAGTGACCGATCCCGGAGCTTACATCCCGCTCTTCTATGAGCTCTTCGAACGGTTGAAACCAGACCCATATGAGGCGGAGGATGAGGCGAAGCCACCGGTACCCAAACTAACCTTTGCCGAGGGCATCCCCGCACGGTATTCGCGTCCGGCGCGGGCCCTATCAGCCTGGCTGGAATGGATTCATCAGGATCAATTCCTTCAGCCGGTACTGACCGCCATGATCCGGGATGGGTTACTCGACACTCAGGCCCAGGAAGTCTCATTCGCCCGCTTGGCCGATACACTTCAATCACTCCCTATCGGTCATGGACAGGACCGCTACCTCAAGGCTATCGAGTGGAAACTCCAATCGCTGCAGGCCCCACGCTCATCTCTTTTAACCCAGACCGAGGAGGGTGAGCCTCTTCCCGGCCGTACGGAATGGACCAGTCAGAGCAAGGAAACCCTGAGTGTCTTAAAAGAGATCGTGGCAAGGCTCATCGATACCTGTCCCCGTCCAGGCGCCTCCCCATTAGAGGTCATCCAATCCGCCAAGAGCTTCCTTGGGAACTGCGCGAGGTCAGCGGGAGAGTTGGATGCCTATGCGCTCAAGGAGTTCAGAGAGGAGATCGATCAAGTTCTGGAGTTACTCACATCAGTGAATGGGGAGACTGTCTTTGATCCCTGGGAATGGCTGGGCTCTCTGAAAGACAGCGCCCATCTTCTGGGGAGCAGCCCTCAACCCGGTCATGCGCATGTCTCCAGCCTGACCAACGGCGGCCACTCGGGGCGTCCATACACCTTCATCCTCGGGATGGAGGATGGACGTTTCCCTGGTGGCGGTTCGCAAGATCCGCTCTTGCTGGATGGTGAACGACACAAGATCTCTCAGGATCTGGCCACCTCCGCTGGACGGTTGCAGGAACGGATGGAAGGTTTCCAACGTTTACTTGCACGCCAGAGGGGATCGGTAACACTCAGTTACCCCTGCCGCGATCTGATCCAGGACCGTGAGTTGTTCGCCGCGCCCGCGCTTCTAGTGCTGATTGAAAAGCAACATGAGGGGAAGACGACAGCGGAAATCGAGACGATTTCCTTCGCCCCCACCTCGGAAACACGTTGCCTGAACGAGACCGAGTGGTGGCTGTACCACCTGGCCTCCCGTCCTGAGAACACCACGGCCCTAGATGTGGCCACAGCACGCTTCCCTCACCTGCATCGGGGGCTTGTAGCTCTCACCTCCAGGAACGGAGATGTTTTCACTTCCTACGATGGGTATCTGGGCATCCAGGATGAACTCGATCCATGCCGGCCGGAGGGACCAGTGTTATCGGCTCATGGGCTTCAGATGATCGGCAAGTGCCCACTCTCCTATTTCTTCCATTATGTGCTGCACATCGAACTCCCCAAGGAGACCGCTCTGGACCCGGATGTGTGGCTCGATCCACTCGCCACGGGGAGCCTTCTCCATGAGGTCTTCCGGGAATTCATGGCGGGTTTTATTAGCATTGGGAAGAAACCCAGTTTGACCAACGATTGGGAAACCTTGCTCGAAATCTTGAACAAGCATCTCACCCATGCGGAAAAAATCATTCCGCCTCTCAACGAGTCCGCGTATGCCAAGCAGAAACGTGAGTTCGAGATCGTGGCCCGCGTGTTCCTGACCGAGGAGGAGAAGTATGCGGACACAGGCACCCCGGTCTATCTCGAAGCTTCCCTGGGACAACATGCTCAAGACAATCCCACCGAGTTGGACACCACCGAGCCCATCCGGATCACTCTCCCCGGTGGATCTTCATTCCGGGCGCGCGGACGGATCGACCGGATCGACCAGACCCGGGAGGGAAAGATCCAGATCTGGGACTACAAGACTGGAGGAGATTCCTATTACGAAAAGGACATGCCCTACAAACAAGGCCGCCTGATCCAGCACGCGCTTTATGTGGAGTTGGTACAGAGCGTCATGAAAAATGAGACAGTTGAGGACTTTGGTTTCTTCTTCCCAGGCAAGAGAGCGCGGGGAAACCGGATCACCTGGAAAGCAAAAGATCTAAAAGAAGGAATGGAGATCATTCAACAACTCTGCGGGATCGTCAGCGGTGGAGCCTTCCTGGCAACGAATGCTGAAGATGATTGCCGTTACTGTGACTACAGACCCATCTGTTCGCCAATAGAGGATGTCCTGAGCCAGAGCCGGGTAAAGCTGGAGAACCCAGAGAATCAGGAGTTGGCGCACATGCGGGAATTGAGGGGTATTAGTAATGACTGACACCACACAGCCTCTTCTTCCAGATCAGGCCGCACGGGAGAGTATCCTGCGCCAGTTGGACACCACCCTCCTGGTGGAGGCTGCGGCTGGAACCGGGAAGACCACCTGCATGGTGGGACGCATGGTACGTCTCCTGGCCGAGGGAAAGTGCAAGACTGGAACCCTCGCGGCGGTCACCTTCACCCGGAAAGCCGCCGCCGAGCTACGCGGACGCTTCGCGCTCGAACTCAAACGTGCCGCCGAAACCGCCATGGGGAATGAGAAGATATGCCTAAGCGAGGCCCTGAGCCGTGTGGAGCAATGCTTCATCGGTACGGTACACTCCTTCTGCGGCAGGCTCTTGAGAGAACGCCCCGTGGAGGCGGGCATCGATCTGGAGTTCCAGGAGCTCGAGGAGGAGGCCGATGCCTCCCTACGCGAGCAGGCCTGGCGGCGGATGGCGGTGCGTCTCCATGCGGAGAGTGACCCAGTTCTGGATGATCTCGTTGAATTGGGACTATCCCTTCCCGATCTGAAATATGCCTACGAGACTTATGTCCTCTATCCCGATGTGGAGGAATGGCCCACGGAGCCGGTCCCCCTTCCCGAAACTCAGAATGTAATCAAGGACATCGTTGAATATGTCCGTCACATCGAAGAGATCCTGCCCCAGATCCAAGGCGAACCAGGCAACGACAACTTGATTCCTCTTTACCGCAAGATCCCACGCTTCTTGCGGAACACGAACCTATCACAGATCTCTGAGATCATGGAACTTCTCGAAGTGTTTCATCCAGCCAGCATTATTCAGAAGCAATGGCCGGACAAAGAGATGGCGAAGGCCGAGAAGGCCCGGATGGATGCATTCTCGGAGACAGTGGCCGCTCCTCTCTTGAGGCAATGGCGTGAATACCGTTATGGGACCGCGATGAAAGTGCTTGAGGAGGGAGCCCGGGAATACCAGCGGTTGAAAGAAACCAACGGGCTGCTCAATTTCCAAGATCTGTTGATGCTCGCGGCGGGATTGCTGCGTGACAAGCCCAACATCCGGGACTATTTCCGGAAACGGTTCACACACATCCTTGTCGATGAGTTCCAGGACACCGATCCGGTCCAGGCCGAGGTGATGCTGTTGTTGACCGCTAGAGATGGCAATGAAACCAATTGGCGGAAATGCCGTCCAGTGCCCGGCTCGTTGTTCGTGGTGGGAGATCCCAAGCAGTCGATCTACCGTTTCCGGCGCGCGGATATCGAGACCTACAACGAGGTCCGTAAGATCATCGAGGAGACGGACGGCAAGGTGGTGCGTCTCTCCTCCAACTTCCGGACCGTGCCCTCCATCCTGAAATGGGCCAATAGTGTATTTCAAGGCCAATTCGCTGGTCCGGATGATCCTTACTCTCCAGAGTATGTGGATCTACAGCCGGGACGAGTGGATGTGACCGAGCCGGACACGCCTTCCATCGCGGTTCTGGAGATTCCTGATGACTGCAAACAGAACGAGACGATTGTCGCATGGGAATCGATGCAGATCGCCGCTCTTATCGAATCCACGATCAAGAACAAGGTTCCCATGCCACGTTCTCCCAAGGAGGTGACCGCTGGGATCAGTTCCCATGCACGTCCCAGTGATTTCCTGATCGTGACCCGTGGACGGAAGCACTTGTCCCAATATGCCGCGGCCTTGCGGGCGCGGGGGATTCCACATGAAGTGACTGGGGGAACTGGATTGAATGAAACCCGGGATCTAGCGTTACTCACTGACTGCCTGGTGGCGTTGTCACGGCCCGATGATCCGGTGGCTCTTGTAACTGTCCTGCGGGGCGAATTGTCCGGCCTCTCGGACTCGCAATTGTACCAGTTCCACAAAGTAGGCGGGAAATTCAATTTCCAAGCGGGTGTCCCCAAAAATCTGGATGATGAAACCTCAGCTGCCTTCGAAGATGTATATGGCCGCTTGAAGAGGTATACCCAATGGATCCATGCCTTGCCGGTGGTGGTGGCGGTTGAGCGCATCATCGATGACCTGGGGCTGATGACTCAAGCGGCGGCACGTCTGGGGGGGAAAGAACAAGCCGGTGCGCTCGCGAAAGCGGTGGAGATCCTGCGCTCACGCGACGCGATGCTGTGGTCTTTTGCTACCCTGGTGGAGGTACTTCAAGGGTTGGTGACCGAGGAGGAAAAACAGGATGCCATCTCCATTCGTCCCGGCACCGGCGATGTAGTCCGCATCATGAATCTGCATAAGGTGAAGGGATTGGAGGCGCCGGTTGTGTTCCTGGCGGATCCAACTGGCAAGGTAGAACACCCAGTGGTGCTGCATGTGACCCGTGGCGGCGAGAGGGTGTTGGGTTATCTCGCGGTGAGTACCGAACCGGGGCGTCGTGGATGGAGCCAAGTGCTCGCACAACCGGTGAACTGGGAGAAACTCGATGAAGAGGAACAGAAGTTCAAAGCGGCGGAGGAGACCCGTCTCCTTTATGTTGCCGCCACCCGCGCGGGAAGCCAGCTCGTAATCACGCTTCGTAACAAATCCGAGGAGAAGAATCATTGGAACTTCTTTAAGAAACACCTGAGTGAATTTCCCCGCCTCTCCGAACTCACCGTATCCCAAATACAACAAGCAGGTGTATTCGATATCCCCTCAGAAGCATGGAAGGCAGCCGCACAAGAGATCGCCCAGCGTTGGGAGAAGACCACCACGGCCACTTACCGCATAAGTGCAGCCAAGCAGCTCTCGAAGATTCCTCACCCCGCCATATCCAGCGTCGGAGGTCTTGGACCGGACTGGGGAAGCGTGATTCATTCCCTGTTGGAGCTCGCCATGAGGCATCCAGGCAGTGACCTGCACTCCGCCGCCCATGCGGCAATCATGGAGTATGACCTGGCTGTGAGTCTTGTCCCGTATGCGGTTGAAATCGTGGAGTCAGTACGTCAGTCGGAGATCTGGAAACGTGCCCAACAGAGTCCTCACTGCCTGGCCGAGGTTCCCTTTCATATCGTCCGGGAAGGCGAGGAAGAAATCCCCTCCATTCTGCGTGGCCAGATGGATTTAGTCTTTGAAGAGTCCGATGGCTGGGTCATTGTCGACTACAAAACAGACCACGCGGTGGAAAGCGAACTGCCCGCCCTCATTGAATACTACCGTCCGCAGTTGGAGAACTACGCGCGCACCTGGGAGGCAGCCACCGGCGGGAAGGTCAAAGAACACGGCTTGTTCTTCACCACACCGGGGATGTACTGGATGGTGGAGAGGATGTCCACATAGTGGGCAAATGGCCATTGCTTGACACACCTCGTCCGTTTTCCGTTGTTAGCCGGGGGCAAGGCAAGGCCGTTTCCTCAGTCCCTCGCGGTTAAATACCGCCGCCCCCGGTGTGACACCCACCGGGGGCGGCGGCATTACAATTCATACGAGTGATCGAATACCGTTGCCTTGCCCCCGGCTAACAACAGATCTCCCATCCATTTAAGGCTTCTCGGTTTTCTCCTTTTCCGCTGCCTCAGGGGTATTGTCAAAGATCGCCTCGAGTGCAGCCTCCGCCCGTTTTCCACCCCCCAAGAGGGTGGCGAGTCCCAGTTCGGAGGGGGAACTCACGGCCACATAAAGGCCACCTTGATCGTTCACACGCACTGCCACAAGTCCTGTTGCCAGTGGGGTTCCCTCCACTAGAGCGGCGATGGCCTTGGGATTCATGGGACCTTCTCCGGTCAATTCGGGGGAAATGCTCTTGAGCACTGTCTGCACCGTAGTCCACAAGCGCGGGCTGAGGAACACTACATCATTTCCTTCCTGAGGAAGGTCTGCCATGAACCGTTTGAAGTCGGCGTTGTCAGCCAGTGTCGGCTTGTTAGTAGCTCGTCCGAGCGAGAAATCCAACAATTCCGCATGTGATACCAAAATGACCTGCTTCCCATCAAAGGCAAGCCGTGGAGACAAGGCCATATCATCCGAAGAGGAGACGGGGATGTCACGAATTTTAACCTCGGTCCCATTGGATAGTGTCTCAATCCGTTCTGGGGTGGTGATCAGACCACCGAGTGATCTGTAAAGGGTATCATCCTGAGTTCCAATCACGATTCCCAGACTAGGCCGGGAAACAAGCACCGCTGGCTCCAAACCTGGAACCGGAACTTTGGTGGCGTCATCCAGAACCAAGAAAAGAGACCACTTGCCGGACAGGCTGCGTATCACCGCGGGCACATCGGCCTTCAAGGGTTCACCCACATTCTTGAGCGTCTCATCTACATTGACCAATGCTTCCGGCCCACCCACCTTCAGAACCACCTCACGGACAAGTTCATACAAAGCGGACAGATCGAAATCGAATCCCCGGAACAAGACCGTGTTCTCTGGGGCCTGTCCCATCATATCGAGTGCATGTGGAGCGCCACCAAGAACCTTGAAGAGACCCTTCCTTTCGCCCGGAATCCGGACATAGTCTTTGAGACGGTAATTTTCCCCTACCTGAGCCGCGCTGATTCCGATGTCCTCGATAGCGAAAAGTCCCAGAGAATCAATCACCTGCTCGGCGATTGTGAGGACTTGCTTAGAGGCCTCACTGTCATCCGAGGCTAGAATGAAGGCCTTGGCGGTTTCGAAGATCTGACGGACTTTTTCCTTTACATCCAGATAAACATACAGGCTCCCGCCCTGATCAAGCTTGCTCCCGACCTCGGTGAAGCGTGGATTGTCACTGGTGGTTTGAGCAAACGACGATGAACAGGCCAGAACAACCAGGCTGACAAACAGGACCGGGAATCTACGGAAAGACATGGCAGCCTCCCATACAACAACTGAATCCTTAACGGAGCCAGGCTCCAGAGATGACCTCGTCCCTCCGCTCCTCTCTCCCACTAGGCGGGGGGTGTACTTCTCTCACGCCTCGGAGAAGAGGGGGGCAGAGGGGTGAGGTTTATATTACTTCCACCCGCCGGGATGGATCCCAGGAAACTTTGTTTGGACTGCATAAAGAGAAGATCGCGCGGTGATGAAAAGTGTCTTCGAGTCAGCGCCTCCAAATGCGCAGTTCGAGGGAATTTCAGGAACCTCCAAGCGTCCCATCCAGCCACCCTGCTTGTCCCAAACATAGAGACCATTCGGGCCCGTCACAAAAACAGTCCCTTGAGTGTCCACCTTCATCCCATCCGCGCCCCAGCCATCCAGACGCCCCAAAACAGTGGGTTCTCCCGCCGCCGAGCCATCCGCTTTGAGAGTGAAAGCATTGACCAACTTCTCCTCAGTATCATCCACGTACAGAACCGATTCATCTGGAGAGAGCGCGAGGCCATTGGGACGGTTCATGCCACGGTAGAAGAGGTTCACCTTGCCATCGGGCTGAACCGAATAGACACCCTGGAAATCGAGGTCACGCTGTTTCTCATCGACTCCAAAGGGAGGGTCGGTGAAATAGATGATTCCCTTCTGGGAGACCACTACATCGTTGGGGCTATTGAGACGTTTCCCCTCGAAGTGTTCAACCACAACCACGATTTTACCATCGGCGAGTGTACGGGTTACACGGCGAGCCCCACCCTCGCAAGCAAGGAGCTGCCCCTGGGTATCAAAGGTAAGGCCATTCGAGCTTTGGCTGGGCTCACGGAAGACCGTGTTTCCAGTTTTTTCCTCCCAACGGTTGATGCGGTTAGCGGGGATATCGGAAAACAGCAGGTACCCATCTGGATGCCAAACCGGCCCTTCATTGAATTGGCACCCTCCGCTGAGCTTCTTGAGGGATCCCACCACCAGCACTTGATCAAGTTTGTCCTGGTCTCCAGCCATTGAAACCTCCTGTGTGGTGGTTAGTAGAAACAAGGAGCAACAGGCAAGGAGGAGTATGAGGGAGATTGTCCGGGCAGGAAACACATTTTTTCTTGGGGTGTTAAAGCAGTTCATGAAAAAAACCTCCTCATGTATATGAGGGGAGTAGAAGTCACTCCCAACCTCGGCCCTATTCTGGAACCTGACCAGCCAGATCCGACTGCGGAGTTGCAATCAGAACCATGTCATCATGGTGCACGGCCACGCAGTTCTTGACACTCCGGCCGATGCCCTCGCGAACCTCCTGGGTACTCAACCCCTTGAAACGGGAGAGCTCCGAAGATGACAAATTGGCCAACCCCTGGGCAATGGGCTCATCCACGAGCGAGTAGATGGTCACTGGATCTCCGATCATGAATGAACCCTTAACCTCGACCACACCAGAGGGCAACAGACTCCGGTCTCCACGCTCTAAAGCCAAACGCGCTCCATCATCCACCACAATCCGCGCACTGGAAGAACGGCACGCCAAAATCCAACGTTTGCGTCCATCTAATCCATTGTGGTGAGAGATAAACCAGGTACCCGGCACACCCTCTGGGGGGTCGCGGGTGGGATCCGACATCTCCGGCCAGGCTTCGAATATCTGGTCGAGTACATGAGGGATGCGCCCCGAGGTAATCACCGCCGAAACGCCCATTAGCATGGCTTCCTGGACTGAACGGAGTTTGGATTTCATTCCACCCCGCGAGCGCACCGAAGCGGGTCCCCCCGCTGCCGCGAGCAACCCAGTCGAGATCTCCCAGACACGTTTCACGGGCTGTTTATTCTCATCCCACACCGACTCCACATCGGTGAATAAAATCAAGAGATCGGATTTGATCTTCCCTGCCACGACAGCGGCGAGACGGTCATTATCTCCGAACTGAAGTTCCTCGGTGACGACGGTGTCATTCTCGTTGATAATCGGGAGCACGCCCCAAGACAGGAGCCGTTCAATTGTATGGCGCGCGTTGAGATAACGCTCACGCGTTTCCAGGCCCAACCGGGTGAGAAGAATCTGCGCCACCGGGATACCAAGTTTTCCGAACACATCCGTGTAAAAACCCATCAGACGGGGTTGGCCAATCGCGGCTAGGGCTTGGCGGTCGATAAGGCTGGCCTGATCCTTGGACCACTCCATCCTCCGGCGGCCAGCGCCAACCGCTCCCGAGGAGACCAAGACCACCTCACGGCCCGCTTGCATCTGACGCGTGATGCCGCGCGCCAGCCCACCCACCACGGTCTTGTCATAGGCGTCTTTCTCCGAATCGATCAACGCTGTCCCGACCTTAATAACAATACGCTTCAAAGGGTGTGTCTTCTTCATCTTTCTACTCGGCCAGAGGTTTTCTGAGAATCACCTCAAGGCTCGCTCTCCATCTCTTCCGTTCTGGTTTCCTGTTGGTCCAGCGTTCATACAGCCAACCGGGCACGAATAAGAATATGGATAACAACAGGTATTCGGGAACTCCCTCGAATCCTTCCAGACTTGAAACCTCAAAACCCGCCGCGCGGGAAATTCTCTCGATATCCTCGCACCGGTTGTACCGGTAGAAAGTCGCGAAGGTATCCTCAGCACATCGTCCCCGGCGGGCATTATACCACTTATGAAAGGCGGTTGGGGTCAAACGCGCCGCCCAGCCTACGTAATGATCCTTGTTCGGTGTCTTGGCCAGATAGACGCCACCCGGTTTGAGAATACGGTGAATCTCCTGGAGGGCTTTGGCGGGATCCGCCAAATGCTCCATCAGGAAGACCGATACAGCCACATCAAAAGTCTCCTCTGGAAAAGGCAAAGAGAAAACATCCGCACGGACCGCCTCATCCAGAAATGGGTGTGATCCCACTCGTGGATCGAGATCAATTCCAATGATCCGCCGGTTCTGTCCCCGCCAATCAAGGCCGGTCACGGCTCCATGGCCTGCCCCAACCTCCAACACACGGCAGTGCTCTTTCAGGGTGGGAAGAACCTTCGCGAAGAAGTGCTCCAGATCCGTGGGGGTATCCGGATAGAAATGACTGACCGCCGCCGCGGTGAGGCGGGTCGTCTTACGCTGCATGGACACGGGTTGTGGCTCGGATCAGGAATCCGCCCACCACTTGGCGGTCTCGGCGAAAGCCTTGTCGCAATCCCCGATGTTCAACTCGACCAGTCTTCTCAAGTGTGAGAGACCCTCGATATCAATCTCGGTAAGCCGCAAGCCAATCTCTTCATTCCCCTCCAGGCGGACTACCACACCCTTCCCGACGATAGGAATCGTGGGTGTATTCTCCGACTTCGTGAAGTGGAAGGCCACTTCCTCCCCCGCGTCGACATGACCTTCGGGATGGACTAGGAGCCCTTTAAGGGAGAGGTTCACAACCACTCCTGGAACCTCCTCACCCGAGGATCTCTTGAGGATAATGGGATACTCGATACTGATCCGTGTAAACTGTCTTCGTTCGTCGTTCACCGGTAGATTCCTCTCATTTGGTGTATAGGTTAGCCTGAGATCATTCTCATACAAGATGGCAAGTAAGAGAATTATGACCTTTTCGCGGAGAGAATTGCGGACTATTCTTACCTTCCCTGAAGATTCTGGGACGCGAGGGAAAAATCTCCTGACCAAGAGAAGTATTCACGAACCAGAATATGTACGGTATGGGTTGGAGAGGTGACCAAGGTGTTGCGTGGGGGCATGAACAGATGAAGCTGATTGATTACTTGAAAGCCGAACAGATCATCCTCGATCTCAAAACATCCACTAAAAACGAGGTCTTGAGAGAAGTCGCCGATTACGCCGGGAAGCTGGGGCTTGTGCCGGACAAGGAGGCCCTTTTCAAAGGGCTTTCCGAACGCGAAAACCTTATCAGTACGGGAATTGGAGGGGGGATCGCGATCCCACATACGCGTTATGATGGCCCCGAACGTCTTTTCATTCTCCTGGCGAAAAGCAAGAAAGGTGTGGAGTTTGACGCTCTGGATGGCGAACCGGTCTTCCTGTTCATCGTGATTGGTGGTCCAGAGAATGCCGACAAGGAGCAGTTGAAAGTCTTATCGCGCACCGCGCGCTTATTAAAGCAGTCTGAATTCAGAGACCGTCTTCTCTCAATGCAATCCCCGGAAGAGGTTCTCCGCTGCATTAACGAAGAAGAGGCTCTGTTCTAAGGGATCAAGCCGCCATGCACTTGCTGATCGTCGTGCTGAATCGTGTCGAGAAGCTTGAGGAGTTGCTGGAGGGATTCATCGAACTGGAGATCCCAGGCGCCACCATCGTGGACTCCGTGGGGATGGGAAGTGTGCTGGGCCGGGAGATACCCATCTTCGCCGGCTTCCGTAAGATGTTTGCTGGGAACCAACCCAACAGTAAGGTTCTGCTCTCCTTGATCCGGGATGATGAAAAACTCGAGCAGGCTCTCGATTTTGTCGACCACCTGTTGAATGTTGAGGGAGCGCCCGGTGGCGCTTTCTCGATTGTGGTACCGGTTTCGCAAGTACGTGGCGCGCGGATCCGGTATAAGGCGGATGAGCCCCGATAACAGAGTCCGCGCCTCTTTGCTCGAGGGGATGCGGGATCTGCTCAATCTGTTGGTTCACCTGCAAACCGTGCTGACCGAGTGTGGTCTCCCCATCATCCGCGCGGGTGGGGGGCTGACCTTCAGTGGATTCTCAATCCAGGTGGCTCCCGCAGCACCAATTGACTGGATTGGTTATCACATCGACCGCCCCCGGCTGCTCCTTTATCAGATTCACGACCGGGTTCTCCCTTCTCAGTGTCTCCTCGCCCAGGTGAAGGAAATCCAACCCCGGCGTTATGAACGCTCCTTCCAGATGGAGGATCTTTTCTTCTCGCTGGATGAACGCTCCCAAATGGAGGAGATAAAGAAGTTTCTCCAGGAGACGGTGGATTATCTCCGGAGTCTTCCTTCACAAGAGGAAGAAACTTCATCCGGCCACTTCATCCCCATACTCCCAGACCGATAACCTTTCCTTGGGCTCTTGGCCGCTGGAATAGAGAGACGCCTTCTCACCTTATAGAGCTTTGTGGGATGATCTTTACCATGTAGATGGACCGCCCAGCTGTCCGGCCTCTGCCGTCACCTTACACTGGCATGGAAGGAGAGACACCTCATATGAGAAGGATTCTTGTCTCAGGGTGGTTTCACACCCTGCTTTCCGTTGTCCTTTTGGCTTGGTCCACACAGCTGGCCATACCAGCGGCAATCCCAGGATGTTGCACCCAGGAGAAGAAATCCATGGCCTCTGATTCAAGTCAACCAATGCCTGTTCTGGTCCCCTTTCCACGTGAAATCAAGGTCTTGCGTGGCGAGTACTCCTTACCTGTCACTCCCACCTTAACCTTCGAGGACGTCTCCGAAGAGTCAAGTGATCAGTTGGGAAATCACTGGTTCGAGGTCTTTCCCCCGGAAACTCCCAGCCCCTCAGCCAAGCTATGTCTCAATCCCAATGCGATCCCGCATCCACAGGGGTATATCCTGGATATCAACAAACGTGGAGTCCGGATCACCGGCCATGACGAACCCGGCCTATACTACGGGATGATGACGCTCTGTCAGATAGTCCGCCAATATGCTCTTGGCGGGGAGCTGCCCTTCCTGCACATCGAGGATTGGCCCGATTTCATGCGGCGCGGGGTCGTGTTGGACATCTCACGCGACAAGGTCCCAGAGATGGAAACGCTCTATACCTTGGTGGATCAACTCGCGGAGATGAAATATAACGAGGTGCAGCTCTATACCGAGCACACCTTCGCCTACCGTGATCACCCCGTGGTCTGGGAGGATGCCTCCCCAATGACGCCCACACAGATCCAAAGTCTGGATACCTTCTGCGCTGACCGTTATATCGATCTGGTCCCCAACCAGAACTCCTTCGGCCACAGAGAACGTTGGCTCAAGTTTCCCCAGTACCGTCGCCTCGCCGAGATACCCGAGGGTGGATCGGACCTGTGCGCGGTGGATCCCGCCTCGATCGAACATTTGAGGGGTCTGTATGCCGACCTGTTACCAAACTTCAACAGCGATTTCTTCAATGTCGGGTGTGATGAGACCTGGTCACTGGGCAAGGGCAGAAGTAAGGCGGATGTCGATGCACGCGGGGCTGGAAGAGTCTATCTGGAGTTCCTGCTCAAAATTCACGATCTGGTGACCGCGCATGGGATCAAGATGATGTTCTGGGGCGACATCATCATGCAGCACCCGGAACTGATCCCGGAACTCCCCAAGGACATCATCGCCTTGGAATGGGGTTACGAGGCGGATCATCCTTTCGCGGATCATGGTAAGAAATTCGCGGAATCCGGAATCCCCTTCTATGTCTGCCCAGGAACCTCCTCCTGGAACACCCTGGTGGGGCGGACTGACAACGCGGTTAAGAACCTGCTCAACGCCGCTGAGAATGGCAAGGCAAACGGCGCGATTGGATACCTGGTAACTGATTGGGGCGATGGTGGCCATTGGCAGTTCCTGCCGGTTTCCTATGTGGGTTTCGCCTATGGCGCGGCGGTCTCCTGGTGTCCTGAGACAAACCGTGATCTCAACATCCCCCAAGCCCTGGATATTCACCTCTTCCAAGACCATGCCGGAGTTATGGGACGGCTGGCATGGGACTTGGGAAATGCCTATCAACAGACGGGAGTAACGATTGGGAACAATACCCTTTTCTACTCTCTCCTCCAGCACAAGATCGATGGCGATTTCAAGGGCACTGTTTACGAGAACATGAAGAAAGAGAATCTGGAAGAGACTCTCGCGTATGTTGACAAGGTCATGGCTAACCTCTCCCAGGCCGATATGCATTGCCCTGATGCAGACCTGTTAATCCGCGAGTTCAACATGGGCGCGGAGTTGGTAAAATTGTCTTGCAAGATTGGACTGGCCAGGATCGAGGCTGGGGGCGTGGGCACCGAAAATCTTCCCACCGAGGTGAAGAACAGTCTCGCCACGGAGCTCGAAGTCCTTCTTCCCGAGTACCGCCAGATCTGGTTGGAACGGAACCGGTCAGGTGGCCTTAAAGACAGTGTGGCCAAATTCGGTCCCTTACTGACTGCTCTAGGACATGCTCCCGGACAGACTCCGTAGACAACAAAAGCTACTTTTCCGACTCTTCCGCACTTCTAATGGAGGACGAAGGGGGTATGATGGGGGATGACTTTGGGTTGAGAAGGAAATTTCCCCCCCCCCCCCCCACCCCCCCCCCCCGGGGGGGGGGGGGGGGGGATTAGGGGGTTGGGTGGGGGGGGTTGGGGGGGTAATTGTTTTTAT
>CAYRBI010000115.1:0-19186 GCA_964422415.1 uncultured bacterium | reverse complement strand
CTGTCTCATTCCTGTTGGTATAGAGGGGCCTTTACACTCGATATGCTGTTTAAAGTATACTGCCATGTGTACCGCGGGTATGTGAGCTTGTCTTGGCCCGCCTTTCATTTTGGAGAAACCAGACTGGAGATATAATGTTCATGAATGAATCGAGAATGTCTTCGATTATTCTTCTTGTGACAGCGGGGATCGCTTGTGGCTGTTCAACCGTATGTGCCGCCGGTCTTCCGGGTCCCCTGCCAGATGCGGTATGGAGTTCACCCCGCGATTGGGCTCCCAATGAGATCAACGGCAGCGTGCATTGCCTGGGGAATGGGCGGTTGTGCGTCTATGGCCAGGGACCCGATGTCATCCAGATCTTCGGCTCCCCATACAGCACGACGAATATCGGCCGGATCAGTTTGAAACAGGACGGCGTTACATGTCAATCACGGCGTGTGACCGGCACGGCGATCTGGGAACACCGTATATTTTCAGAGGGGGCTCCCATAGCGGTCATGACCGATTTCGTCGACAATGAACATCCCTGCTTTGTGCGCCGGGTTGAGACAACAGTTCCGCTTGAATTTGTTTTCTATCCTGAATCCGGTCTGCGCATTGCAGGAAATGCCGCAATGATGCAGAAGGCGGGTGCAAAAGACGGCTTCCTTATTGAGACACCCATCGGAAAGCCCAGCGTACCATTCGGCCTCTATCCTATTCCATTTGCATTCTTCCATCAGTTTGCCTGGCAAGGCGAGGTTGATGCGGTATCCAATCAAGCAGGAGATGGAACAGTTTTCAAGTTCAGTCCCGGCCAAAGCATCCTGTATGTGACAGGCGGGCCGGAACTGGTCACATGTATGGAGCACATGTCGGCGGTCCTCTCCGAAGATTATACGTCTTTACTGTCACACACACGATCATGGTGGTCCGATTTCACATCGAAAGGCAGAAATTTCACTAAGGAATTGCCAGACAATATACCCATGCGGGCACAACTGTTGCAGATTTTGGATGATGTGGCGGTCATGATCAAGGCCCAACAGGCGGCTGAGGGTGGTGTATTGGCCGGATACCCCTATCATTTAGGTTATGTACGTGATCAATATGGTGTTCACCGCGGCCTCATTTCTCTAGGTCATGCGGAAATGTCACGCGATATCCTAAGTTTTTATTTCAACGTCTTTGATACTTTCGGTCATATTTCTAACGCGCAGGCATTTGGCATTCCTGGTTTGTTCCATGTGCACGAAAATGACGATGTCGAACTCACCGGCTATATCACCCTACAGGCCTTTGATTACCTGGCACGTACAGGAGACACCGAGTTTGTCAAGCATATTTTTCCCATGCTGGAATGGGCCTGGACGGTTCAGCAACGTCATTTGATAAAGAACATGTTGCCGTTCAATGGCGACGAAACCTATGTGGCAGGTGGAATCCTCCCTCGCACGGTACTCAATGATGGATCAGCTGAGGCCACGTTGCTGTTCATCGACAGTGGACAGATGTTACTCGAATTTGCCGCGGAACAAGGAATCTGGCCACGCGAACGCATTGAAAACGAACGTCTGACCTTGAACCGTGTACGTGATTCTTTCCGGGAGAATTTTTGGCATAACGACCGCTTGATTACCAACAATCCAGAACGTAGCCTGGATCCGCGTTCTTTGCCAATCGTCCGTCATGGCGTATGCGAGGCATGTGTAACAGTCCAGTGGACACTCAGGACTGATGAAGGCCGCTATGTGTGCTTACAGTGTCTCCCTAAGGTTTCATTGCCAAGAGTTGAGCCGAAGGTCTTTATTCTCCAATCAGTCAGTTTGACACCCATCTACTTCCACACATCTTTGTTCGAAACAAAGGAACTCCTTCCACAGGTGGAGGAGATCGTTCACGCATACAAGCAAACAGGAAAATTGCCTTCGCGTCCTGACAGCGATGTTTCCGTTGGTTATGACTATGGTCTTCTGCTTTATGCGCTCACCGAACTGAATCATCCGATGGCCCGTGAGCTCTACGAGAAAACCATCCAACTTGCGGATGCTACGGGCGCGTGGTCGGAATACTACCGCAATCACAAACCCGCTGGAACGCGCTGCCGTCCCTGGGAAAGCGCAATCAACGTTGAAGCGCTCCTCCATTGGATCGAGAAAGAGTACCATTGGCAATAAGCATCATCCGACCCTTTTGTGCTCTGGAGGAATGATGTAGCGACAGGTGTGGCTCAATTCATCACCGGGTAGTACTGATATTGTATCTGGAGGTGTAATCATGCTCTATTTGTCTATCTTACTTGCATCGTCGCTTGTTGCCGGTATAGACAACCCAACCCCTCACGATCCAATCAAGATGGTACACCTAATCCTGCCACCAGGGAACAATCCCGTTATAACAAATATCGCGGATTTATTTGAACGGCATGTGACAGCCCGGTGCCCCGCGCGGGTAACCCTAACAGAGGATGCGCCGCTCACAGTGGTTCTCGAGTTTGCGTCCACTCCCCCTGGTGAAAGTTATGCCATCACCGAAAATGATCCCGGTACAATTCATATCCAGAGCGAAAGCGCTCGCGGCCTGTTATATGGAATAGGAAAACTACTACGGGATTCACGTTATTCTTCGGATGGATTTACACCAGGTGATTGGCGTGGAGTCTCAACTCCAGGAAAAGCAATTCGCGGCATCTATTTCGCAACTCATTTCCACAATTATTACCATGACGCTCCACTGACCGAGGTGCAGCGTTATATTGAGGATCTCGCGTTGTGGGGAGTCAACACACTCATTGTCTGGTATGACATGCATCATTTCAACGGATGGGATGATCCCGAGGCGGTATTATTTCGAACACGCCTTCATGAGATCTGCTCAGCGGCACGCAATGCAGGAATGGACATTGGTTTTGGCGTAGTCGCCAATGAAGGTTACGGTAACAGCCCTGTCGAGCTTCGGGCAGACATGGGGGGAATGCGCGGAGCCAAGATGCCCACGGACATCTGCACCAGCAAGCCCGAGGGCCAGAGATATGTACTAGACAATTTTGCCCAGCTTTTTGATTGGGCATCAGGTCTGCATCCTGCTTACGCCTGGATCTGGCCCTACGATTCAGGTGGTTGCGGCTGTGCTGGATGCCAGCCATGGGGCCATGGTGGCTTTCTTAGAGCCGCGAAACCCCTGGCAGAACTCATCAAATCGAAAGCACCAAGCGCCAAGATCATTCTGTCTACATGGTTTTTCGATGCAGCAGAATGGGCTGGTCTGTCAAAACAATTCGCCACTCCCCCCGAGTGGGCCAACATCCTCCTCGCCGAACCACACAGTCCCGCATTTACTTCGGAAACGCCTGGGCAACTGCCATTAACTGGATTTCCAGAGATCAGCATGAACGGCATGTGGCCATGGGGTGGTTTCGGTGCAAATCCACAACCTTCCGCGTGTGTGGTTTACTGGAACACAGTGAAGGACAAGGTCATCGGTTGCTTCCCCTACTCCGAGGGAGTCTATGAGGACATCAATAAAGTCATCTTTACACAACTCCTCTGGAATCCTGAACGGGAAGTCAAAGATATTCTGAAAGAATACATTGCATTCGAGTTCTCCCCCGATGTCATCAATGATGTACTGAGTGTTATTCAGATCCTTGATGCCAATCACCATTTTCGTTGGTGGCCTGGTCTTTTAGAGGACTACAAAGGGTGGTTCCCATCCAAAGGGACCACACCACAGGACGATCCTGGCGCGGAAGAAGCCTATGCTACGGTAAAGAATATTGATGCACGCCTCGCACCTTGGGCACGAACCTCATGGCGTTGGCGTATCCTCTATCTACGCGCCCTTTTGGACAGTGAGCTCAAAGGTAATGGGGGACGGCCAACAGAGGCCTGTGAGCAAGCTTTCGAGGAGCTCACACGTATTTATCACGCGGAAAATGCACTTATTGATTTGGCCCCACCATCAACAACTTCTCCCGCCAGTATCAACGAGGATCTGAATATCACCAACATCGCTGCTGGTATCTCCAAGACCAATTTAGTAACAGCCTCGACACATATCGTGGATGTGAGCCAAACATGGCTACCTGAGTTCCGGCCAATACCAGAGAATAGAGATGGCTGCGAGATAATAAACCTTGATGGTGTATGGCGTTTCAATCCTATAGCCCCAGAAGAATCTGAAGTATGGGGACTCGATGGACCTGGATGGCAAGATGTGCTTGTACCAGGCCAGTGGGCCAATCAAGGAATTGTGACTGCCGACACATCTACTGTCGCCATCGGGACAGATTTCGAGATTCCCTCTTCTTTCTCCGGCAAACGTCTCTTTCTACGTTTTGACGCTATCCAGGGCGGCACCACCTACTGGCTCAATGGACAGAAGCTGGGGCATACGGAATATTACTACTGCCCAGTCGAGTATGATGTCACGAAAATGGCACGCCCAGGGGAAATAAACCATCTCCGGATGACTCAAACACGGAATCTATTCGCCGATACAATTCAATTTGACGGTTATCGTAGGCAAGGAAATCCACCAGAAACAGGAATTCTCAGGTCCATCCGGTTATTCACATTACCCACGGTGCATGTCGCATCAGTACATATCAACACTGGTCTCGATAAAGACTACAAGGACGCCCAACTGCTGATCGACCTTGTCCTAGACAATCCGTGTTCGAATCCTAAAGAGAACATTTCGATGAATCTGGGACTCAGAGATTCCAGCGGTTCCGTGGTGTCGATTGCCAATTCACAAATCAATGTAGCCACCCTGACGCCAGGCAAGGTACACATCCAGCATACACTTTACGTACCAGATCCCAAAAAATGGAACGCTGAGACGCCCCACCTCTACACTCTGGAAATCGTACTACAACAGAATGGCAATACCCTCGAACAAATTACTCAGACTGTTGGATTCCGGGAAATCGAGATCAAGGGCAGCCAGATTCTCATCAATGGGAAGCCCATTAAACTGCATGGCCTCTGCCACCATGAGTATGATCCGGTTACAAAACGATCGGGCACGGCAAAACATGCGGTAGCCGATGTGCTACTCATGAAATATGCTAACGTTAATTATTGCCGTACCACTCATTACCCCCCCACCAAGGAATTTCTCGATGCTTGCGACCGGTATGGAATCTATGTGGAGGTGGAGGCGCCTTTCATGTGGACACGATTTGTACCGGGCGAAGATGATCCCGTATTTGCTCAGAAGTTCCTTGATCCGACAGCGGCAATGCTGGAATACCATCGTAACCACCCGTCTGTATTCATGTGGTCACTGGCTAACGAGAGCGGGTTCGAGCCTTGGCATCAGCCCAATCGTCTTCCAGTAAACTATCAGGCCACTCACAAGTTCCTGAAGAAAATGGATCCATCCCGGCTCACAAACTTCCATAATGAGTGGGATGACGATGGGCGGACAACTGACATCGGCAACCTGCATTATGTAACTCCCCCCTACGAGTCATCTCCCTGGATTGCTGACGACACACGGCCAATACTTCTGGGTGAGATGTATCTGCTGGTTGGGAGTTGGAAGCAACCTTACCTCGACCTAGATCCTGGAATCCGCGAATACTGGGCCATGGAAAACAACTGCCACTGGTTCAACCACATGCAGAAATTGAGTCCGGCACAAGAGCTTTGGACCACTCCACAGGGGCACCCACGCGGTCAAAATAATCCCGGCTCCGGCTACAACCAATCTTTCTGGTCTGAGAAGATCGCCGGTCTTTCCATCTGGGAGGCTGTTGGCTCTCACGGCATTATCGACGATTGGCGCCGTCCCAAAACCGAGTGGTGGATTGTCAAGCGCATGTTCTCACCCATCCAAATACCCATTCGAGAGGTTCCTTTCGACATTGGACAAACCTCTGTCACACTACCCATCGAGAACCGCTATGCTTTCACGGATCTTTCCGGGATTAAACTGACATGGGAAATCGCGGACACAGGAGTGATTGCTGTCACCGGCCCGCCATCCAATGCCCAGGAATTCAATGTTCAACTTCTCCCCATGACTCAAGGAAGTGTGAATCTTCTACTCCCGGAGAAAACCATCCCTGGTCAACTTCTCATTATCAGGGCTACCCATCCCGATGGCCACCTTATCACTGCAACTGGTGTCCAACTTGGAAGCAGGCAGACAGAGAAAACAATAACGCTATCGGATGACCCACCCACATGGCGGGACGACGGAGCAACCATCTCCATACAGGGAGAGGATTTTGGATTGGTTATTATTCACACCACTGGTTTCATCTCCTCAACTACCGGAACCACGTCACCTGTCCTCGCGGAGTTTCCATCCATCTATGCTCTCAGCCATTGGAATCAAGAACCCATGCTTTCAAGTATTACTCATCTTCCGGGCCAACAGAAGCGATTCATTGATGAATTATCGATCTCTGACAGTTCAGGCACCGTGACCATCCTGATGAAAGATCACTCCCCCAACTTCACTGGTCATGTACAGATGAATTGCGACAAGCATGGCAACGCCAGATTCGATTACCAATACACATATTCCGGTAAGCCTTTCAAAGCCGGTGAGGTTGGTCTCTGTCTCCCCCTGACCACTGACTGCCGGCGTATCGAATGGAACCGGTCCACGGAATGGGATGTTTATCCCTCGGATCATATTGGACGTCCCGTTGGTACCGCATGGGCTAATCATGATCCGCAAATGGCCCCTCCGGCGAATGGGTATATGTATCCCATCATTCCTGGTGGAAATCCCAATTCTCTGCCATGGCCATGTAGTCAGGATAGCACTTTATTCGGCACCGATGATTTCCGTGCCACCAAATATCACATTCATCAAGCTAGATTATCGAATGAATTTGGAGGCTCGATCCACGCGGCGGCAGAATGCGATGTCAATGCCCGTGCTTGTCTTCAGAATGGGAAAGTCCTTTTTAATCTGTGGAAATCCGACACGGATGGTCTGCAACTCAGCGATGGATCTACGGTAGCAGGAACCTTCATGATCTCATTGCATAATAAATGACCTCACCCACTCACAAAAGGGCCGAGAGGGTGAGGTCATAAGGATAAGGTCCTGTTTATTACGCAGCGGTTCAATACAGCACAGGATTTTCTTTCCAGTTCTTGTCTTTATCGTAGCCGTATTCTTTGACTCGTGGCCGCCGTTCACGCGACAGGACCGAAACGATTCCGAGGAAGTTATTCTTGGATTTCTCATTTTTTCCGGTCAGTTCGAGACGGACCTTGTGCTCGCCCTGCTCCGGCCAAAAATCGAGCAGCGGAAATTCCTTGAGCCCCGTCTCCGCCGCATAAAGGTCAATAGGTTCACCCACCTTCACTCCATCCACAAAAGCCTGATAAATCCCATAGTCATACGAACAAGTCATCTGGAGTATCAGACGCCGTGGCTCACGTTGCGGCACATTGAAAGGAATTTCATACCAACCATCGGCTTGTGTGGTTGGTTGGAAGAACACCTGACCGCTATCAGGCCAGGTTTCACCTTCCTGTTTGGTGACAGAACCGGGCCCATGGTATTTCTCGTCCATGAAATCCGTGGCACGCGTAACCTGATCGAGGCTTGGCAGCACCCGTTCCTTAGCCGAGGGAACATGAGCAAAGCGTTTCGCCGGGCCGGTCTGATACCAATAAGCCACACTAGCGAAGTCATCCTCTCGTTCATTCCAACTATCCCGTTTCCCTTTTGGATTCTCATCGGGGGGCAGCCAGCCATAATGCTCAATCGTGAAGCGGATGCTCTTGGTGAAGAGAATGGGATCCTGGATATGCCAACGGTATGCCCCCGTACGCTGACCGAGCACACCCCAGTCCTCGGCCCAAGGTGTACCAAAATACGGTGTACTATTTTTCTGTAGCCCCCACGCCGCCAGGAAATAGTCCTCGGTGCCGGTTCCCCAGATCGAAGCCTTTTCCTCCCCATCGATGTACACCTTTTCATCACCCTCGCCGAACCACTCCGGGCTACGTGAACGTACAAAGAGGGTGGTGCCCACATAATGACCTTTTCCCTCGGCATCCAGTATCACGTAATCTTTCCCGGGAGTGACCGGAAACTCCTGGTTGTACTGCGCACAGAAATAAGGGGTGTCCGCCGCGATGGTCTTTTGCACCCAGTCGATATTATAGTAGAGCAGCGCAATATCCTTGACACTCTGATTGACAACCTCGATCCGGGCGGATTTCTGGAAGGGCATCCGCCAGAAACAGTTGTAGGAGTCGCCATCATCCACGATCACCGGCAGGCTCTTAACCTCCATGCGCTGGCCGAAACCACAGGCGAAGAACTCACCCACCGGGGCTTCGACATCCGGATTCTCACACCCATCCCAATAAATGCGCAGCAGAATTTCCTGATGATTGGCGGCGCCATTCTTAGCCCATTCTTGTGGATCAGGCGCAAGAAAAGTCATCCAGATATGCGTGATCTCCCCCGGTCCCGTTAAATCCGCCATCACCTTGGTATCGCCCGGCTTGACATTGGAGTTGTCCCAATTGCTGTTAGGGTCATAAGTGCCATCCTCAAGACGATGGGACGAACTGGTCCGCATACTGCGGCCCTCCAGTGGCGTGGCCAGCTCCGCCAGCCCCTGCGCCAATGCGGTCATAGAACTGGCAAGAAGACCCACGGAAACAATCAAGACTCCACACCATGAACTACCTCGAAAATGTAAATCAACTTGTGAAGGGTTCATATCATCATCCTTTGCCACTAAAAGGTTGAACTCCAAACCCCCGGGGGCGGCGGCATTAAATCACAAACAAGTGATTTATCAACGTTGCCTTGCCCCCGGCTAACAACAGACAACAGACTGTGGTGCAATCTATTATCATTCTCTATCAGCCTGTTAAATAACACTGAATCCATTGTCACACTCTTATTCAACAGTCAGCGAGCGATCCCAACACGCTAAAGCGTGAACAACGTACAATCACCACTACCATGTTGGTTCATACACAGCAGTAACGAGTTTGACTTTACTCCTTTTCACACGCACGTGTAGGGATTCCGTAGAGTTTTTTTCATCCCACCCCGGTTTCCGCCAGTATACTGAAGCCATCACCAATTCCCGGTCATCTACCCGTATGGGCAGCCCCAGCAGGGGTGTGCTAGGATGGTTCGTGATAAGTGAGGGCACAGTGGAGCCGCTTGCGCGGTAATGACGATTTCCCAAGGAGTGTCTCATGTCTTCAACATCCCATAGAGAACCGAATTTAAAAATTGGCCGGCGGTCATTTCTTCAGACCTCCGCCCTGGCTGGAGTAGCCACCCTTGCCGCTCCCGCCCTATTGCACGGAAAAGGTTTGAATGAGAAACTAAACATCGCCATCATCGGCGCGGGGGGCCGGGGCGGTTCTAATACGAGTTCCGTTGCCTCAGAGAACATCGTGGCACTCTGTGATGTAAACGAAGCCAACCTCAACGCCGCGGCGGAGAAATATCTCCAAGCTCAGAAGTTCACGGACTTCCGTAAACTCTACGATCACGCCCAAGAGTTCGATGCCGTGGTGGTCAGTATCTGCGAACACGCCCATGCCTTCGCCACCCTGCCAGCACTCCAATTGGGCAAGCATGTGTACTGCGAGAAACCCCTGACCTACAACATCTGGGAGGCGCGAATCATCCGGGAGGCAGCTGCCACGGCGAAAGTCGCCACTCAGATGGGAACTCAGATTCACGCCGGAAATAATTATCGCCGTGTCGTGGAATTGATCCAGACCGGGGCAATCGGTCCGGTTACTGAGGTCCATGTCTGGGCCGGACGTGTCTGGGGCTGGCAAGCAAGTGAAGAAGAAGCGAAAAAGAACGAAGACATTGTCTTCACCAAGGAGCGTCCCACACAGGCTGATCCGATTCCGGCGGGTCTTAATTGGGATTTGTGGCTGGGATCGGCTCCAAAACGTCCCTTCAACAATGTCTATTTCCCCGGCCCCAAGTGGTACCGTTGGTGGGATTTTGGAAACGGTACCATGTCCGACCTGGGCAGCCACTGGGTCGACCTGCCCTTCTGGGCATTGAAGCTGGATGCACCCAAGACCATCGAGGCACAAGGACCAACCCCGCACCCGGAAATCGCCCCGGCCTCCATGCAGGTGACCTATGAATATGGCCCCCGGGGGGATATGCCCGCACTCCATCTGACTTGGTACCAGGGACTCAACAAACCCAAGATCTGGACTGAAAACGGAATCCCGCAATGGGGCAGTGGCGTATTATTCATCGGCTCGAAGGGGATGCTCTTGGCCGATTATGAGAAACTCCAGCTCCTTCCAGAAAAGACCTTCGCTGATTTCAAACCTCCCGAGCCATTTATTCCAGAATCAATCGGTCACCATGAAGAATGGATTCATGCCTGTAAGACCGGGGCGCCGACCACCTGCAATTTCCAGTATGCCGGCCTTCTGACCGAAGCCAATCACCTGGGGAATGTCGCCTACCGCACCGGGAAGAAACTCGAATGGGATTCCACCAACCTGCGTGTCACCAATGTGCCGGAAGCAGAACGGTTCATCAAGCGGGAATATCAGAACGGGTGGAAATTGGTGTAAGAATTGACGCGCCGTGGATTCCCGCGAAAGCGGGGATCCACGGGTTCACACGATCCATTGTTAGCCGGGGGCAAGGCAACGTTATCGCATCGTTCGTGGAGTTTTCAATGCCGCCGCCCCCGGTTTGCGGTCACACCGGGGGTGGCGGCATTCAATAAACAAAAGTGATGTAATCCCGTTGCCTTGCCCCCGGCTAACAACAGATCATGAAACCGGAGGTCGCTCCCTTCCCCCTGGTTCCCATCAGGTCTCCCTCAACGCCTCCGCGATAGGCAACCGTACCGCGTGGAGCGCGGGGAAAAGTCCCCCCAGCAGTCCAATACCCACTGCCCAGAGAATCGCCCCGGCCAGAAGCTTGGGAGTCACGGTGAAGGCAAAGGCAACCTGGCTGAAGGTTTGCCAGTTGATGGTCGCGGCCTTAAATCCATCGAAAGCGAAATATGCCGACGCTGCGCCGATCGCACCTCCAATTAGCGCCAGCACCAGCGACTCGATCAGGATGGAGAGGATAACCGGGCTAGAACCGAATCCCAGCGCCCGGAGTGTAGCAATTTCGCGGGTACGTGCCGCAACCGCGCTATACATAGTGTTTAAAGCCCCAAACAGAGCCCCCAGCGCCATGAGTGCCGCAACCAGGAAACCGATACTCTTGATGAAACTGGTCAACATGGTGGATTGGTCGGCCAGGTATTCAGTCTGACGTAGGGCTTTCACCTTGAGTTGCGGATTGGAGGTGAGTGAATCCTTGAATGGTTGAAAGGCCTGAGGTGATTCCAACTTCGCATAAACGGACTGGAAAGAATCTCCACGGTGGTAGGCGGGTTGGAGCACGGCGGCATCGGTCCAGATCTCTGACTCAGCCGATCCACCTCCGCCCGTGAAGATACCCACCACCTCCCATTGGGTCTGCCCAACAAAGAGCTTTTTTCCAATTTCCAATCCAGCGAAGGCTCCGGCGGCTCCCGCCCCAGCGATCACTTCGTTACGACCAGGCTCGAACTGCCTGCCCTCGATGATTTTAATGTCACCCCTGACCGGGATACCCATCTTGCTGATTCCACGCAAGGGTACATTGGCATCGGTACCGGTGGAGCGTTTGGGGATATTGATCATCACGAAGAGTTCAGCGGAAGCGAGTGGACCATCGGCGGAGCGCGCGACTCCCGGCGCATCGGCGATCAAACGGGTTTCCTCGCGGGACAGTCCGCTGGTCATTTCATTGTCCGCGCTGCTGCGCAGTACAATGGCGATGTCATCCGGTCCTGTTACCGTCATCGCGGCCCGGAAGCCCTCGGCAATCGAGAGCACTCCGGTGAACACGATGGCCACTCCCGCGATCCCGATTGCCGTGGCAATGGCGGAACCCTTGCGCTCGGGCATCGTACGCAGATTAAATAGGGTTACCGACAACACTTGTGAGAGCCAGTTCATCAGGCATGCCTCCTGAGGGCCACGGCAATCTGGAGGCGCATCGCCTGGAATGCCGGAAGGATACCTGTGATCAATCCCAACACGAGCGCCAATCCCACACCGATGAGGAGATCCTGGGGCGGGAGATAGAACACGGGCAACACCGATGGGACAGGACTGCCACCCAGGGTGATCACCCAAGCCATGCCTAATCCCGCCAGTCCTCCCAGACAGGCAATCAGACAGGATTCCACCAACACCAACACCAACACCAGTTCATTTGTAAAGCCCATGGCTTTGAGCACACCCAATTCCTCGGTCCGCTCACGTACCGCTTGAGTCATTGTGTTGCCCGACACCAGCAGAATCGTGAAGAAGACGGCGCTCAGGATCGCAATCAGAATGGTTCCGATGCTGCCGATCTGTTGAACAAAACCCTGGGCGAAAGCTCCCTCTGGCTCAGACTTGGTTTCATAGGGCGAGTTGGCGAATTCGGCATCAATGGCCCGCGCCACTGCCTCTGTGTGCTCCTGATTGTCCACACGGACAATGTACCACCCGACTAACCCCTCCCCCCATTCACGGCCTTCATCAAAGTAGTCATAGCGGAAAAAGAATCCGGAGGTGTCAGTTCCCTTCTTTGTCCCATCGTAGATGCCCACAATGTCGAATTCCCAGGCACCCTCGCCCTTGCGGGTCCAGATGGGCGTGGTGAGTGGAATGTGATCACCAATCTTCCATCCAAATCGTTCGGCGAGGGTACGTCCCGCAATCGCACCGGTACGGGTTTTCAGCCAGGCTTGTTTCTGATCCTCCGGAAGAGAGAACTCGGTGTGAATGTCGAGGAAATCCTCTGGATTAACAGGAAAACTTCCAAAGAAATTCTTAGGCTCGTTCTGGTAGATGCCATTGAACCAGGTCCAGTGTACTGAATTCACCACGCCAGGAATCTGTTCTATGCGCGGGCCATAGGTCACAGGAAGGTCCATGATAAGGGACACCTTGTGACGCACGATGAGCCGGTCGGCGCCCGCCATGTTGATTCCCGCCGTAAAGGCCTCTTTGATTGTGCACAACAGGCCATACAGCACGAAGGCCACAAAGATCGATAGCAGCGTCAGCGATGTGCGCAGCTTCTTCCGTTTCAGATTGCTCCACACCAGGGAGAAGTATTTCATTCCGGCTTCTCCGTGAAGAGTTGCCCCTTGTCCAGGTACACGATCCGTGAAGCGCGCGCGGAGGCATGGGGATCATGCGTCACCATGATGATGGTCTTGCCATGCTCACGGTTCAGGGCTTGCAGCAATCCGAGGATTTCATCCCCCGACTTACGGTCCAGGTCACCGGTGGGTTCATCACAGAGAAGCAAGGTTGGATCGGTCACAATGGCGCGGGCGATACCGACACGCTGTTGTTCACCACCGGAGAGGGTCCGTGGATAATGGTGGTTTCGATGCGACAACCCGACAATATCGAGTGCAATCCCAGCATGCTTACGCCGTTGCGCCTTATTGAGATGCGTGAGGAGTAACGGTAATTCAACATTCCGCTCGGCGGTCAGGACTGGCAACAGGTTATAGAACTGAAAGACGAGTCCGATGTGCCGTGCACGCCAAGCGGCCAACTGGCGTCCGGACATCTGGTCGATGCGTTCACCGGCGATAGTCACGGATCCATTTGTGACATGGTCTAGACCGCCAATCAAATTGAGAAGGGTGCTCTTCCCTGAGCCAGAGGGACCCATCAGCGCGAGAAATTCCCCCTGCGGCACCTCCAAGTTCAATCCCGTCAAGACATGGATCTCTTCGGATCCACGGTGAAAGATCTTTGTAACATTCTCGACATGGACGAGAACTCCATCACTCCCACTCATTCCTTGACCTCCGTAACTCCAACACCATCAGTCAGCTTCTCCATCCCCTCTACCACCACCCGTTCCCCGGGATTGACTCCAGCGGCGAGAGTCACCTCATTATTGCTGTTGGTTTCAATTGTCACCGCACGGCGTTCGGCACGGTCATTGTTGATCACCCACACAATGTCCCGCCCATTATCCTTACATACAGCGGTTTTGGGAACACTGAGACTCCGCCGGCCCTCTTTGATCTCGCCCGCACCCTGGAAAGCAACCTTCACACTCATATCAGGAAGGATGCGTGGGTCCAATTTCTCGAAGCCGACACGCACCTTCACCGTGGCCTTTTGCCGGTCGGCGGTGGGGATGATCGCAATCACCTTGGCGGGGATGAGCCAATCGGGATAGGAATCCAGCGTGGCCTGCACTGCTTGCCCGGCCTCGACGCGGTTGATGTAGCTCTCGCTCACATCCACCTCGATCTCCAGGGAGTTCATATCCACAATGGTGCAGATACCGGTGCGGGTGAACGCGCCACCGGCGGACATGGGTGAGATCATCTCACCCGGTTGGGCATCCTTGGAGATTACAATGCCCGCGAAGGGGGCGCGGATGGTGGTGTCATCGAGTTGTTGTTTCCACACCTCCAACTCATGCTCAGCGACCATGACCTCTGCCTGTTGCCGTTCCAGGCGGGCCTTCAAGGCCCGTTCCAGCGTCTGCGCAGTTTCCAGTTCCGCTTGAGTGACCACCTTCTGATCCGCCATGGCGGAGGTGCGCTTGAGATCGCGTCCAGACTGTTCCAGGTTGGCCTCGGTTTCTTTCATGGATTCGCGGGCTGCTTCCAATTGCGCCTGTGCGAGATGGAGACTCCGTTCCACATTGGATGAATCGATCCGCGCCAGAATTTGGCCTAACTCGACCTCCATGCCTTCCTCCACCAGGACTTCCACCACCTTACCGGTGACCTTGGAGGAGACGGTGGAGGCAAGGCGGGCGGTCACATATCCCGAGGCATTGAGCAACGTCTTGGCGCCCCCGGAGACCATTTCGCTGACCAAGGCGGTTTTGACAGGCACAATCATGGGAAGGTTGTACCACCAGTAGGCACCCCCACCCGCCGCAGCCACGATCAGCAAGAACACAAAGAGGGTGAAAGGCAGCCTACTATGTGGTGCGTTGGAACGGTCAATCCGTAGTTTTGCGAGTTTTTCTTTATCTGGAGACATCACTTGGTACTCTCTCGGAGGGAAGTCCCTTGCCCCTCCGGTATGAAAACCAACCAGCCCATCGGCGTTCACATAGACACAGCATATCAGGCATCTTCGGGGTGAGAATAGAGGTAGGTCATTCCCCTCATAGGGAACGATTAGACTACTTTCTCCACTTTCCGCGAATGCTGAGTGATTAAAAGCCAGAGTCTTGCAATCCCACCGATCACGATTCCGATGACGAATCCGGTTGTTGCGTTGAATCCAGTGGATATTGCGGTGGCCAGCCAGCCAGCCCAGGAAGGGTGTGTCCCATCACCCCAGATGAACCAGCAAGTAATCCCCCCTGGATAAATCAGGTATTCGATTCCAAGAAACCGGAATCTTATGAAGCACATCAGTGCAGCCACACACAGCGTCATCACCCCAAACACCAACGCAATGTAGAAACCTGTACGCAATATCATGTTTCTTCAGCTCCGAAATCAAGAACTGATAGGGCTGTTTTTGTCATGTCTCCCCCATCGCCAAGGTGTTAGTGGTGTACAGACATCCTGATCAATACTGCATCCAATCCTGCACAAAGACCGGATTCCCATCCTTATTCGACTTACCAGGGGTGGGGTTGTCGAGCACATAGTACTGGCCAGTACCATCTGGAAGCCTTCCCTCGGATTTGCCAGAGGGAGGATTCTCATAGTAATAGAAGGTCTGCGGCGGGGGATTGCATAGGCCAGTTAAATGACTGGTCAAGATAATGACTCCTTCCATTGAATCCACTTTGAAACTTGTGTGCAGTCTCCCCTCGCCGGTTTCACCATCCAACCAAACCACCAGACATTCTCCTCCCCCCAAGAGTGTCCCTGTGGGAAATGTCCAAGAAGAGGTAGTGGAGGCGATGTGTGTAAGGGTATAATCCTCCAAGTGGACTTCTTCCGTTGTGTTGTTAATCACTTCGAGCCAGGGTTCATATTCATTGGATTCATCTGGAAGCACATCGTTGGCAATCATGACCTCATTGATCGTTACCAGGAGAGAATCAAGGTAGACAGAGATCATCTTCAAATCAGGTTTCTCCAGTTCCTGGAAATTAATATCGAGGAAAGAAGCTTCAAAATGATTGGAATAGGAATAATGGGATCTCTTACGGGAAAGGGAAAACACAGGTTTTGATTCAAATGGAGGTTGTAATATATACCCCAGAATCCCATTCAAGTATCCTGTATTGGTATACAACACATCCCTATAGTCATCGCTCGATTGCCCCCCTCCCGGATAGGTGACCTCACCATGGATCACATCGGCCACTGTGGCCATATGGATCATTCCAGGAAGCCAAGCTGTCACGAATTTGGCAAAAAACTCTTCAGCCAGCTGAACTTCGTAAGTGATTTGAGAAAGGCCCTCGAGCGAGCACCGGTACAATCTGATTTCATCGTAGTCCGCTATTGACACGAAAAATGCGGGATACCAGATCAGGTCATTGTTATCAAGTTCGAGCAAGGGATTCTCAGGAGCGAAATAGAAAGATCCCGCATTCATCTCGAGCGTGGCATCTCCAATTTCAAAGGATTGTTCGAAGTCGTAATAAGTGTATTGGGCGTAGTATGTGAAGTCTTTGTTTATAGAGACTTTTCCTACCTCCAGTGCCTCCGCTTTTTGTTGAAATGGACCATAAAGGATTTCCTGGATGAGGTTGATTTCAAAATCATCACCCTCTTTGGGAAGATAATACCGGCCCGGTTTCAAGGTCACCTGTATAAGGGTGTCGTAGGTTTCTTTCAACGAATTCGAGTGGAAGAACCGTCGGCAAAGGGTGGTGCCTTCCGGAATCACTAATTGGTAATAGTCACTGGCCTGCGGTACTCCAGCGCTGGAGAGGAGAAAGGGGCGGACCTGCTTGAGAATCAATGCTCCTGCTTGAGTGAACTTGAACTCGATATCCAGCAACACCTGACCACGGTCATACCCCTCCAAATCGATGGGCTGGTTAGCATCCACCAGAGCCATGGCATGGCCCAATGTCCGTAGCTGATCATCGGAGAGTACATATTTTCCAGCCTCCAGAAGCGAGGAACCACGGGCACGGTTGATCGCGGTCACCTCACCGGAGGCCATGGTGAGGATATCCCGCTCCGGCAGCACACCGGTATCGGGTTGAACAACGCTGTAATCCCCAATCTGCACGTTGATCAGATACCCAGCGGTTGCACCCAGGATGGTATCGCCCGTGAAGGCCACGCCATTGGCGGCCTCATCCGGAAATGCTGTCGTCACCAGAATGGCCATCGCCACACGGTCTTGCGGAATCTGGTAGTAGTCCCGTTCCTCATAGGCCCGGTAGTTCCACAAGCTCGCCCAAACCTTTTTCAAACCGCGCTCGATGGTCCGCTCCTTTTCTTGGTTGGGATCGCAATGCGAGGGACCGGTGGAGTTTGCATCGAGAGAATCCTCCACGCACACCGAGGTCGAGTCATACAGCCCAGCCCCAGTAAAGACCAACGAATCTTCCGCATTGGAGGAGGAGCGGAAACGGACCATTATATGAGCCGATCCAAAAACCTCCTCAATCCGGGCGGCCAGGGCACCCACCAGAGTGGAACTCACGACGCCATGGTCCTCGATTTCATCACGGAATGCCGCAAGTTTGTTGAGGCGGTAGCTGCTGTCATTCTGGAACTGGTCATCCGTGAGAAGCGACTCGAGATACTCCTCGTAGGTGTAGGTCACCGAAGGAACTACACTCGTATCGACCCACTCATTCGAAGTCATGAATTGCTGGTAGTAGTGGAATGGAATCGCCAGACCGGAGACCTGATTCTCCGGGGGGAGATAAGCGTACATTCTTGCGAGGTTAGCGGCTTTGCCTCCCACTTTAGCGATCAAGGAACCGCTGGCCTCTGTTACATCCATCTCCGAGAGCTGATCCAAATTGGTGTAGTTGTAGTTGGGAAAAGGAACCGAGGTCACGACTGGACGGTGTGCATCCCACCATTCCTCCGCTGCCGTTTCATCTGTTTCCACGGAAATGGAATAGGAGCCCGCATTTACCTCCAGCCGGACCAGTTGTCCCTCATAGGCGGCGAGCGCCTCCAAGGGATGAGCCAGATAGGCGTTGGGAGTTCCCCTTCGAGCCATACGGATGGCGACATGCGAGAGCTCGGCCTGACGCTCGCCGGTGATGAGAGCGGCAACCACATTCTCCAGTTCATAGGGAACTTCATCGAGGACCAGGATATCCTGCCAGCTGAGAGACTCCGCCCCACTCTCGAGTTCCTCCAGGGTCATCAGGCGGACTCGTCCATAGTTGGTCCCATGGGTATAGGCCTCATACTCCGGCTCGATCTGTTGGCCGGGAAAGAGAATCGGGAAACCTGGATTCTCCCAAGTCCGCGCAAGGGCAATCGCCCCGGAATCAGTGGGAGCATAGACCAGAGGCCGTAATGAAAAGCTGGCGGCGAGCTGATTGTAGACCGCGAGTGTCTCCTGTGCCGTAAGAAGCTCGCTGTCATCCTGGGGATCAACCGCAGTCTCGAAACCATAGGCCACCACAGAGTTTTCCTGCGTGATGCTAAATAAGGCTCCGGAGTAGTATTCACGGGTGGCTCGTTTCAGAACCAACGCTTCGTACTCCCCGGCGGTGAGCCCAGCGAACCGTTCCGGGAACACCTGAATCAGGAACTCATAATGCAAGGGGTACAACGCCACATTCTGGTAGACCGTCGGAAGCAAGGAGGTGTCACTGGAAGACGGTGCGGTGAATTTACTCACCCGCAAGATCTCCGGACGAAGGGAAGCGTCCACAGAAATACTCAGGAAATCCGCCTCGGAGGAGATCTGGGAAAGATAACTGGGTTGCGCGTTGGCGGAGGAGAAGAGGCTAACCGCCACAAAGAGGATACCGGTTGCCTTCTTAAAAAGTGTAAAAGGACCCATCGGAGTACCTACCGGATAATGCGCGATCATATTAATCTTGATTAATTATATGAAAACGAGAAAACCCTGGCTAGCAGCCTGAAAAAAAAGGAATTACGATGGCACCCTCAACCACCTGATATAACAGGTATAAAATAGTCATTCCATCTCGTCTTCTCAGTGTATAATTCAGCTAGATTCGAAGCTTATCCTTCAGTCTCCATGAGTGTTTCGTTTCCGGAAGAGTCCGC
>CAYRBI010000114.1:0-19209 GCA_964422415.1 uncultured bacterium | reverse complement strand
ATTGTCGATGCTAATGACCGGGCAGTGGAAACTTATGGCTATACACGGGAAGAGCTTCTCCAACTCAAAATAACGGATCTCAGATCTCCAGATGCCCCATTTTCCGTGGATGAAATACTGAAGAGGCTCAAAGAGCATGGCAGTCTGTTCTTTGAAAGCCTTCACCGGCGGAAAGATGGAACCACATTCCCTGTCGAATCAAGTTCACGGGTTTTCCGGGGGGGAAAGGCTTTCTGGATCCAGTGTATTGTTAGAGACATCTCGGCCTGGAAAGCCATGGAAAGGAAGTACCATCTTGCCGTAAAGGATTTGGACGGCCAACTCGCCAGCCATGCCTCCGAGCTAGAAGCGGCTCATCAACGGATCCGTTTGAGTGAAGATGCCATCCGTGAGTCGGAGGAAATCTACCGGACTCTTTTCGATCATGTAGGTGATCTGATTCTGATCTGCGGAAGGGATGGGCGCTACCGCGAGGTCAACCAATCCACTTGTGAGAAACTGGGGTATTCCCATGAAGAACTCCTCCAACTCGGTCCCGCCAAAATCCACTCGGTAGACCATGCCCACCTTTTACCACAACAGCTCCAAACCATTTTTGAGAAGGACTCCCTGATCTTCGATACCGTGTATCTCACAAAGGCGGGGGAGCTACTGCCCATGGAGGTCCATTCGCGGTTGGTCGATTTCAGGGGTGAGAAAGTGGCCCTGAATGTGGCCCGGGACATCACCAACCGTAAACAACTGGAGGAGGTTCTTCTCCAGGCACGCGCCGAGTTAAAACAACGGGTCGACGAAAGAACCACCCAACTCTCCTTGCTCAATGACCAACTACGCCAGGAGATCGAGGGACGTGGTCTCGCCGAGATGGCATTAGAGAAGACCGAACAAAAGTATCAGAACCTGTTCAAGGAAAGCCCCAATGGCTACTGCCTTCACGAGGTGGTTCTTGATCCGGAAGGAAACCCTCAAGATCTCCTGCTCCTGGAAGTTAACGCATCCTTCGCGCGAATTGTGGGATTACCTCAAGCTTCACTTGAGAGGCACCGCTTCAAGGAACTATTTTCCAAGAAAGATAGTGTCCTGCTCAACAGGTTGATTGAAACAGCCCTTCACGGAAAATCATTCCGTGTGGAGGATTTTTCAACGGAGATTAACAAATACCTCGATATTTCATCCTTCCAACCCAGAACCGGGCAGGTGGCTGTTATCATCTCAGATATCACCAAACGGAAAATGGCTGAATATGAACTCAACCAATCCCGGCAAATGCTCAGACTAGTTTTGGACAATTCGCCCCAGAGAGTTTTCTGGAAGGACCGTGAGAGTCGTTTCCTGGGATGTAATCAGGCCTTTGCTTTGGATGCCGGCCTGAGTTGTCCGGAGGAGATCATCGGCAAGGTGGATACTGATCTTTCATGGCGCCAAGAGGCCGAAAGGTACCGGCTCGATGATCAACAGGTCATCCAAAGTGGCATACCCAAGATCGGATATGAGGAACCCCAACCAAGGGCAGATGGCACCTCTAGCTGGATCCGCACCAGCAAGATCCCCCTACGCGATCAATCCGGCGACATCATCGGTCTTCTTGGCACCTACGAGGACATCACCAACCGTAAACAAGCCGAGTCCACGAACCAGCAACTCGCGACCATCGTGGCTCAGGCGGTGGAAGGATTTCTGGTAACCGACACGCAAGGCGTGATTGAGTATGTCAATCCGGCATACGAGAAGATCACCGGATACTCCCATGATGAACTCATTGGTCAGAAACCGAGCCTCCTGAAGAGCGGACGCCACCCGATCGGTTTTTACCGTAATATGTGGGACACCATTCTCACGGGAAACACCTGGACAGGGAGAATGGTCAACCGTAAAAAAGACGGTACTCATTTCCATGAGGAAGCGATCATCTCCCCCATCCTGGACTCCCAGGGGGTCATTACCCACTTCGTGGCGGTCAAGCGCGATATCACACGCGAGATCGAAATGGAGATCCAGCTCAGGCAATCGCAGAAGCTCGAGGCGATCGGTCAACTGGCGGGGGGTATCGCCCATGACTTCAACAACCTCCTGCAGGTAATCCAGGCCTACACGGATTTTGTGATGAATGATCTTCCCGCTGGATCGAGAGCGCATGAAGATCTCGAACGGGTCATCAACGCGGCTTCCCGGGGGGCGGATCTCACCCGTCAGATGCTCGCTTTCAGCCGTCGAACCGACTTGACTATCTCCTCCTTCGATGTCCGTCCACAGATCAAGGAACTGGTGAAAATGCTTGAACGGACCATCCCAGCCTCGATCTCAATTGCCTACAGCTTCGAGCAGGATTTGCCCCTGGTCGTGGCTGACCCCAGTCAGATCCACCAGATTCTTTTGAACCTGTGTATCAACGCCAAGGATGCCATGCCACACGGGGGACGGTTGATCCTCTCGGCCTACCATAAAAATGTCACCGCGCAAGAATGCCAGAATCAACCGGGCGCCTCAGCGGGCACCTTTACCGTCATCGAAGTCTCGGACACGGGCATCGGCATCCCAGAGGAACACTTACAACACATCTTTGAGCCCTACTTCACCACTAAACCGGCCGGGAAAGGAACCGGCCTGGGATTGGCCTCCGCGTATGGAATCGTCCGCCAACATGGAGGTTTCATCGAAGTGGATAGCCAAATCGGGATTGGTTCCACCTTCCGTGTGTATATCCCTTGTAAGCAAAAACAAGAGGTGTCAAAGACCTCGGACAAGGAAGCGGTCATTCTCCCACGGGGCAATGAAACAATTCTGATCGCGGAGGACCAGGACGACATCCTGCAAATGGCCCGGCGTGGATTAGAGAGTCTGGGATATACCGTCCGTGCCGCCCGGAATGGACGCGAGGCGGTTGAGTTTTTCGGTCAAGATCCTAAAAAGATCGACATCCTTCTACTCGATATGCAGATGCCGGAGATGGATGGAGAGACATCCCTGGAACGAATCCGCAGAATCAGGCAGGATGCCAAGGTGATCGTGGCCAGCGGCTTCGTGGATACTGAAACGCGTGCCCGGCTGAGAGCCTTGGGCGCCAATGAGGTCCTACAAAAGCCTTATCATCTGGATAGTCTTTCGGTTACGATCCGAACCATTTTGGATGCCCCAAAAGCAACTTGATTCAAAGTGTTGGGATCTGAGAAGTTTGGCCATCTGGTCACTGGCCTGGCTGATGACCGCCTGTCTTTACCTCCTTTTTTTGAAGGTTCCCATCAGCCGTGCATATATCGACTTTGGAGATGGTAATTACCAGTACATCAGTTGGCGGATCAACCAGGGGGTCCAGCTCTACACTGGGATTCTGTCCCCCCAGCCGCCATTCCATCTCTGGCTGGGAGCACTGATCGAGCGCTTTACGACCGGCTTGGGATTCGACCCATTGAATGGCTTCCGATGGGTAATCCATCTCATGCATGTGTTGACCTCTCTGTGTGTTTTCTCAACCAGCCTGATCCTTCTGCGGAATGGGTTAGCGGCCTGGCTGGGGGCGGTGGTGTTTCTCTTTCTGCCGGAGGGATACCGTTGGAGCGCCGGCTATCAATCCGAGCATCTGGAGATCCTGTTTCTGACCTTTGGTTTGATGTGTTGGGCTTGGGGGAGAACCTGGAGCCGGTGCCTGGCAGGATTCTGCGCGGTCTGTGCGGTGTGGACGAACATGAGTGCCCTGCCCTTTTCGATCCTGTTGGTGGCTTTAGCCTGTTCAGGTGGGCGCCGCCGTTGGCTACCGCTCCTGGCCATGGTGGTCACCCTAGGGCTTCTGCTGGGCATCAGCCTGGGACTCGCTGGGGAGGCGTATTTCGAGAATGTCTGGAACAACCAGGTCGCTTCGATTCCCACCAGCCCCACGGCTTGGATGTCTAGTCTTTCCGAACAAGGAACGACACTAATCATCTTCGAGGGCCCCTTCATTCTACTGGCTCTCCTTGGATTGTACCGCTTCCTCATCCAAGCCAGGAGAAGCTGTCTTCACGGCCTCAGTCTCTTGGAAGCGGTCCTCCTGACACTCTATGGGATTGCCTCCCTTGGTAGCGGGATATATGTCATCAAGGGTGGCACAGTCGATTACATCTTTTGCCTGGCGGAACCGGTGATCGCCATCTTCTCCGCTTGGGCATTGGTGCAATGGTTGGGAAAAGATCAGGTTGAGGCTCAACTCACTGAACCAAGCGCCCCTCGATGGAGGGTGGTCACGGTCCTGTGCCAGATCGGGATAATTGCCGGTGTCGCGGCGGTACTGGCTTGGCAGCCTTGGCGCATGATGAGTGGGATCCGTGCTCAGTCTGCTCCGGGGCTGGATTTACCGGATGTCTCGCAGGGACGTATTGTCGAGTTTTCTGACCACGAGGTGAGAACCCTGGAGCGGGTGATCGCGGAACTCTCGAAACCTGGTGATGTCATCTGGGCGCCCCCCTTCCTGGCGGCGCTCACCCACCGTGAAATTGCCATGGATCTCTCCGAGACCTACCTGTGGTGGGTACGCTGGTACCAGAGCGTGGTGATGAACAACCCAGATACCGGGGTGAACCAGATGCTGGAGGGGATCACAGAAATGCTCTCCAGCCGTTCGATCGTGGTACTAGTTATCAACGACCGGACCGGGCAGTGGGGGCAGCTGCTGGTCCCTGGACGAGAACTTCAGAACACCCCCCTACGTGAGATCGATCCACGGATCGAGCACCTCCAGAAGGCCATGGAGGACAACTACCAGCCGCTCCTTTCACACCCCGGAAGCGAGACCAAACTCTATTTTCAAGGGTGGAATGAACGCTTGGAGGTGTGGGTGCCCAAAGGGGGACCGAGTTATTTGCCGCCATGGGTGAAGGAGGGGTTCGGGGGGTAGAATCTGCTGTCAGGAGTTTCCTCCACCTGCTTATTGGGGTGTCCTCTCCCCAGCGAGAAAGTACCTTCTGAACATGGATTTAATACCGCAATAGGCTCCGGCAAGGAGGAAAGAGATGAGGGTCCACTGAAAGATCCCCAGGAGAACGATGTACAAGGCCTTTTGAACTTCCGGAAAAGAGAGAAATCTTGCCCCAAACAAATAATATAGGAGGACAACTGGAATAAAATTCAAGTAATACACGAGGAGCCACAAAGGATAGCTAAAATCCATATCACTTATCTCCTGGGTTGCTGCCGTGATGATCAAACTCACTCCAAGCAGCAGGTTACCGCCCACAAGAAACAAGGCGAACTTCACTGTGGTTCTGAACAGTTGGTCTTCCTCCTTACTGGAGAGGAAACGACTTGGCTTCGATACTCTCTTCTCCAGATTCCTGCTTATCCGATATCTCCCACCACGGCTCCACCACCTCATAGCGGTACATCCAGCCCCGGTCGATGAGGTCATCGAACACCAGGTACAATAGTCCGGTCTGGCCAGTGGGAACCCAAAACTTGAGGTGCCCCTCCTTACGGTCGAGGGTGCGCATCATCGCCATGCCCTCATACTCCTCGATCAGAGCATTCAGGAAGCCGATCTCGCTGGGTACCACCCAGGCCTCCACGAGAAGAGTATTTTGCGCGGCGGTTGTCTTGATCATGCGGAGCGTTAGGATACTCTTCTTGAATCCGAGATTCCATTCTTCATTATCCGCCGGCTTACCCGGCGCTGGGATGCAATGACACCCGAGACCGTGATGGCTTTCTTCCTTTTTCTAGCAATCGCCGGCATCGCCGGGGTTGCCTACTATGTCTATTGGCTCCAGGGCAAGTGCAACGGCCGCCTGGATGCGCTCAATAACCTCCTGGACTCAGTGGATGAACGCCTGAGTGAACGCTCCAATGACTTCACCCGCTGTAGCAAGGAGGTCAAGAGCCGTCAGGCCACCCTAGATGAAAAGGTCAGCCAGGAAAGGCTGGACCGCGAGGCCATCACTGCTGAGTTGTTCAAGAAAAACGATGAAATCCAGGAAGGGCTTAATAAGATACAGGAAGGGCTAGATGAGATCCGGGGACGGATCGACTCGAACCTGACCGCCTCCAAAGAGGATCTGGAACGAACCACCGCCTCGCTCCAGATAGCGTTACGGGGGGACCATGACGCCTTTGAGGAGCGGCTGGGGGCTTTGACCGCCATTCTGGAGGTTCAAAAGAGCGACTTGGAGGGTTATGCCGCCGTGGTCTGGGAGGTCCGTGCGGCCAACCTGATTCACCTGGCCCTGCAATACCTTGCCAGCCACCAGCCAGAGGAGGCCTCGCGGCTGATGCGCATGATCCTCCACGAAACTCCCAACCAACTAGAGGCGCGTGTGATCGGTGTGCGTGCCGATATCATCCGTGGATCCCTTCCAGAGGCGCGTGAGCTGATCGAAGCTGGGTTGGCCCTGCATCCGGATGAACCAAGCCTACTGACCGAATCAGTACGCATTTATCGTATGGAGAAGAATCGTGGAGAACGGGCCCGGGTTCTTTCGGAGGGACTGACCAAGTTCCCCGATCATCCCGGTCTCCTTTTCGAGAGAAGTCTTCAAAGCGCCGAAAGCCACCGCTACGAGGCTGCCAAAGCAGACTTGGAGAAACTCATCTCCTTGGGCCATGAGACCGCCGAACTCAGGTACAACCTGGGCGTGGTATTCGTGGCGTTAGGAGATTTTCCACGAGCCATCGCGGAGCTGCGTAAGTCCCTCGCTCTCGATCCCGTGTCCGCCGATACCAATCATTCACTGGGTCTCGCATTAATGCATGGAGAGCGTTACCTGGAGGCAGTCGACTTCCTGGAACGCGCACGTGAGCTCCTGCCCAGCACCGTCTCCATCCGTCTTGATCTAGCCGCCGCGTTACGTCAGAGCGGACAGGCGGAAGAGTCATTACGTGAATGCGCGGTAGCGCGGCATTTGAATCCCAGTGTCCTGCGCACCGGCTTGGAGGAGGCTCTCGCCTATCAGTACTTGGGACAGTTTAATGAAGCTCTGGTGTGCCTGGATGGGGTTCTGCATATGTCTCCGAAGATGCAGCGCGCACGGCGGATCAAAGCGGAAATCCTGACGATCATTGAGCGTTACCGGGAGGCCGCTGATGAATGGAACCGAATGGTTCAAGATACGCCCAATGACGCTTACCTTCAGGCAACTCTGGGCGAAGCCATGAAGAAAGCCGGGCAGGACAGCGCGGCTTTGGAATGCCTGGAAAAAGCAGCCCGGATGGCCCCCAACTCAACCTCGATACAAGTCTCCTTCGCCCGTGAGGCCCTGGCCCAACACAAGTACGAACTGGTCCATGAGGTAACCGAGCAGGCTTACCCCCGCGCCGCCACTGCCGAAAACCGTCTCCAGTTTCTCGAAATCCGCTTTCTCCTGGCGCTGATCTCAAACCGCTGGATCTCACTGGTTCCCCTGCTCAACGAACTCGGCCATTTACTTGGTGAGTATCCGCATATTCTTCCGATGCCGGAGGACTCCCGGATCGACAGCCAGACCATTCTTCACCTCGGCTTAGCCCGCGAGGCAACACGTATCCATTCCGCGCTCCTGGATCTTCTCGATGGAGCCATTCAATTCCCGGACTTCGAGGAACTGGTGGCCCGGGTCATGCGCTCCATGCTCCCAGTTAAGCCGCCCCCGAAACCAGCCGCACCAATAGAACCAGCCACCCCCGAACTGTCCCAACCGGTGGAGGTCCTTCCGACACCCCTGGCGGAGACACCTCCACCTATTGAACCCACACCCATGCCTGTGATTGAAGAGCCTATTCCCATCGTGGAGGCTGTTGCCCCAGAGTTTACCGCCGAGTCCGTATTCATGGAGCAGCCCATGGTGGTGGAAACCTCTCCAGAACCAGTGGCCGCGGTTTCTCCGGAAGTCATTGTTGGCGTAGAGGCGGAGCACACCGGCACCACGGAATCCACTCCTGTCGATTCAGTCACGGAGGCGGAACCCCCAGCCGGACCACACACGCAGCCGCACCCACAAAAACAAAAGAAGCGGGATCATCACCACCACAAGAAAGGCTGATATGAACTCATGCGGATCTGTGTCGTCGGTGGTTCTGGCAACATCAGCACCAGCATCGTCCGTTTATTATTGGACCTTGGACATGAGGTTACCTGCTATAACCGTGGCCAAAGCCGTCCGGTTCCACAGGGAGCTCGCCTGATCCAGGGAGACCGGATGGAACGGGCTGCCTTCGAGAAGACTCTCCAGGCGGAACGGTTTGATGCCGCGATCGATATGATTTGCTTCAACCGTGAGGATGCCGAAAGCAGTGTCCGCGCCTTCCGGGGTGTGAACCATTTCATTCAGTGCTCAACCGTCTGCACATATGGGGTGGACCTTAACTGGATGCCAGTCACGGAGGATCACCCGCTTCGCCCGATCTCCGATTATGGGCGGAATAAGGTGGCGGCTGATCATGTCTATCTGGAGGCCTGGCACCGGGAAGGCTTCCCGGTCACCATCCTCAAACCTTCCACAACCTATGGGCCCATCATGGGGTGTGTCCGTCAGGTGGCCTGGGATTTTTCCTGGATCGACCGGGTCCGCAAGGGCAAACCCATCGCGATCTGTGGTCATGGCGAGGCGGTCCACCAGTTCCTCCATGTCGAGGACGCCGCTTTGGGTTTTGCTCATGTGCTCGGAAAGCAGCACTGTCTCGGGCAAACCTACAACCTGGTGAACCGGGGATTCTTCACCTGGCGGAAGTACCACCAAACCGTCATGGAAGTCCTGGGACGTGAAGTAGAGATGGTGGGGATTCCTCTGGATGACATCCTGGCCTTGGAGATCCCTGAATCCGGAATTTGTGGAGAGATCTTCGCTCATAACAGTTACTACAGCTCCGAGCGGCTCTTCCGCGATGTGCCTGAGTTCAGACCCATGGTCAGCCTTCACGATGGGCTTCGTCAGACCATCGCGGTCCTGGATGCCGAGGGACGGATCCCCAATTCGGATGGAGTCGAATGGGAAGACCGTGTGATCGCAGCTCAACGATCGGTCCGGAAGACGGTCCCGGCACATTGACACGCGGCCAGGGCCTCGCGGGAATCCCTGGTAAAATCCATACCACGTGACAACCCCGGAAAGAATAAACAACACCTCGTTAAAATCCATCCGTTCATATATGTAAGCCGGGGAGCATATCCCGGATCGTTCACCACTGAGTTTGAATCGATGAGGTCTACATCTGAATCTCAAACACCACTCGGAGTTCGTTGCCTTTGGGGAACAGTCAGTCTTTGTCTGAGTATCCTCGTAGGGTGGCTCACATGGCGCGCTGTAGTGTATTACGGCGAGAGAATCGCACCGTTACATATAGCGGAAATTCAAGCGAATACCATTATTGACTGCCGCCCGCTCATCGATGAGGTGGGAAATCCGCACAGCGAATCTGGTTGGTGGGAATGTCTTAGTCCCACAGCAGCTGGAGAGAGGCGCCTCCCCTCCATTACTCCCGGGCAACGCACCATCTTCGTGTTTGTGCATGGATACAACACCTCCTTTTCAAGGGCCATCAACCGTGGAAATTCCTTGTGGTCGTGTTTGCGGAACGCTGCCATGAATATCGGGAAAGAGGATGGCGGGAAGATCGAACCCAAGGAAATGGCTTTCTTCACCTTTTGTTGGCGTGGAGATTTCAAGGAAACAAGCTTTTCTTTGGCCGAAGCAACCGCCGGTCTATCCGCCCCCTCGTTGACCTCTTTCCTCTTGGATCTCCAAACGCGTTTGTCATCGATTCACAGCCGGCGGGAAGATTATTCGATCATTCTCATCTCACACAGTTTGGGAGCGCGAGTGGTTTTGGAAGCCCTAAGAAACCTTGGAGAAACACACTCTGAGCCATTGGCCGATTGCCTGCTCATGCTCCAGCCAGCGGTGGCGGTCAACGAAATTGCCAAGGGGAAATATCAGTTGTTCAAACTACGCCATTCGCCAGGTGACCCAGCCTATTGGGGCAAGGAAAGAATTGGACTCTATCCCACCCGTGCAAGCTACTTTGAATCTTTCCAAGCCGTGAGGGAGGCCACTGTAACCGCCTCTTCAGCGGATTGGGCACTCCGTCTGTTCGGTCTCTATGAACTCTTCTATGACCTCCCGCTCGAAGGATGGTTTACTCCCACCGACCGGATCGCACGGTTCCCACCCGTGCAGACAGCCCTTGGATTCACGACTGTTCAATTGGAGATAGCGAACCGGAAAGGAACCCTCCAGTATCCCCCCAACTGCAGGTTACTAGACTTGTCTCCCGGAGAGGGATCCGTTGTCATCGGAAACCACTCCGGTGTTCTGTCAGAACAGATCCTGGTCGATTACATGTGGAAAGAGGTCTTGCTCCCACACATTATGTGATGCGGACCATTAACAGCCTATTGGAAAAGAGCGTGACCATGGATTCCCGCCTTCGCGGGAATGACAGAATAAGCGAAATCCCTTGGAAATCGTCATTCCCGCGAAGGCGGGAATCCATGGTGCCAACAGGACTACGAGTTTTTCAACGGACTGCTAAGCGAACCGTCTTCGCAGCTTTGCCAGGATCTCGGGCAGACGGCTGCGGAGGCTATCGATCACGGCGGCCAGGATGATGACCACGCCGATAAAGAGGTCCGACCAGATATCCTCCATGCCGAGATGAACCAGGGCATAGTTGAGGACATACAACAGGGCCGCCCCGATGAGGGTTCCCCAGACCGAGCCCTCGCCACCGGAGAGGCTGGTACCGCCGATCACAACCGCCGCGATCACCTTGAGCTCATAACCCTTGGCGAGGCTTGGATCGAGCGTATGCAGTTTGGAGGTCAGAAAGGCTCCCGCCACACCACACAGGGTACCCGTGAGTGTGTAAGCGAAGATCTTGATCCGGTCGACATGAATTCCGGAGAGCCGTGCCGCCTGTTCATTGCCACCAATGGCATACAGATAGGTTCCCCAGGTGGTGAAACGCAGGAAAAGCCAGCCCAGTATCATGAGAACTACCATGGCCCAGGGAGCATATTCAAAAAGACCATTGAAGGATTCCGCCACTGGGTAAACTGTCTTGACCGCCGTGGTGTTGAGGGTGGCCACACCTCCCGGGCTGGAGTTCCCGACCAGGATGGGAGACTCAGCAGTTCCTAGACAGGCCAAGGCCCTGGCCTTATGGGTGGTCATGGGATGGATCTGCGCGGTATCAAAGCCGGGACGGGTGAGATAGGTGGCGCCCACATTTCCGACACAGGCCACAATGATCTGGCTGGGGAAAACCAGGTAGTCCCGGACTGGTGGTTTGGGTGTACGCCAGATGAGCTCGGCCTTCGCGCCATGCAGTGCCATCAGCCGGTCAGGTTTGGCTTCTCCCTCGACAAACCAGAGCGTGCCATCCTCACCACATTTCAACGCCAGCGCTACTTCCGCGGTAGATTCATAGAGGTTGGCCGGAGCCCCTTCTGGATTAAATTTTAACAACCGCGCAGGTTTCCGTGTGGTTCCATAGAGAACACCCTTTTCATCCAGCGCCAAGCTGGTAAGGGCTTCGGTTCCATCGATAGGGATTTTCTTGAGGATCTCTCCGCTGGAGCTGAGATGGACCGCCTCGGAGGGCGAGGTGGTGGCAACCCAGAGACTTCCATCAAGCATGTTTTGCAGGTCATTCACTTCCGCCGCTTGGGTATCACACAGAAGATCCAGTTTCCCCCCGGAGCTAATTCTCCAGACCTTGCCTCCGGGAACCCCCGCCGCGACAACATTCCCTTCCCCACAAGGGACAAGAGCACGAAGGGACTCCAACTCTACTGGAACCCCGATGGACTCAGTCCACTTGGCATCCAGGCGCGAAACCCGTCCCGGATTGCTCGCGCCAATCCAAGCTCCCCCATCTGAAAGGGGCAGGATCACATCCACGCTTTCGCTTTCCGAGTAAAACTGTCTTTCCACCTCCGGTTGGCCGGAGACCACACCGGTCGGACTGAGGATCGAGGCGGTCACCTCGACTGGTTTACCGAATTTGGTGAGCCCGATCTGCTTCCCCCCAGAAAGCCCGAGGGTGAGTCCACTGCAAGCCGACAATAATCCGAGGGTGACAATGAAGGGAGTGACACGCAACTTGGTGATGATCAGTCCTGAGATCAGCCCGCAAAAACCACCCGTACATAAGGCGGTCAACAAACCCATGGAGAGCGAATAACCCTGCTCCGAAGTCAACACCAGGGACATCAGATAGGCCGAGAGGGCACACACCGATCCCACCGAGAGATCGATCCCACCGGTGAGGATCACCATCGTGACTCCCACCCCCATGATCGCGATAGGGGAGATGGCCTGGATGATTGAGATAAAATTAGAACGGGTGGTGAAAGAACTGGTCACCACCGACATGGCCCCGATCATCGCTAACAGGATGAGCAGGACACCAACTTCCTTGATGGCAAAGAGACGCCGCACAAGGCGTAGAATGGGGGAACGCGGACCTTCGGATAAATCGCTATTTGCCACAGTCAGTTTCCTATCTCATCCAGGTGTCTCAAGGCCGCTCATCCCACTCACATCGAAGCGATTCGACATACTCTTCGGGATCAATGCCTTCCCAGATGTCTTTACCAAGCCCATGGAGCGACGATATCCGGGCACTACAAGGCCCGTCCGCAACCTTGGAAGCAACCGCCAAATCCTCCGCCATCCTCGCAATGAGCTCCAGGCGGGACTCTGGAGACAGTGAAGAGATGTGTAGACGATAGATCCGCTCAGTTTCTGGCGTCATATCCAATCCACTCCCTCTCTCGATCAAGGGGCTTAAAAACAGACCGAGCTGATTTCACTCAAATGATACTTGTAAACCCCTGTTGAATGGAGGTATTCCAGAGACGAGTCCTTCAAATGACTCGCTCTGTGTACTCTCACACGATTCCCAATCGACTAGTACACAAACCCCGCTGCCTTGATCCTCGCCACTGCTTGCTTGATCCGGTCCACCTCGACGGTGAGGGCGATACGGATATAGCCCTCGCCCATGCTGCCAAAGGCGCTTCCCGGGGAAACCAACACACCCGCCTTATCGAGCAAGGCCTTGGCGAACTCGCCGCTCTTGGTATCACAGGGAACCCGGGTCCAGACAAAAAAGGTGGCCTTCGGCCAGATGGTCTTCCAACCCAGTTCATCCAACCCACCACAGAGGGCATCACGCCGTTCCTGATAGACCTTGGCCATCGCGCGGGGGTGATCCATCGAGCCATTGAGCGCGGCGGCGGCGGCCAGTTGAACCGGCTCGAACTGCCCCATGTCGATGTTCGAGCGGACCTTGCCCAGGGCCCCGATAATCGTGGAGTTGCCCGAGCAATAAGCGCAACGCCAACCCGGCATGTTGAAAACCTTGGAGCAGGAGTGGAACTCGACACCCACCTCTTTGGCGCCAGGAGTCTGCAAGAAGGAGCGTACGGTCACACCATCATAGGAGGCCTCGCTATAGGGGGCATCATGGGAGACCGCGATGTTGTATTGGTTAGCGAAGGCCACAACATCCGCGAAGAACTCCGGAGTCGCCAACGCGGCGGTTGGATTACCCGGGTGGTTTAGAAGCATCAATTTAGCTTTTTTCGCCACATCGGTGGGAATTTCCGAGAGATCTGGCAGAAAGCCCTTCTTCTCGTGTAACGGCATCTCATGGATCGCCGCCCCGGCCAACGTGATCCCCGGACGGTACGCCGTGTAACAGGGATTGGGGATGAGCACGACATCACCCGGATTGCATAGGGCGGAGGGCAAGAGCGCGACACCGATCTTCGAACCGATCAATGAAAGAACTTCTGAATTGGGGTCCAGATCAACCCCAAAACGGCGTTGATACCATCCCGCCACCGCCTGACGGTACTCCAGCAAGCCCTTGAAGGAGGGATAGTGGTGATAGCGGTCATCACGGACCTTTTCACACAGGACATCGATGATGTAACTGGGGGTGGGACGATCCGGATCGCCGACACCCAGATCGATGACATCGATCCCTTTGGCGATAGCCGCTGCTTTCTGGTTATCCAGATCATCAAACAAGTAAACGGGAAGGTGGTTGAGCCGTTCCGCTGGTTCAATCCTCATCGTGAGATTCTCCTTGATGGTTCAAAAAATCCTCCCCCTGTTCGGAGAGGAAGTGAAGTGCCGCCTGAGCGGCACTCTGTTCGGCACTTTTCTTGCTCGATCCCTCGCCGCGCGCCAAAGTCATTCCGCGCAGGCTGACCTCGATCTCGAACCACTTGTTATGGTCGGGACCCTCGGAGCGGACTACACGATAGCGTGGGATCTGGCCAGTCCGGCGTTGGATCAATTCCTGAAGACGGGATTTATCATCCTGGGCGCTGTTGTCGCGGCCCAGGTCCTCCATCTGACTGTTGAGGTGCTTGAGAATGAACTGCTTGGCCACTTCCAGCCCCTGATCCAGGAAGATGGCTCCCACAAAACTCTCAAAGACCGCCGCGAGGATGGAATGACGCCCCTGGCCACCGGATTTGGTCTCCCCCACTCCCAGTTTGAGGGGCTTACTAAGGCCAATCTCCCGGGCCGAGTGGGACAGGGTGGCGCGGCTGACCACCACTGATTTGATCTTGGAGAGCTCCCCCTCCTTCTTCTCGGGAAAGTGTTGATAGAGAGACTCCGTCACTACCAGACCGATGACCGCATCCCCCAGGAACTCCAACCGCTCGTTCCCTTCCCAGGAGGGCAGACCCTGTTCGTTGAGATAGGACGAATGGGTCATGGACTGCTGATAGATGTGGAAATCCTTGGGTGTGATTCCCGACTCACTCAGAAGTTGTTGGAGGAGGACTTCAGGCTCCTCCGTCCCTACAAGTCCATCCGAACTCACCCTTTGAACCGCCGTGTAACTAGAACTGCATTATGCCCACCGAAACCAAATCCATTGGACATGCAGATGTCACCCTGAAACTCCTGGGCCTGATTGGGAACATAATCAAGATCACAATCGGGATCAGGGGTCTCGTAGTTAATTGTAGGTGGGATGGCATTATGTTGGTACATCAAAACACAAGCCACGAATTCTATGCCCCCAGCCGCGCCCAGAAGGTGCCCGGTCATGGATTTAGTCGAGCTGACCTTGAGCTTATAGGCATGGTCACCGAAGATGGATTTAATCGCCGCCGTCTCCATGGCATCGTTCAACGGAGTGGAGGTCCCATGCGCGTTGATATAATCCACCTGGCTGGGATTCAGTTCCGCATCCCGTAGCGCATTGCGCATGGCGGACTGTGCGCCTTCACCATCCGCCGGGGGAGCGGTCATGTGGAAGGCATCCGCGCTCTGTCCATACCCCACCAGCTCGGCATAGATCTTTGCACCGCGTTTCCTAGCGTGCTCCAACTCCTCGATCACCACCACACCAGCTCCCTCGCCCGCGACGAATCCATCGCGGTCTTTGTCGAAGGGACGGGAGGCCTTATCCGGTTCGGCATTCCGGCGCGACATGGCCTTCATCTGAGTAAAACCGGCCAATCCAAGGGGAGTGATGGCAGCTTCCGCACCACCACACAGCATGATATCGGCCTCACCGCGCTGGATGATACGGGCCGCCTCGCCAATGGCATGGTTACCCGTGGCGCAGGCCGTGGCGATGGACATGTTCGGTCCCTTGAAGCCATACCGGATCGAGACCATGCCGGAGGCCATGTTGCCAATCAGCATGGGTATCAGGAAGGGTGTGATCCGCCGGGGCCCCTTAGCCATAAGGACTTCCTTGTTGGCCTCGATAGTTTGGAGACCACCGATACCCGAACCGATCAAGACACCGATGCGTGTGGGGTCCAAGCCTTGGATGTCAGAGAGGCCACCATCGCGCACCGCCATCTCGGCGGCCGCCATACCGAACCAGACGAATGGATCGGTGCGGCTGATTTCCTTTTCCGGCACCCAGTCCCCGGCTTTGAAGTCCTTGATTTCGGCAGCCACTTGCGTGGCGAAGGGAGCGGGATCGAAATAGCTGATCCGGCCGCCCCCGGATTTCCCAGAGGCGAGACCCTCCCAGAAAGCATCGACACCGATCCCGATAGGGGTTACGGCACCCAAGCCAGTCACTACAACACGAACAGACATTCAGGCATGTGCTCCCAAGGCTAAATGAAACAGGCTGGTCGGCTCAGCCGGCGTTGGCGGTTTTGGCGGTCACATAATTGACCACATCGCCCACCGTCTTGAGTTGGGCAGCTTCATCCTCGGGGATTTCCTCCACGCCAAACTGCTCCTCAAGTTCCATGACCAATTCGACCTGGTCCAGCGAATCGGCACCCAGATCGCGGACGATTTCCTTATCTAACGCTACTTCGCTTGCATCGACTTTGAGCTTGTCGACAATAATAGACTTCACCTTCTCCTCAACCGTGCTCATTAAAATCTCCTCGAGCAATACATGGAACATTTGGAGGCGATGGAGTCGCCTCCCCGCGGATCAACCCTGATTGGGACCGCAACAGAAGCCGACTATAACAAAAGCCATTGGACTGACAACCCATGACACTCCCCCCCGGGAAAAGCGCCTACCAAGGAAAAGGGCCCGCCACACGGAGTGGAGGGCCCTTCTAGGCGGACAGGCTAATCCCAACCAGTTCAGTTCTTGGGCGGAACGATCGCGTCCTTACAGGCCTTGGCGACGCGGAATTTCACCACATTCTTGGCCGGGATCTTGATCGTGGCGCCAGTGGAAGGGTTGCGGCCCATACGGGCTTTGCGCTTGACCAACACCAGTTTGCCGATTCCGGGAACCGTGAATCCAACCTTGGCTTCCTTGTAAGCGATCTGGGCCAGGTCATCCAGGATCTCTTTGATCGCGGCTTTACTGACACCATGCTTCTCCGCCAGGCGGGAGACCAACTGGGATTTGGTCATTGCCTTCTTCTCAGCCATTCGTTTTTTCCCCCTCAGTAATCTTTTGCCTTTTGCCGCACGGAGACCAGCGTTTTGCGGGACTTTCCGTACATTCAGGCGAACGAATCATGCCAGATAATCGCGTGGCGTAGAAGGGGTTTCATACGATCAGCAATCCAGACACCCTTTTAATAAAGGGCGCGGACAATCCCTCACCTCCCCAACCACCTCCACATTTTGGCGGGCCAGCTCTCCGGTGGCGCGGGTGGGGCTTGAGACGGGCATGGAAGGAGAAGGGGTGGTAACCCATGATCGGGGGCTCTCCAGGGGGAATTCACCCAACGGATAAGGGGAGCCACGGAGGCGCTGATGGTGTACCTGGACTCGAAAAGAGCGCGTGCCACAGCCCCCCGCCGGCGGCATTCCGGCCGGTCTCCCGCCGCCGCGAGCAGGGCTTGGGCGAGAGACTCCGCCCGGCGCGGCGCGGCTACCCAACCCGCTCCCTCCGCGCACACATCCTCCGCGATTTCTGGCCCTGGCGTAGTCACCGCCGGTAATCCCACACGCCACATCTCAGTCAGACGGTTCCGTGCCCCCAATTCAGTTTCGTAACAGGGGATATCCATGGTCACGCCCACATCGGCGGCCCGTAACAAGGCATCGAATTCATCCCAGGGTAGCCACCCCATGAAGTGGTAGCGGTCTTTGAAGGGGCTCTGATTCACCCTCTCCTGAAACCGGGCGAAGGTGATCTCATTATGGCCATCCACCTTGCCACCCGTGGAGACAAAGTGGATACATGGATTCGCGGCCATCGCCTGTTCCATCCCCTCAAAGAGGGTGTCGATATCGAACTGGTAGTTGTAACAACCCACCCATAGAGCCAAGAACGCCTCCCGTCCCAGCCGGTCTCGTAGTTCACACTGAACCTGGGCGGGCGGGGGATCTTCCCGCCCGACCGGAATGATATGGACAAACTCATAATTGCAGGTGACAGCGCGGAGACGGCCTACCGACGCAAGCTCACCAATGAGAGCATAGCGTTGGCGGGCGCTGGCCGCGGAGAAGACATCCGCCCGGGCAAGGGCACGAGACTCCTCACGCCAGCCATGCGGAATGGCATCATCATTGTGGGTCAGGTGGGCACGGATCTGGACCTCCCCCATGTTGAAGCCATTCATGTCGGCCCACAGGGGCAGATCCAATCCAAGTTCACAGGCTCTCCCGGCCGGAAAAGAATTCACCCCCACCAGTAAATTAGTTCCCACCGCGCGAATGCGATCCCGCAGGAAGTCATCGTTGCGGAAATGGGTGACCTCCTCAACCGAGTCCAGCGAGAAAACTCCCTCCGTGTAAACCCGGTGTTCGGTATCCAGAAGGCGCTCGCCATCGCGTGTGCGGGTGGGACGGAAGGCGATGACATGCACGCGGTGGCCGGCATCCAACAAAGCTCGTGTGATCTGCCAGGTGCGGTTCGAGGAGGAATAGATATAATTGTCGTGTTCAACTGGAAGGGGGCCAGTACCAAGAATCGTCACTGTCCGCATGGAAAGCCTCCTTCCTTGCGGGACACCTCTAGGTCACATAGCGGCGACTTCCCACGTTGCCATGCAATCCATGGGCTAAGCATCAGCATGAAAACAGGCAGCATGATGAACAAGACCACAAACTTTCTCCGCCGGATGTAACGCACATAGTAAGCCCTCATGCGCGATGAATCGTGGAGGTTCCGGAGAAAGAACTTCGTGGCCCGGCACGCGCCAAGCATCTTGATGAGAAGGTATTGGTGGCGCCACTCCTCACGGAAATGCAGCCAGAACATCCGTCCCAGTTTACGTCCTCCTTGTGAGATCCGGTGCCAGACCGGATACCCCGCCATCACTTCGATACGGTACCCAAGCCGTCCCATGCGGATGAAGAAATCGAGGTCCTCATGCTGATAAAAATAGACGGGATCAAAGCCGCCCACACGCAGAGCCGCCACACGCGGTAACATGACAAAGCAAGTGGAAAGGGCATCCGTCACCCCATAACCCTCACGGGTTTTGTCCCAGTCGATATAGAGATCATCGGTCAGGTGGATCCCGAAGACCCAAGGGATCTGTTGTTCATAATCGATGAAGATGGGCCCCGCCACTGCTCCAAGACCCGGATCGGAATGCAACCTCGCGCTCATATCCACAAGGGTACGCGGGTTGCGTAACACCGCATCGGAATCCATGAAGGCGATGAACTCTCCGGTGGCGGCGAGGATGCCCTGGTTCTTGCCCACACACGCGCCCTGGTTGGTGTCATTGTGGATGACAACCACGCTGGGAAAAGACTTGCCCAGCATCTCCAGCGTCCCATCGGTGGAACCATTGTCGATGACAATGATCTCGGGGGAGACCTCCTCCTGCAGATAGATCGAATCCAG
>CAYRBI010000113.1:0-19607 GCA_964422415.1 uncultured bacterium | reverse complement strand
CACGGACCCGACGGAGCGGGTCCCTCCATGGAGGGACGCATTCCATTGCGTCCCGTAGGTCAAGGACCCTTGCAACAGTACCACACATATAGTTGAGGCGATTCTCTTTCAGATACTTTTTTGATGGAGCAATGCGTTTTCTATTCATTTCCACGGGTATCGTTCTACTTTCCGCATGGGCGGAGATTTATATCTGTCACCATCCAGCCATACCAAACTCCCTCAAGGCATGAAGCTGGACCTTTGTAACATCCCCGCCCTCCTTGAGAGCCAAGAGCAAATCTCGAGATTGAAGGCAAGTGGGGTGAATGTGACAGAGAAATAACACTATGCTTCCACTTCAGGAGTGTCCCATGACTTTCCTGATCTACGGCGCCGGTGCAATAGGATGTTTCGCGGGTGGGTTTCTTGCCCATGCCGGACACCAGGTCACCCTCCATGGGCGTGAGAACCGCATGAGGCGGATCGCACAGGCAGGTCTGTTTGCCGATGGCATCTTTGGCGAGTTCCATGTGCCGCATATCGATACCAGTTGGGATATTTCCCAGATCGAAGAGCGGTCTTTCGATGTCATCCTCTTCTGTGTCAAGGCGTTTGATACTGCCGTTTGCCTGGATGACCTCAGCGTGCTTGTCCGAGATCACACCCTGGTGGTCTCACTCCAGAATGGTCTGGGGAATGTGGAGCAGATCGCTGAGAAGATCGGCGGGGAACGGACCGTGGCGGGACGGGTCATCACCGGGGTGGCGATGCCGGACCTCAACCGTGTCACTGTCACTGTGACCGCCGATGCCACCCGTATCGGACCAATAACCACTGGTTCACCACTGGAGAAGATCGAGGAGATCGCAGCCACCCTTCGCTCAGCGGGTCTCCCCACCGAGGTGACCAGGGATGTGTTCAAGTACATCTGGGCGAAGGTGCTCTACAACTCGGCGCTCAATCCTCTTTCCGCCATCCTCAAAGTGACCTATGGCGAGTTGGGCGAAAACCCTCACACCCGGCACATCATGGATGCCATCATCGAAGAAGGTTTCATGGCGGCCAAGGCCGAAGAGGTAAGCTTATTCTGGGACACCGCCGGAGAATACCGTCAGTTCTTCTACGAACATGAAGTTCCCCCCACCCGCGCCCACCGTTCCTCGATGCTGCAATCCATGGAGCAAGGCAAGCGAACCGAAATCGATGCCCTTAATGGAGCCCTCGCCTCAATCGGCGAGAAGCATGGAATTCTTTTGCCAGTCAACAAAACCCTGACAGAACTCATCAAGGCAAAGGAATCATTTGAAGGGAGCACATCGTAAGCCGGCACACGACTATGCGGTTAAATGATCGAGGCTACCTCTTCCAGACCACCTTTCTGGTGGTCTGTGGGCTGTTGTCAATCCGCATTTTTATCCTGTTCCTTTCCCAAGGTATCAACAACTACGAACGTGCCCGTTACCTGGAGATGGTGAATGGAACCGCCTACCGGCCTTATGTGACACGCGTGTTTCTCCCCCTGACCGTCCGGACACTATCTTCAACCATCCCTTCCACCTGGAAAGAGAACTTGCAAGAGCAAGCCAGCCAAGATCCACGAATTCTAAAGATTTTTGAGAAGTTGGGCTGGGAGATGAATGGGTTTGTCGAGTACACGCTTGGAGTGGCCCTTATGTATGTGGCGCTACTGGGGTCATTGGCTGCCATGCGGTGGCTTTGTCTGGGGGTTTACCAACCGCATGCCTATCTCCTCGAAGGGATTGTCCTGTTAGAACTCCTGGCTCTTCTACCCCTTTCGAAGGCCGGGCACATCTACGACTACCCTGCCCTGTGTCTCTTCACCTTGGGGCTGGGGGCATTAGTCCGGAAAAGCTGGATGCTTTATCTGGGTTTCTTTGCACTGAGCTGTGTCAACAAAGAAACCACACTCCTGCTCACTCTGGTTTTCGGCCTGTTCTTCAGGAACCAGGAGCGCCTCTCCAGACCGGTATTCACCCATCTGCTGCTGGCACAGAGCTTACTTTTTGTTTTCATCCGTGGCGGGCTGGCGTTTGTATATGGGGGCAATCCCGGTTCAGGTGTTGAGTTTCATTTAATCGACAATCTCATCCGTTGGCGTGAACCGGTGAAGGGCTCGAGCGTGGGAACCTTTTTCGGAATTCTGTTGCTCATGGCCTTCCGCTGGGAAGACAAGCCCCCTTTTTTACGATCAGCGGCGTGGATCTCTGTCCCTCTGGCCATTCTCACTCTGCTCTTTGGCGTGGTGGGAGAGTGGCGTGTCATCTATGAGTTCGTCCCCATCGGAGTCTTGTTGGCCGCGCACTCCATGGGAGAGTATCTCGGCAACCCCCTTACACAGCGAGCATAACCATGGAGCCGCCTTCGCGGGAATAACAGAATAAGCGAAATCTCTTGGAAATCGTCATTCCCGCGAAGGCGGGAATCCATGGTGCCAACAGAACTACGAGTTTTTCAACGGACCGCCGGGCTCTACTTCTCCTTGCGTTCCATGAGCTCCACTTGGAGCTCTTGAATCTCCAGGAGTCTCTCCCATTGCTGGTTCAAGAGGTGGTCGATCCGCCGGCTGAGGAGGCGGATTTCCATCTCCGACTTGAGATTGATCCGGTAGTCATTCATCGCACGCTGACGGTCACGAGACTCAACCCGGTTCTGGCTCATCATGATAATGGGAGCTTGGACGGCGGCCAGACAGGAGAGGATCAAGTTGAGCAGGATGTAAGGAAAAGGATCGAACGGCCGGAACAGAATCACGGCGCTATTGAGGACCAGCCAGATCACCAGAAAGGCGGCAAAGGAACAAATAAATCCCCAGCTACCGCCGAATGACGCCACCTTGTCAGCCACACGCTCGCCCAGACTGGATGGACGTTCGGCATTTTGCATCGCAATCTTGGCCACCAGTGACTCTTCCTTTGCGAGACTCTCCAAAACCTCCTCATGGAGTTGAGACATGTCCTCCCTTTCCGCCGTGAGGAGGTTTCGAAGGTAGAGGTTACGGAAGCGGTGTAAATCGGAGTAACAGACAAAGGCCCCTGGTTTCCAATCCGTTATCTCCTTGGCGATTAATTCGGAAGTTTGGAGAGTGATGGCTTCAAAGGGCATAACCTGGGACCGGGGGAAGGTCTTTCCACAACAGCAGCAGACGGCGTGTGTCTTGCTCATAGCGAGTTTCCTTTCGAGTGAACGGCACTATCTCTTGAAGACGCCGGTGAGTCCACCAGAAATGAGAGTGACCACATCCGTTAAGGCAGCCGGGAGCGAGAGCAACGTAGAGGTGACGATATATCTCGGTTTCCAGTCCGGGTTGAACTTCTCTTTGTATGCCCGGAGCCCCTCGAAATTGTAGAAATGCTCGCCATGGTTGTAGACCCAGGCGCCCATACGGTTCCATAGGCCGGCATGGGCATGAGCGGAGAGCCCGCTCAGAGGCGCCATTCCCAGGCTGAAGGTCTCAAAACCCTGTTCATGCCCCCACAGCAGGAGACGCGTGAAGAGGTAGTCCATGAGCCCATTAGGAGCATCATGGGTGTGACGCATGAGGTCGATGGTGAGCACCTGTTTCCCCGCGCACTCGAGGATGTTGGCGAAAGCCACCATTTTACCTCCCATGTCCCGTACTACGGCCGTTGGGAAATGAACCAAATAATCCTCCTTGAAGGCTCCAAGGGAGAAGCCCTTTTCTTTGGCGTTCTTCGCGGAGAGCCAATCCTGAGAAACCTCCCGCATCCCGGCTAGTAGATCATGGACAACCCCGGCGGGCACAACCTCAAAGGTAAATCCCAACCCCTCGATCTTGCGGACAATATGGCGGAGTTTGGTATGCGCTTTACCCTCCAGTGAGAAATCAGATAGAGACACTATCCCCTCCTCTCCCACCTTGAGGGGTGTCAACCCCAAACCAAGGTACAAGGGAAGTTGTTCAGCTGAAACCTCATAAAAGAGAACCCGCGCCCCCTCACGTTCAGCAGCCTCGCGGAAGGTCCAGATCAACTCCTCCGCTTCCTCCTCCAGGCCCACCGGGTCACCCAAGGCCACCCAAGTGGAGGGTGTAGAACCATACATGAGGAAAGATTTCCCACTCGCACTGAAAAGCAAGGCCTTGTCACCCAACCACGCGAGATGGGCCAAGGGAGACTCAGACCGCGCGATCACCTCGCGGGCACGTTTCAAGCCTTCTGGTGTAGCAGATGGAGGCTGCATTGGATGAGCCCGTAGCAACAAGCCGGTTGACACCGCCAGACCAGTTACCAGGATGGAGAGCGAGGCTCGCAGAAACCGCGGAGCATCACCTTGAAGACTAAAGGTCCACCAAAGCGAATCCTGGTATTCGACATGCTTATAGGCAAACAATCCGGCCACGAACGAGCATGCCATGGCAGCCCCAATGAGTGCGATCCAGCGCACTGAAAAAGTCACCGTGAAAAGAGAGGAACGGCGGTAGAAGGCCTGATGTGAAAGGAGCAAAGCCAGGAGTTGGATGGAGAGTATCGTAGCTTCCTCATAGTCGATTCCTTTAGTGAGTGATGCGAGGATCCCAGCTCCAAGCAGGACCGAGGTCAGCCACCAGGCAGCATCCAACCGGCGTTGAATTCCCCTCGCCAGGAAAAGCAACAGGAGACCCGTGATACTCCCAAGCAAATGAGAAATCTCCAGCGCTCCCAGGGGCAAGAGCCGCTCAAGAATCTCAAGCCGGCCCTGAACCGGGGGGACTGCCCCTGAATAGAGTAAAACCACTCCCGCGAGGAAGGTTGAAACCGCGAAAAAGTCCGGAGTAAATTGAGTGGCCCAGTCCAGAACCCGTTTCCCCGCTGGAATTACCTGACGGCGGCGGAGATGGATCTCATGCGAGAGCAAGACACATCCCGCCAGTAGAAATGGAACCAGACAGAAAATGATGCGGTAGGTGATCAAAGCACTGAGCACCGTATGCGGTTCATAGGAGGGGGCTAGCAGTTTCACCATGAGGTACTCGAATACCCCCACCCCTCCCGGAACCGCGGAGACATGGGCCAGCAACGCAGCCAGGAAGAACACCCCCAGGAAACCGGGATAGGTTAAATCCCTTGAGTAAGGAAGGAGGAAAAAGAGAGTCGTCCCAGAGAAGAGCCAGTCGCCCGCTGCGGTAAGAAGATGAACCCCCACCTGCCTGGGTGCTGGCGGGGAAAATTCGAACGCATGTATCCGGAAAGGATGCCTCCCCCAGCAAGACCAGGCAATATAAGCCATGACTGGAATCAGAACTAACACCCCCAAGGGCCGGTCAGTCAGGATTGGCCAATGGTAGTCAGGCGGAAGCCTCAAAGGCTCAATGAGGATAACCAATCCGGATATAGAGAGCAGACCCAGTCCAAACAGAATGCCACACAAGGCCACAATCCTGGCAATCTCGACCGCGGAAAGGCCCCACAAAGAATAGAGACGCAGGCGGATCGATCCTCCACTTACCACGGATAATCCGAGGGCATTGCTGAACGCCGTAGCCACGAACGAGGCCAATCCGATCCGGTGGAAGGGCAGAACCTTCCCCGCCAGGCGGAGCGCGATGAGGTCATAACCTACAGCACTCACATAGCTGAGCGTTGTGGCCAACAGAGCCAGGCAGGTTTCCCGCCAACCTACATGGAGAAACTCAGAGTACACATCAGCAAGCGTGTAACCATGGAGTTCTTGCCGTAACGCATGGATAGATAAAAGAAATAGGGATAGCGCAATGCCAGGGATAATCAGTTTGAGGAGGGATCTCTTCATCAGACTGGAGAAAAACCACCACGCTCTGGACTAGGGAATGAATCCGAAGGAAAGATTATACTCGGAGAATCATGCGCGGGAATGAGTGTGATATGTCCCTTCTACTCAATTCAACGCCCAGCCTGTTCCTACAGGGAGCCCCTCTGCTATAGTGTCCTGTTTGCGGAAGATCTACCCGGAAAGGACGCGCAAACCAAGTATCAGGCATGGTCTTCGATCCACACAAGCCCCTCATCGCCCAAAGCGATCGAACCGTCCTACTGGAGGTGGATAATCCCTCCTATGCGGAGGCACGGGACCGCCTCGCGCTCTTCGCCGAGCTGGTTAAAAGCCCGGAACATATCCACACGTACCGGATTACGCCTCTGTCCATCTGGAACGCCGCCGCCAGTGGGATCACCCTGGAGGCGATCCTTTCAACACTGCGTGATTTCAGCAAGTTTGACATCCCCTCCAATCTGACCGCTGATATCGAGGATTACCTTTCCCGTTATGGGAAATTGTGGTTCGAAGCCGGGACCGAACGATTCGTCCTACGGTGTCCGGATCCTTACCTGATGGAAGAGCTCCGTCACAACCGCAAGATTCATTCCTTGCTCCAAGATATGGGAGAGAGAGACCGGTTTCATTTCCACCCTCAGTTCCGGGGTGACCTTAAACAGGCCCTCATCAAGATCGGATATCCGGTAAAGGATCTGGCTGGATATGTGGATGGAGATCCCCTGGCCATACAGCTACGGGAGACACTCCCCACGAATGGCCCCTTCACACTCAGGAGTTACCAGAAACAGTCCGCCGATGCCTTCCATCTGGGGGGACGCGCGGAGGGAGGCTCGGGAGTCATCGTGCTTCCTTGTGGCGCTGGCAAAACCGTGGTCGGGCTGGCGGTCATGAATTTACTACAAACCAGCACGCTCATTCTGGCTACCAATATTGTGGCCTTGCGTCAGTGGCGCGAGGAAATCATCGAAAAGACTACCCTGACCAGCGATCAGATCGCCGAGTACAGCGGCGAACACAAAGACTTCGCACCGGTGACCATCGCCACTTACCAGATCGTGGTCTATCGCAAGGACAAGGATGGCCCCTTCCCCCATTTTCACCTCTTCAATGCACGCAACTGGGGGTTGATCATCTACGATGAAGTCCACCTCCTACCCGCGCCGGTTTTCCGGGCCACCGCCGAGATCCAGGGCAAACGGCGTTTGGGATTGACTGCCACACTGGTCCGTGAGGATGGCCGCGAGGAAGATGTGTTCAGCCTGATCGGCCCCAAACGTTTCGATGTCCCCTGGAAAGAACTGGAACAGAAAGGCTGGATCGCTTCGGCCCAATGCCATGAGATCCGCCTGCCACTCGAGAGTTCCATACGGTTGGATTATGCCGCCGCTGGAAGCCGCTCCAAGTTCCGCATCGCTTCGGAGAACCGCCTCAAAACCCGCCTTGTCGAGGAACTCCTCAACAAACACATAGACGATCAAATCTTGGTCATTGGTCAATACCTCCGGCAGCTCCATGAGATCAGCAAACGGTTTGACTTCCCGCTCATCACGGGACAAACCCCGAATACACGCCGTGAAGAGCTCTTTGAGGCCTTCCGGGATGGGCGAATACACTGCCTGGTGGTGTCCAAGGTGGCAAACTTCGCAATCGACTTGCCGGACGCCAATGTGGCCATCCAAGTGTCGGGGACTTTCGGCTCCCGGCAGGAAGAGGCTCAACGTCTGGGGCGAATCCTACGTCCCAAGTCTCATGGACGCGCTTCCCATTTTTACAGCTTGGTCAGTGGGGATACAGTTGAACAGGAGTTCTCCACCCGCAGGCAACTCTTCCTCACGGAACAGGGGTATAGCTACGAGATCATTGATCGAAAGGATTCCTTCCCCTCTTACTATCCTCCCATCCGGAGGTGAACAGGGGTGGAAAGACGGATGCCAGCGTGAATCTTCTCCCACATCTGATGCTGCGCCAAACGCAGGACCTGCAGGTTATCGCCTCGAGAATCGGTCTGTCCGGTTTCGAGAGTTCCAAACAACGGCTTGTCTCCGCCATCGTCCGCCACCTTACCACCCCCAACACACTTCAACAAATCCTGGGTGACTTGAGCGAGGATGCCTATGAATTACTCCGTCTGATTCTAGCGCGTGGCAAGGCGCCCACACGTCTGACTGACCTCCTTCATGCCTGCCAGGAAGGTTCAACCGCCGAGTTGCATGATGCCATCCGGGATTTAGAGAATGCCGGATTGGTAGGGGCTAGCCTGGAGACAGGTATCCGCCGCGAGGACTACCTGGTCTTCGAAGAGGTCCGCCAACCACTCCTCGACCTCATGAGCGCTGTGTTGCCCGATCCCATGAAGTGTGGAATCGCACCCAAAACCATTCACAGTGGAGCCACTATTCTTCAGGATGACCTGGTTACAGCACTCGGATATGTGCTTCGTAATGAGGTCCGGACGACTCGCCGAACCATGCCCAGCCGCCGGGACTTGAAGAACCTGGAGAGTCTTCTTCGAGGTGAACGTCTGTCAGGACTGTATGAGCGGTTTGTGGGTGTTCCCTTGAATTGGATGGAACGGCTTTTCAATTTCATGGCGCGTCAGAACTGGGTGTCTGATACCGACGGAGTTTTGACCATCGCCGAGGGAACCTTCGAGGTAGCTCCGAGTCTTTTGGCCCGTTTGCCAGAGGGCCTGACCGGATTCCTGCAGCTCTCGGAGAGGCCTCTCCAGGAACGTTGGGAATACCACGCCGTGGAAGACTTCCGCCGCAAGTGTGTGGAGGATGGGCCCGGATGGCGGCGGGTAGGGAGCCTAGAGGAAGCAATCAGCCCAGCCGTGGGACTCTTCCGGATTCCTCAAGGGGTGGGGCATCCAGTACGGGCTGCGCTCTTCGACCTGATGACCCTGAATGGTTGTGACCTTGGTGAGACGGAAGGGGAATGGTCCTGGCGTGCTCGAATGCCCGAGGAATCGCTTCCCCCGGCGGTAGCGGGTCTGCTCCACCTGCAACCCAATTTCGAGATCGTTGCCCCTGGCAACCTCCCCTTGGAATCGAGACTGGTGTTAGAGGAGATCGCGGAGTTGGTATCGATCGATCAGCTCCTCCATTACCGGATCACTCGTCAGACAGTATACGCCGCTCTCTGCCGGGGTTGGACCGCCGAACGCCAGATCGAATGGTACTCACGTCAGGTGGGAGAGAAGCGGACCATTCCACAGAATGTCAGCCACTCAATCGAGTCCTGGGGAGCAGGATTCGGAAGGATCAGCCTGGAGGAGCCACTCTTGCTTGTATGCGACTCAGAGGATCTGGCTAATGAGATCCTTCATTCCAAGGAACTCACCGGATTCTGCGTGGGACGCTTCTCCGCTAAGGCCATCGTGCTTAAAAAGGATAGCGCTCAGACTGTGCTCCAGAGGCTCCAACAAGCCGGACATTTACCCATACCCAAGGTAGGCGATGGGTCACGAAGCATCGATCCCATTAACGGCGAATCCCACTGAAGAAACGTTCCCTCCCAGCCAGGTCCAGATGAACCTGAATCTCATCGAAACCTGAGCTGCGCAGGAGAGCCACCACTTCCGCTGCAATCACGGGACTGCCCTCCATCAACAACACCCCTCCCACTTTCAAAGAGCGCACGGCCTGCGGAATGAGAACACGGTAGCAGTCACATCCATCCACCCCTCCATCGAGAGCCAGATGCGGTTCATAACATCCCACTTGTGGCTCCAATCTGGCCATCTCGTCCGTGGTAAGGTAGGGGGGATTGCTCACAATCAAGTCGAGGCACTCCGCTCTCACCGGTGCGAGCCATAGGGACTGGAACCAGATCACCCGGCCCAGAGCATCATTACCTCTAGCACAGCGGAGCGCCGCAAATGACCGGTCACAGCCTAACAAGAGGGCCTGTGGGAAAATCTCAGCCAGCCCAAGAGGGATACAACCAGAACCAGTTCCTGCATCCAGAATAAGCAATGCCCCCGGAGCCAGCCGTGCGGCCAGATCGATCAATTCCTCGGTTTCGGGACGCGGGATGAGTACCTCGGGAATAACCCTGAGTCTCAGGTTCCGGAATTCCTTCCAGCCAAGAAGATAAGCCATGGGTTCATGGCTGCGGCGCCGATCAAGGAGATTGGCGGCTAGTACTTTCTGGGATTCAGTGAGACATCGTTCAGGATGAGCCAGAATAGCGCTGCGAGACTCTCCGGTGACTTGTTCCAGGATCAACTGCGCCGACAGGTAGGGTGACTCGATCTCCGCTTGCTCCAAATCCCTTCTCGATTGAGATAACCACAACTTGTATGTGATAGCGGCTGACGAATGACTCATGATCCACGTTTGGACAGGCACTGCTTATATAACGCCTCGAGCCGGTTCCCTTGGTGGCTCCAGGAGAGCTCGCCTTCGGCAAGAACCCTGGCATTCCGCCCCATTTCCTTTGCACGTTCTGGATTGGAGAGGAGTTGCAGAATTGCAGAGGCCATGCTCTCCGGTGTGGGATCGGAGGCCAACCCCGCCTCCGCTCTCTCCAGCCAGTCAACTGTATCGCCCACCCGCGAAACCACCAGCGGACGTCCCGAACAGAGGTAATCCCCAAACTTGATCGGCCAACGGGCCCGGTTGGCGGGATTGTCTGGAAGAGGGAGCAGGTGGACATCGGCGGCTCCCAGGGGGATAGAGATCCTGTCCGGTTCGAAACGGCCCAGCATCCGCACCTGAGATCCGAGTGGTCCAAGAAATCGGCGCGAGAGTTCCTCCAGTGTGCCATCCTTATCTACTCCCACCACAACCAGAACCGCTCGGGGAAAGGTCCGCAGAACACATCCAAAGGCCTCCAGGAGGAACGCGAAATCCCAAAAGGCAAAGCCAGAGAAGCATAAAACCGGGCTGTCCAGGGGCAGTCCAAGGCGAGTACGGCATTCGGCTTTGTCCAGAACAGAGATGCGCTCGTGATCGCATCCCGAGGGGATCAAGGCCAGACGGTTCCCGGGGATACCCACGGAAAGGGCCCGGTCCCACAGGGCCTGAGAGACCACAACCACATAATCCGACAGGCGCTTCATCCCCTCTTCGAGCAGGACCGCCTCGCTACGATCGATCCAAGCCCATCTCCGCCGGGGGGTGGTGATTCCACCGCGTGTCCACCAATCAGACCAGTCAGAAATCAGGGGAGTTCCCCGTAGATACCCAAGAAGCGCGGGTATTGAGACATTCGGCCGATGCTCGAAGGCATGGATCAGATCCCATTTGCGTAACCCGGAGGGAAAGCGTGAGAGGATGTCCACCAGCGCATAGCCGCCGTCATGACCGCCCACCGCCCGTAGCCGGGGAGTCAGCCATACAGTCACTCCCGTCCCGGTCATCTCTTGCCAGCGCCAGGAGGGGGCATCGGCACAGCTGAGTAAAGTAACCGCATGTCCCCGTCTCACCAGTTGCTTGGCGAGTGGCAGGCAGCGCAGAAAGGAGCCACGGCCCACCAGGTTGTGATTGAGGAACAGGATGCGCACGAGATTAAAACTCCGTCGTCTTCAAGGAAGACAATCCAGATGGGGATCTCATTTGGAACGGCGGACCACAATGGGGCCGAAGGTGGCATCACCTTGCTCCAATACAAGGCGGAAATCGCAGCGTCCATATTGGCGGTTAGCAAAGCGGGCATCGGGAACAGAAAACACCAGGATCTTCCAGACTCCCACCTCGAGGACGGGCCGGGCGGAGGTACGTTTCGTAGCGCTGCCTGTCCCCATGAGGCTATCGGAAGAGTCATAGTCCAACCGGATACGGGATGGATCATTACATAACACCCGGACCTCGACCTCGGCGGGTCCAGGTTGATCGAACCAGAACTGGTCATCAATATCGTAATAGATCTCTTTGGACGGCGAGGTTGGACGGAGCCCTTTGAAGGGAGTACCGGTCTGGTCGGTGAAGACCTCAGATTCATACGCGGCTTCCTGCAGGGGGAGCGCCCGGATGGGGTCATTGACACCGGTCCCGGCCTCCTTGGCAGTGATTTCCGCACGATTGCTGGCGCCCAGTGGAGCCCGGAAAGGCATTGATGCCGTGGGTAACGCCGCGAGGACTGGACGGCGTCCCGCCCCCACCCAGCGGAAGGCATTCTTGAGCAGGAGTGAGGCCACTGGGTCCTCACCAGCTTTGTCAAGTATCTCGAGCTGTGTGAGGAGCACCTTCCCTTCCCCAAGGCTCACCTCATAGACCACCTCGCTCCAGGTAAGATGATCGCTCGAAGGTACGACATCAGCCAAGACACTCACCCGCCCATTCTCGATGGGAGCATTTTCGGGACGTGTGAAAACTGACAGCGCAACCACACCATCCTTGCCCCACTCACGCAGGTCCTCACGGCCAATACCAGCGAAGAAAGGATGGTCACCCATTCTCAGATTCACGAAATCAATACCGGTGGGCCAGCCAGAAGGCGTTTCACTAATCCGTTCTCCAGGAAATGGTCCAGAGAAACTCCAGCGGCTTTCATGCTTGTGTTGGGGCAGAACCAGCAGCCGTCCCCCACCACGGACCCATTGTTCGATTTGAGACCAGGCCCGGGCCACATAATGGTCATAACCATCCGGGCTGATAACCAAGCCAGCCAAATGATTCAATTGGGAGAGGTCATTGAACTTGGGAAGCGAAACCTTGTGGGATTCCAGATACCGGTCAAGGCTCCCCATGGCGTCATAAACCGCGATGTCCTCACCAACATCCTTGGGTCCCAGGTGGCAGAAAGAGGGATTCCCCACCCGGATGGACTTACGATTCGAGGCGATTTCCTGTTCTCCCGATACCAGACGTACCCGCACCTCGGCGGTTTCCAACCCGAGGGTATCGGGAACCTTCAGGGCCATGGGGTGTGATTTGCTGGAGTAGTAACCGGTTTGGGGGATTTCGCTCTGGGCGGAGGCGGGTTCCTGACCTTGCCGGAGAATCTCACAAATCAGCAGACTGGAGGTGATCGTCTCGCCCACAATGTCATCATTGGCCACTGTAAAGGAAACATCGAGGACCTCGCCGGAGAAGTAGTGATCCCGGACCCCATTCATGACCACAATGACCGGTGAGTACGCTTTTTTGACAGCCTCGACAATGGGCTTGGGAGTGAAGGCCGAGGGAGTCATGGGATTAAAGAACCAGTTCGCACAGGTGAATGGAAAAATCCCCGCGATACGGTTCTTGCTGGGATCACGTAAGCTCCGGGCTTGTTCGATGAGGGTCTTGGCTTGGTGGGCTTGATAATCGAGGAGGACAGTATTGTCTTCGGGAGGCATTCCAATACGCATCCGCGTGGCAGCCTCCTCGGCGGGTGACTCAATCACTTCTCCTTGACCACAGGAGGAGTAGCCGCACTGAGCCTCGGAACTCACCCAGGGGGCAGTACCTCCCTCCTCACCAGTCCGGTAAACAGACCATTGCTGAAGAAACCCCCGCCAGTCCGTGATCCGCTGCTCATACCATCCCAGGTCGGAATGCCAATCCTCGATCGCGGCTCCCAGATGCCCCCTATTGTTCGTGTCGGGAATCACCACCCGCGAGGGTCCGGACACTACCGAGGCCAGAGACTTGGCCAGGGCACGAAGAGCAACTTCGGTGGCGTGGCGGGTAATCTCATCGGTCCGGGCGGCAACGGCATAATTCCCAGATCCAGCCGACCAGACCACCGCGCTGGGATGGTTCCGTAGCGAAAGGGCTACTTGGATGATCTCCTGGGTGGCTTGTTGCAAAAAAGCCCGGTTGGCCAGGTTATAGGGACCATCATCAGCGGAGAGTGACCCCTCGATCCAGGCCAGCAAGCCCATCTCATCGCACAAACGCAACCACATATCAGCGGGAGGTTCATGCGCGAAACGGACCATCCGCACTCCCGCCTCCTTAAGGGCTTTCAGATGCGTGCGCGCCACATCCTCAGGTGGATTTTCATAGTGGGGAGGTGAAGCCGCACCAAAGAGAAAGTAGGGTTTCCCATTCAGTAGGAACTGCCCCTTGCTGGCGGAAAAACTGCGAAAACCAAAATCAATTTCGCGCGAGTCAACCTTCCCTGTCGGTCCAGTCAGTTTGGCGGAAAGCCGGTATAACGTGGGGCTGGCGGGAGACCAGGGCTTGGCGAGAGCTAAGTTCGAGATAGCGATGGTCAAGCCACGGTACTTGCTCCGGTCGAATCGCATGGGTTGCGAGCGGGGACCATAAATCCGGGTGCCGGTCTCACGCTCCGCGATGGCGAGTTCCAAGGTACTCGTCCCCACCGCTGCATCCGACACCATGACATCGGCCGAGAGTGATTGCAGGTTGGGCGAGATGGAAATGTCGAGAAGCCTCTCCTTGGGAACAATGCGAAGGCTGACGGGACGGTAGATTCCCCCCACTGTGGGATCAAAGCCGAGAGGTATCTCGCTGGTGGCATTGGTCTCCGCGTTCGGTTCTCGCTTGTAGAAAAAGGTCTTGTCAAAGACACGGACCGCAAGGGAATTGGTAGCTGAGTCCAGAGAAGCGGCGGGGAAATCAAACTCAAAGGGGGTATAGGCCCCACGGATACGTTTCCCGATAAACTTCCCATTTAACCAGACAGAGGCCTGGGCGGAGACTCCCTCGAAACGGATGACCCCCATGAGGTCATTGTGATCCGCCGGTCCGGTGCCCTCCGGGTAGGCCTCGGGTGGAACTACAAATTGCAGCCGGTACCACGCCTCGCCATTGTGGTTGGGGTGGGGACCACCCGGAAAGGTGGGCTCGGTCCAGGGCCAGGCTCCCGGCTCCTGATCCCAATAGCCCGGCACACGGATCTTCTCCCACTTAGCCTTGGGGAGAGTGGCCGCGCTCAGGCGTTCCACGAATTTTGTTTCAGAGGCGTCACGGATATCGCTGGGGACAGGATAAAAGAGCCACTCTCCATCTAAGGAGACGGTTCCTCCCCACGCGCCCGGAGACAACACTCCCGCCTTGCCCAACACAAGCAATAGGAGCAGCCCCCAAACACGCCCTCTGGATAGCCCGCCAGACCAGTGCATGTCCAAGACCATAATGTCCAGTTGAAAACTTGATAGTACCAAGGTTCGGGAGAAGATACAGCTTGAAACCCGCAGGGACCGGACTGGAGTTTTCTCCCCATTACCTATCCCCAAAACAGGGGAAAAGGGGACAGGAATCAGTTCCCGTCCCCTTCCCGCAATCCTTTCATGGCGTTTCCCATCCGGATGGGAAACACCACCTATTCATCTCAGTACAGATCCCAGTTCTCCACCTCGGCGGCGCCCCAATCGCTTAGGGGATCTCCCATCGCCCACTGGGCTGCGCGCACAAAGAGCAGACGCCCGGTCTCATTCAACGAATTAAACCGGCGGCGGACTCCACCTGAGCCATTCTCATTTATGAACATATGGACAAAACGCGCAGTCGCGGCGGAACCATTCACCATGGTGTCTCCTTTATCAAATACCGCGAACACCGACATCGTTTCCTCAAAGGGACAAACGCCGAGAATGGTCAACCCGGAAGCTTTGGATGCGACCGGCTCCTCTGGCCAACCAAACTCATAATTCTTTTTCCATGCTCCCGTGGGGCCCTTTGAATAAGCATCCTCATCGGGATAAGGATCACGCATGATTTTGACAAGACCATTGGCATCCGTCACGATCCCTTGAGTGATGGGGTGTGTGGTATTCACGATCTTCATATACATGGTCTTGGTGGCATCATCTGGCCACACATTGGAGTCATCACTGTCACTGTTGGCCTCATAGAAGGGCATATACCCAGGCTTTGAGGCGTTCTGAAGCGTAACATGCTCTCCCATCATCACGGGAACCCCAGTCGGCATCGCTTTTACATCCGAAGATGAACTGCTTCCAGAAAGGACGACTAATTCCGGTGTATCACCGCTCAGCTGCGCGGCAGCCACATCCTCGTCACAGGTGATATCCGGCACTACCTTGCCACGGTAACCGGCATTCTGAAGCAGGACCAACATCGAAACATCCCCGACAGTCGGACCTTCACCCCCGGGATTAGCGAACCCCAAGTTGCGGCTTGACACAAAGATGAGACCTCTTGGTGCAGGATCATCCGCGAAGGCGAGTACAGGAAAAAGAGTCATCACCACCAAAAAGAACACAACAGATTTTTTCATTTCTACTTACCGTTCCTTCCTAGTTTATTTAATTGACACAACATGCAAAGGATCTTAATCCCCCGCCCAATGTTGAAACATGGGCCTCCTTCCGAAAAAGGATTTTCGGACTAAAAACACATGGTTGTCAATCAAAGATTGCGTTTTCTCACAAAAAAAATCCAGGATAAAACGGTTTAGTTATTGTGTGGCCAAACGTACTTGCCCCTCATTGACGATCAATGGGGCGCAACGAATTCCCGAGCCAGTGCCTTCTTCATAATAAACACAAAGAACCTTGCCATCCTTTGTCTCCACAAGACTTGGGTAGGCTCCAATCCGCTTGTCGATCAAGAGAGGTCCCTGCCAGGTCTTGGTATCATCGTTGGACCAGTAGACCCCATTTCCAGAAACATCCGGATTCTCCCGGGGGATACGAAGACCGAGGAGGATGACCCCACTGGAGTGGCGCAGGAGATAGGGGCAATGCCCTAGAAAGCCAATATCCTTGACCGGCCCCCAGGTCTTACCCAGATCCGTGGAGAGCGAGTAGTGCATGTTACAGGCACTGCCACGCAGGGCAGCGTAAAGGGTGCCATCCTTGAGCAGGATCACATCCGTCTCGGCATCGAGCCGAACCTTGCTGTTCTCATCAATGGTAGTGAAATCCTTCCAGGTCTTCCCGCCATCAAAGGATTTGGCGGTGGCCCCATAAGCGGTACTTCCATCCGCGCTTTCATGGTAAAGACCGAGGATCAACGATCCATCGGGGAGCAGTCTGGCCGGTGTCGAACAAGCCACTAAAAAAGGTATATCCAGATTGAGCGGATATGGCTCACTCCAGGTCGCGCCACCATCGGCCGATCTGGCGAACAGAACCCGGAGACGATCCTTATCCTTGGACTTCTGGTCCTCATAGGAGAACCAATCCATAAGGAGAGTGCCATCCTTCAGCTGGACCACTGAGGGATCACGGTCATCGCGGGTTGTATCGATGATGACTGTGGGGGCGCTCCAGGTCTGGCCCTCGTCCGTAGACCTTGCGGCCATGATCCGTCCCCCCTTCGGCCAATCTGTGTTGGGGAGTGAGACATGGCCATATCCTGAGTAGAAGACCGATAGGAGCTCACCATTCTGGAGACGGCAGACATCCGGAAAAGCGGCATACCCCCCAGCGGCTGCCCCGCTACACACCAGAAAAGAGGGTTCAGCACTGGTGGCGGGTTCCTCCGCACAGAAGGCAAACACGGAGAAGGTGAATAACAACACAGTAAGAAGTAGGTGAAGTGTTTTCATGGTGGGACATAGTGTATGCCCAAATTGGGTTTTCTCAACAGGAAAAAATGAATTAGGAGGTCCCCGCGTATTAACTCTCCCAGCTAGAGCAGGTACCGGCTGCCCAACCGATTCGTTGAACTCCTGCGTTAGCTGGGAACGCACACACCAAAGTTTGAACACCTTATGGATCACACACCTCATTCTCGCGTTACCCATGGGATTCTGCTACAAAGGAGATCTTATGTGGTTCAATCTCTATTCCCTTATCGTCCATGTGGCGTTTGTGCTGGGGGCTCCCTGGTTGGCTTGGAATGCCTGGAAGACAGGCAAGTCTCGTGAAGGACTCGGTGACCGGTTCGGCTGGTTGAAGCGTTCCTGGTTACCGGAAGTTGCGGCGGCTAAGCCCATCTGGATACATGCGGTATCGGTCGGTGAGTCCCAAATGCTCCCGCCTCTTCTAGAGCGGTTAAAAAAGCAGCACCCCGGGATTCCAGTCGTGGTGTCCACCAACACAGTCACCGGGCAAGAAATAGCCAAAGCACAACCTCAGGTGACGGGGACCTTCTTTGTCCCGCTCGATTTCGGTTGGGTGGTCAAAGGCCTCCTACGGCGTCTGCGCCCGCGTGTTGTGATCATCCTCGAAACAGAGATTTGGCCGAATCTGATTGGTGCATCCACACAGAGTGGGATCCCCGTGGTTTTTCTGAATGGAAGGATCAGTGACCGTTCTTTTGGACGTTATCTGCGGATCAAGTTCCTTCTCAAACATGTGCTCCAGCTACCGGCGGCCTTCGGGATGCGTAGTGAGTTGGACGCGGAACGGATCATCCAGATGGGAGCCCCGGCCCAAAGAGTGCATGTGTTGGGCAACCTGAAGTTCGAGAGTGCCTATCAACTGGTGGCGGCGGGAAATCCTCTCACGCGAAGTGATTTCGGTCTTGTACCAGAGGATCGTCTGATTGTGGGTGGTAGCACCTTCCCCGGTGAAGAGGAGGTGTTGATCCGCTTGTATGACCATGTACGTGAAACGCACCCCGAGGTCCACCTGTTGCTCGCGCCACGTCACCCCCGCCGTTTCGAGGAAGTGGCTCAGACCATCATAGCGAGTGGTCATCCACTCTGGCGCAGGAGCACCCGCGCCAGGACCGGAGGACCAGATGGGGAGAGCGCAATCCTCTTGCTGGATGTCATGGGGGAACTTAAGAATGTATATGGCCTCTCCGATCTGGTCTTCATCGGAAAGTCACTCGGACTGATCTCCACCGGAGTGGGAGGACAGAATCCCCTGGAGCCGGCCGCCTGGTCCAAGCCCATTTTTTTTGGGCCACACATGCAGAACTTCGAAGAGGTGGCCCGTGACCTGGTAGCCATTGGAGGAGCCATGCAAGTTGAAACTGGGGAGGATCTTTACACTGAGGCCAGCAAGATTTTTGAGAACGACGAAGCAGGCCATCAGATGGGACGCGCCGCGTTCTCATTGATTGGGCAATCTCTGGGCGCGGCGGACCGTTGCATCCAACTCGTTGATGAAGTCCTTTCCCATTCTCCCAGAACATGAGGTCCTGGTGTGGCGTGGCCATACCAGAATCCTCTCAGACAAGATTGAGACTCTTCGTGGTCTCCTGACCAACGAGGAGCGCACCAAGGCCGGCCAGTTCCGTTTCGAGGCGGACTGTGCGCGGTTCATTCTAGCCCGTGGGTGTCTCCGGGTAATCCTGGGTGGGCACATGGGAATATCACCCACAGCAGTCCCCCTGGAATTCACCTCGCATGGGAAACCTCAACTGAGCGGTACATCCCCCCTTCATTTCAATGTCAGCCACTCTGGAGAGTACTTCTTGATCGCCCTGTCACAATATCCGCTGGGAATCGATATCGAGCAACACCGTCCACGGGTCAACCTCACACAGCTCGCACGCCGGTTTTTTTCGGAGCCAGAGTGGCGGGATCTGGAAACTCACAATGAAGTGGATCAGACAGCGGTTTTCTACCACATCTGGACCCGCAAGGAGGCCTTCATCAAGGGAGTGGGGCAAGGATTGTCCTATCCATTAAGAACCTTCTCGGTTTTGGATACACAGGGGAAGGTGGGTTTTGTAGAAGGTTTGAAAGAGTCACACAGCAAATCACCCGGATGGTTCGTGCAAGACCTTGTGGCTCCAGAGGGATACTCCGCGGCGCTGGCCACATGGGGAGGGAGATACAACGTAACCCTGGAGAAGGTTGACGCTTTTTTATGACACTCCCAACGCCGGATTCGCTAATGTCTTGAAAAAGTAACGGCTTGTGATCCGGCATTCAGTTGTTAGCCGGGGGCAAGTCAACGTGGTTTCATCTCTCGTGTTGATTCAATGTCGCCGCCCCCGGAGAGGTACGCCATGATAATACCATCCGCTGCGTTCCGGGGGCGGCGGCATTGAACTAAAAAGAAGTGATAGTGTCCCGTTGCCTTGCCC
>CAYRBI010000112.1:0-19690 GCA_964422415.1 uncultured bacterium | reverse complement strand
ATCACATCATTTCCCCGCCTCTGCCTTGTCCTTGAATTCCAGATAATGCTGCTTGATCTCCTCCAAAGACAAAGCATGGTCATAGAGTTTTACTTCATCGATCACACCCATGAAATACGCTGAGTGGCTCACCTCATAATTCCCAAGACAGAGGTGGAATTCAGATGAATTGATTGGACCGGGGCGTTCCATGGAGCCCTTGAGTTCGGCATCCATATAGATCCGCATGGTCTGGCCATCGAAGGTGCCCGCCAGGTGGACCCATCGCCCGGTGGGAAGAGCCGTATCCGCTTTGAGATGATGACTCCAGTCGCTCATGGGAATCTCAAAGCAGGGGTTGCCCTCCAGAACCCCCAGGCGGTAACCCTTTGAGGTCGCGCTGCCGAAAACTCTGTTGACGATCCAATTATTCGCCTGTCCCGCGGTATCGGTCTTGACCCAACACTCCAGTGTCATTGCGGAAGTTGGCGAGAGACTTGGGGCATTGAGGACCTCCACACAGCCACCATCACACAGGAGCCCACGCCCATCGATCCCCTCTGTCCGTTTGACTCCGCGCGGGAGTCTGCCCGCCTTGTGGCCTGAATCATCCAATGTTCCCTTTGCGTCATCCGTTCCATCAAGTGCCCACCAGCCAGCCAAGCCTGGCGGTGGCGGGCCCTCGGCTGGCTTGACTCCACGCAGCAGTCCGCCCATTTTATGGCCTGAGTAATCCAATGCCACCCCGGAGTCATCCTCTTCATCAAAGGCCCACCAGCCTAACAGGCCCGTGGAGGGGGCACCCTTCTTGAAGACCTTCTTAGACACCAAAGCGCGTTGCCGGTCCTGCTCTTGCACGAAGGCCTGATAGGCGGTGTCATAGGGACCCAGGCCGATGTCCTCGGGGATCAGGTCGACATGTGGTTTGGCATCCTTAGCGAAAACCTCGCGGACAGCATCCAGATAACCAAAGCCATATTCACGGTAAGGCGCAAGGTAATGCCCCTCACCCCATTCATTCCAATTGTCGAGGAGCAGCAATTTGCTGCCGAGCTCGCTGGCGGGGAAAGTGGCGATGTAGTCCTTGGCCTTTTGCAGAAGAGTCTTGAAATCCTTTGGGGGGATCTTCCAGATGGTGCCCTCATCAGCCCAGCCACTCCAGGCCTGTGAGACAGTCACCACCTGTGGGAGAATACCCAACTCCTGGGTCTTCTGGATGTACTCCATTTGTGTGGCGATCGACTTCTCGGGTGTTGGATTATCGGGGACATACCAGCAATAGGCGAAGGTGTAATCGAGACCGAGGCTCTTCATGAGCTTAAGGTGATCCACCTCCAACCCACGGTACTCGCCCAGGATGTAAAGCCCATCGAAACCGGCTTCCTTGCAGGCCGCCCGCATTTTATCGAAGGCTTTGACGACATTTTCGACACTGCCGAGGTCATCGGCCAGAAACTCGGGACGGTAGATGAAAAGCACCGGTTTGTTGTCGATCTTCAGGTAACTGGAATGTTTGAAATAGTTCTCGATCCAGAAGGGCAGCAGGTTGTCCATGAGATCCTTCTCATCCGAGACTCCTGAATTTCCACGGCTCTGGTTTTCCCACATGATGGTGAACTTCATCTTGTCCACGAACTTCGATTTGAACAGCGCTTCGTGGATGGCGCTGCCAAAATTCATCTTGACCGGTCCGCCTTGTCCATTCCGGTACCAGCAGTAGATGAAGAAATTAACGCCATGTTCGGATGCCCATTTGGTTTCCCAGTCGGCCACTTCCGGGTTCTCTTGACTGTAGAAACCCAGCGCGGGAGTCCGTTCCGGGTGTTTGAGTACATTGTCCCACATGTGCGGTTTGGCGGCCTCCCACAGGGGGCAGTTATGCGCGCCGACAAGGATCTCCGTCTTGACCGGCTCAGGCTCTGGGATGTAGGGCAGCTTCTCCACTTTTTGGGAGGGAAGGAAATTCATGGACAAGGTGGCGGTGCAGAGAACCACACCACCGGAGGAAACCTGGAGGTTGATCTCACAGGTTTGTTCCGTGTTGGAAGTGATATCCCACTCCACTCCAGCCTCATCCTCTCCCTCAACATGAACAGGCTGGGAAGATTCTGGAGTCATGGTGCTGACGTTGGGAGGAAGCAGGAGCTTCGCCGTGAGGTCCACCGGCTCCAGGCGGGTGTTCGACAAGATGACGCGTAGCCTGGTGGGGCGTTCCGCGCGGCTGATGGGTGGAACTGGCTGAAAGCTACGGATCTGGATGCCAGTATCTCCAGAGAGGGCGGGAACCTGCGTTATGGTTAATGAGATCAGACTGATGAAGAGGGGAATAATTGTCTTTTGAATCAGATTGAAATGGTTCACCTGGCTTTTCCTCCAGCATGGCTATTGGTTGAACAGCAGTCCTGCCTTGGATTAGACCACGCTCAGTAGAGAAAATGAAACCCATGCAGTGTGGATGGACTCCTTAGTCAATCGCGCTAACCTCCCCCCATGAAAAACTACATTCTTCTCTCACTTCTCATCCCCTCCTGTGCTTTCGGGGGCAACACTGTGAACTCACCTCTCTATCAACACCTCCTCAACCAGGTACGCGAAAGGCTTACAGAGCGTGTGAATATGGTGAACGAAATCTCCACGCCAGAGGATCTGCTCGCGCGCGGGGAGGCGGTTCGGGAAGCCATGCAACGCGGCATGGGGGATTGGCCCGATCGGACTGAACTCAACGCCAAGACGGTCTGGACCAAGGATTATGGCGATCACCGGATCGAGGGCATCCTGTTCGAATCGCGTCCCGGCTTCTATGTCACCGCCAATCTCTATCTTCCCACAACTGGCACGCCACCCTATCCGGCGGTTCTGGGGCCATGCGGTCATGGGAGAGAGGCCAAGGCGCATGATGTCTACCAGATCGTATGGACTAACCTGGCACGGCGGGGATTCATGGTGCTCGCTTATGACCCCATTGGTCAAGGCGAACGGCTCTCGTACCTTGATGAAAAGGGGGAGCCGCGTTTCTGGGGAGTGACCGAACATACTCACCTGGGAGTCAAATCGCTCCTCCTCGGTTACTCTTTCGCGCGGGATGAGATCTGGGATGGGATCCGTGCCCTCGACTACCTGGAGAGCCGTCCGGAGGTCGATAAAACCCGCATGGGTTGTACCGGCAATTCCGGAGGAGGGACACAGACTGCTTACTTGATGGCTCTGGACAAGCGTATCCGCTGCGCCGCTCCCTCCTGCTACCTCACCTCCCTGACACGCCTCTTTGAGACCATTGGCCCGCAGGATGCTGAACAGAATCTCATGGGGCAAGTGGCCGCGGGGATTGACCACGCCGACTACATCGAAGCCTGCCTGCCACGCGCGGTCCTGGTGTGCGCGGCCAAGAAGGACTTCTTCGACATTACCGGAACCTGGACCAGTTTCCGTGAGGCCAAGGGCTTCTACAGCTGCTATGGCCTTCCTGAGGCAGTGGATCTGGTCGAGGCTCCAGGCGAGCATGGTTTTGCGGAGACTCAACGCACCGCCATGTACCACTGGATGGCGCGTTGGTTGAAGGGGCAGATTGATGAAGCCCCCGAGCCCGCGACTGAACCGAAAGCCGCCACGGAGCTCTACTGCACCACCAATGGCTTTGTGATGACTTCAGTTTCCGGTTCGCGCACCCTCTCCTCGATCTACGCTGAAGAGGCGGCTGTCTTGAAAGAAAAACGCCGCGTTGCCATCGCTGCGGACAAAGAGGGGAAGTGGATCCAGGAGGTTGCCCGGCTCGCGAATATCGGTCATTACAATGAACTTCTCTGGAAAGCGGAGAAGGGGCCTGAAGGGACGGCAGATATCAAATCCACCACCTTCACTGTGGCGGTGGAACCAGACTGGCAGCTCAGTGCCGTGCTCCATGAACCAGCGACAGGCGCGCGGGAACTACCCATCTTGTGGCTCCGGGATGCCGCCGCGGGTGAAGAGGGGCTGGAGGTAGTACCTGATGAAGAGGTTCATCAAGGCCATCCCGTGCTGGTGGTTTCTCTACGTGGACTGGATGCCGCCAAACGGTATGAGGGGGGCGAACTCGACCAGTATTTCGGCGGCTGGCAAGAGGCCTTTATGAGCCTGCATCTCAACCGTCCCCTGTTGGGGCAACGTGTCGAGGATATTTATGCCGCCTTGAGCCTACTACAAAGCTGTTATCCCGGCCTGGCGGTCAGAATCGTGGCCGAACGCGAGGCGGTTCCCCCTGCTGTCGTTGCCACCGCGCTGGATCAACATGTGAAGGAATTGGTTCTGGTGGATGGATTGATTTCCTGGGATGCCATTTTCCAGGCCCCCTACTCGGTGGGCCAGCTCACCAATGTGGTTCCAGGCATCCTCAAAGTCGCGGATCTGCCCGACCTGATCACGGCCATCGCCCCAAGGAAGGTGACGGTGGTTTCACCGAGAGGGGCGGAGAGGAAGAAGTAGGGGGGGATACACCTTACTCCTAGAACAGATTCTCCTTGCGCTAAGGTACATCTGGAGGACCTCAATATGGCAAAGATAGAGGGAATACGGATTCGTAATTTCCGGGTACTACGGGATGTTACGATCGGTAAACTTTGGAGTCTTCAGAAAGCGGAACCATTGACACCAATGACGGCTGTCATTGGAAAAAATGGTGTCGGAAAGAGTAGTCTCTTTGATGCCTTTGGTTTTCTTGCGGATTGCCTCCGTTCAGGTGTTGAGGAGGCATGTGATTTACGTGGAAGAGGTGGTTTTAACCGTATCCGGTCTCAGGACCAAAAGGAGCCCATCGAGTTCGAGGTTTATTACAAAGAAGAAAAGAGTGCACGTCCGATCACTTACGAGATATCAATCGACCTCGATGAGGTGGGGCGTCCTTATGTTTGTAAGGAACGGTTACGGCAACGAAGAAAAGGACAAAAACGTGGCCGTCCCTTTTCCTTCCTTGTACTCAGAGAGGGGAATGGGGTCGTATGGAAGGGGGATGAGGAGGGAGTGGATGAAGACAAGTCCCAGTTTGACTTATTTGGTCTGGTAGAATCCCTCAAGAAAGGGCAGGCGGAAGAAGAAAGCCGTGAAACTGAAGTAGTTGAACTGGATGACAGGCGTAAATTAGGGATAGCGACTCTCGGTTCTCTTAAACAACATCCCAGAATATCGGCTTTTCGGCGATTCATTGAAGGATGGTACTTGAGCTATTTCACTCCCGATGCTGCCAGGAGTCTTCCCTTAGCCGGCCCGCAGAAGCACTTGAATATCCATGGAGACAATCTGGGGAATGTCGTTCAATTCATGGAAAGAGAACAGCCCAAGTCGTTCCAGTCAATCCTGGACCGGATTGCGAAGAAGATCCCCGGAGTCAACAAGATTGATACAGACGGGACACCCGATGGAAGGCTCCTGCTGAGGTTCAACGACAAGGGTTTCAAAGACCCCTTCTACGCCCAGCAGATGTCAGATGGAACGCTCAAGGTATTTGCATATCTTCTGCTTTTGGAAGATCCATCACCTCCTCCATTTTTGTGCATTGAGGAACCTGAGAATGGACTCTACCATAAATTATTAGAGACCTTAGCCATCGAATTCCGCGATCATGCAAATGGACCTAAGGGCGGAGCTCAGATCTTTATCACCACGCATCAACCCTATTTTGTTGATGCCCTGTCTCCTGAAGAGGTGTGGGTTCTAGAGAAGGGAAAGGATGGATTCTCCACCATCAGAAGAGTAAGTGATGATGAGACTGTGAAGAACATGGTAGCCGAAGGCTTACCCCTGGGGGGACTCTGGTACAGCGACTATTTGGATGCGAGGTGAATGAATGCACTTCGAGATCCTTGTTGAAGACCAGTCTGGCAAGAAGGCTTTGGAGATTCTTGTTCCAAAGATTATTGGGGATGAACATACATTCATCGTCCACTCGTATAAAGGAATCGGTCGCATCCCGAAGGGCTTGAGAAAAACTGTTGATGCCAATAAACGCATATTGCTCGAAACTCTATCTAAACTACTGAGAGGGTACGGTAAGGCCTTTCGTGGTTATGGACAGGAATATCCTGCTGTTGTGTTTTTGGTTTGTGATCTGGATCAGAGATGCTTGAAGGTGTTTCGCCAAGAGTTGATTGAGGTTCTTACTTCCTGCAATCCACAACCGGAGACTCGGTTTTGTATTGCGATCGAGGAAAGCGAGGCATGGTTTCTGGGCGATTTGAATGCGATCAAAACAGCATATCCCAAAGCTAAGAGCGCAATCCTCAACACCTACGTTAACGACAGCATTTGTGATACATGGGAGAAACTGGCGGATGCGGTCTATCCAGGAGGTTCACCAGTCCTTTCAGGCAAGGGATGGCAGTCTGTCGGAGTGGAGAAATCGAGGTGGGCTGAGGACATATCGCCACACATGGATATCACCTGTAATCTTTCCCCAAGTTTTCGGTACTTCCGGGACAAGCTTCAGGAGTTGACGAGAGTATCCTAGAAAAATCAGGAATGATCTCGCAAGATTTCTTTTGGAAGCGAGGGAAGATTGGGAAGTCACTATATTTTCCCCACCTGCAACACCCCCCACGCGATGAATGTCAGCACGCCCACTGTCAGCCATGCCAGGAAGAATCCCACGATGTCCTCGCGGTAACGCCGTGGGAACCCGGTCCAACGCGCTTTAGTGAACCAACCGGGCGCATCGAGCAATATCATGTCCTCTCCGAGTTCAGCCGCGAGGGGGCGATCCTCGTTGGCTTGGGGTTCGCTGGAACGAGAATCCTTTCTTGTTCCAACTGTTGCATCACTGGAATGAATCATGTTGTCAAAGAATATCTCGATCTTTTCCGCTTCCTCGGGTTTGGTCAGAAGGCTGACGGCAATCAACGTCAAGAAACCGGTCAACATCGCCCATGCGAAGGGGAATGCTTGCCACGTGTAAACCAATTTGAACTCACCCGCTGCTGAAATATTCAGCGCGTAATAGACCAGAAAAGCGGATAGTGTCGCCGCCAGGGCGCCATGCCTGTTGGCGCGTTTCCAGAGCAGGCCTCCCAGGAACATGATCCCCATGAAGGCGGCGATGGTCTCGGTGAACAAGAACGCATCGAGCACCCGTTCGATGGTCAAAGCGAAAATGACGCCGAAGAGGGTTAAGAGCAGCCCGGAGATTCTGCCAATCTGGAGAATGGCGTGGTCCGAGGCGTTGGGATGGATGTAATGCAGGTACAGGTTGCGGGTGAAGAGCGCGCCCGTGTTGACCATGAAGTTCGAGCAGGTGGACATATTCGTGGCCAGGACACAAGCCACCATGAGGCCGGTGAGTCCAGGAGCTAAAAAATGCCGGCAGGCGATCCCGAAGGCCGCCTCGCGGTCTTTGAGCTGGATCCCTTGCTGAAGCGCCAGCGCTGCTACGATCAATCCGGTCAAAGCCCAACCGATGGTACACAGCCGTTTAACCATGTTCCCATAGGTCTGACCGATGCGTCCCGCCCGTTCGGTGTTCCCGGTGGCCACCATCGAGAGCATGTGCGGTTGCGCGACAATCCCCACCATGCCATTGACCGCAAGCATGGCGATGGTGAAGGCGTTCAAGCCCGAGGCTTCGCTGTAGAGATTGAAGAAATCCGGCGGGAGACTCGCGTGCAGTCCCGCGAATCCCCCCACTTGTGAAAGACCGATGGGAAGCATCATGAAGGACAGTATAATGATCAGGAACGACTGAACGAAATCCGTATAAGCCGAGGCCACCAGTCCGCCGAAAAAGCTGTAGACGATAAAGGCCACGGTCATGAACACCACCACCCCATTGGCTGAGATGACTTCTTCGCCCGCCGCGATGGAGATGACTTTCCCGGCCCCTTTGAGCATGGCTCCCTGATTGAAAACGAAATAAGCAATTGCGAAGACTGTGTAGAGCAACGCCAGCTTCCGGCTGTACCGGTCCTCGATGATCTCCCCGATGGTGGTCCGTCCGCTTCTCCGGTACCAGGGCGCCAGGAGCCAATAGAAGGGTGTGATGAGCATGTTCTTCCATTGGAACCAGATGGAGCCAAAGCCGAGTTCATAACAGGCTCCGGCCTGCGCCACCGGCTGTTCCGCGTGAGTCCCAGTCCCGAAGGCTTGACCCACCATGATCCACCAGTTAAGTTTACGGTCCCCCAGGAAGTACCGGTTGCTGGTCTTCACTTTCCGTGCGACCCACAACCCCATGCACAAGATCCCCACGAAATACCCCACCAACACAACGCCATCCAGCCAGGTGAATACGGCATTTCCATTGGCCATCGTGGAGAGGGCTCCCTTTCATGCGTTGACACCACCTTCGATCCCTTTTCCATGTGGAAAGTGAAAGAGGTTTGTCAATCATTCCTTTCATTCTCTTTTTAATCAAGCACTGGAAATAATATTTTCTCCGATTTACGATAATAGACAGAGGGTCTTGGTGATGATCTGGTGACTAGGCGTATCTCTTTGATCCCTGTCTCTAGACCTTGTTTTAAGGGTTTCTCCTGACCTCTCATCCTAGGATTGTTTCAACCTTGGTTGTATTTTCCGCGAAACCCTTGGTTTTGTCTTGTTGATCTCTGCTCGCTTTTACAGCCAACACCCTTTGTGGTTATTGCTTCAAGAGTTCAGATTTCCTTGTGACGAGAGGAGGCGGCCGGTCATGTCCGAGTTCTTCCAGGATTGTGGAAAAGTACAATGGGTGCGGTGGATTGGGATGTTCACGGTGTGTTTACCGTGCCTGCTAGTCTCGGGCTTGGTGCTGCCAACCGCTGGGGGAGCTGAACCTGATGGGAATTTGTCTCAGCCACCACCTGCGGAGTGGTTGAAGACAGTCCAGGAGTCGATCTGCCGCATGGAGTATGAGGTCTCCTGGCAAGAGACCGGACTTCCACCCGCTCTCCCTGCGTCCTTCCACATGGCCAACCGTGAAAAGGACATCCGTGCTTTCTTTTCCCAGGAAGGGGTAACGCTTCTCCGGCGTACCGGCACTCCCACCTCAACCTCATTTAAATGCAGTCCTCAATCCATCGGACAAGGTAATATAATCCACACATTAAACAGCGCGCGTCTCTCTACGCGGAGCAACTCGCTCTCTTACCAGTTCGATTCTCTTTCCGTCCAATACCTCAATGCAGAATCCGGGCTTCACCAGACCATGATGTTGGAGAATCCCATTGAGGGAAAAGGGCCTCTTCAAATTAAGATAGCGCTGGAGAGTGGAACTCAGGGAAGATGGTGTGTTCATGAGAATGTTGTTGATATGTCTGGGGAGAATGGCGTGATAATCAGGTGGCACCGGTTCCATGCCAGCGACAGCCATGGAGCTGATCTCCCCATGGAAGTGATGCGGGATCCGGGTAGTGTCATTCTCTCCATTAACGATACACACGCGGTTTATCCACTCAGTGTGGAGTCAGTGCTTGAGGGGGGGATCGACAAGGGTCTTTCCGTCACACCCGGGTGGATCGGGTTGGGTGCTCAGGAGTCAGCGCTTTATGGAATGTCGGCCTGTACAGCGGGCGATGTGAATGGGGATGGGTATTCGGATGTATTGGTGGCTGCTCCCTTCTATGACAATGGACAAGCGGATGAGGGGCGTGTGTTTTGCTATGGGGGGAACGAGGATGGGTTGAGTACTACCGCTGGATGGACAGCTGAGAGCAACCAGGTGGGAGCTGTTTTTGGTTTCTCCATGTCAACCGCGGGTGATGTGAATGGTGATGGGCTTTCAGATTTCATTGTGGGGGCCGCCAACGCCCGTGTTGCTGGAGCCTCTGCAGGAGTGGTTTATGGGTGGCATGGACAGAAGGATGTTCCTCCTCCAGGAACACCTGAGAATGCCGATTGGGTAGTAGCTGAAGGAGTCTCAAACCAATTCCGTTTCGGATTCAGTGTCTCCACCGCGGGTGATGTGAATGGCGATGGCTATTCGGATGTCATTGTGGGTGAGTCCTTATATGCGTTTGGCGGTTCTCCTCGGAGAATGGTGGTAGATATGAGCAAGAGTACCTCCATGGAGGAGGAGGCTGATGGTATTGAAGAGATAGAGAAAAATCAGAAGGATGACCTGGAGACTGCTGAGCGTGTCTGTGTCTATTACGGTTCGGCGAACGGTCTGAGTACAACGGCGGATTGGACAGCCGACAGCAGCAGCCAATTGCCCACTCTCTTTGGTTATTCGGTTGGAACCGCGGGTGATGTCAACAACGATGGTTATTCGGACATCATTGTCGGTTCTCCTTTTTACTTTGGCAGTGGACGTGCTTTCGTCTGGTATGGATCCGCGTTAGGTCTTGGCGAGGAGGGAGCTCCCGGGAATGCGGACTGGGAGGCCATCTGTTCTCAAACGGAAGCATGGTTTGGGGTTTCGGTGTCCACGGCGGGAGATGTCAATGGCGATGGTTATTCCGATGTGGTGGCCGGGTCGAATGCTTATGATAACTCCGAGGAGAATGAGGGGGCGGTGTTTGTCTGGCATGGTTCCGCGTCAGGTCCGAATGCGGGAGTGGACGGTACGCCGGCAAATGCCGCATGGATGGCGGAAAGCAACCGTGTGAATGCGCAGCTGGGTGTTTCGGTGGGGACAGCGGGCGATGTCAATGGAGATGGCTATGGCGATCTCATCGCGGGGTGTTGGAGGTTGTCGAATGGACAGGGCAACGAAGGAGCGGCATTTGTCTGGCAGGGTTCCGCCACGGGGTTGAAGGATCCAACCAGCCCGGCCTGGTGGGCGGAGAGCAACATGCTTTCCGCCTATATGGGTTTTTCTGTGGGAACTGCCGGGGATGTGAATGGAGATGGCTATTCGGATGTGATTGTAGGCGCATTTATGTACACCCACGATTATTTGGCGGAAGGTGGCGCTTCGGTGTACATGGGCTCTCCCGCGGGCTTGGCGTCGACAGCGGGTTGGGCTGCGGTGGGGGAAGGAGTTGGACGGAATTTGGGGGGGAGTGTCGCCACAGCCGGAGATATCAACGCGGATGGATTCGCGGATGTGATTGTGGGGGCACCCAATTACGAAGGTGGTGGCCGGGTTTTTCTCTTTGCGGGTACAGCCCAGGGGCTCACGGTAGAACCCGTCGATTGGATTGCTAGAACGGATCCCCTGACGGAGGGTTTTGGGCGGGCGATTGGGAGCGCGGGCGATGTGAACGGAGATGGTTATTCCGATGTCATTGTGGGGGCGTACGAGACGGGAACGGACGATGGCGAAGCGCAAGTATTTTACGGGGCAGTGGATGGGTTACCGGTCTCCCCCAATTGGACAGCGGTACCCAACCAAGCTGGGGCTGAGTTCGGATACTCTGTGGGGACAGCGGGCGATGTAAATGGCGATGGTTACAGCGATATCATCATCGGATCTCCACGCTACACCCATGGCCAAACGGATGAAGGCGCGGCATTTGTCTGGTACGGTTCGGAAACTGGCCTGGGAGAGGAGGGAACTCCCGATAATGCCGATTGGTCGAAGGAGGGCAACCAGGAGAATGCTCATCTCGGTTTCTCGGTTGGGACAGCGGGTGATGTCAACGCCGATGGGTACTCCGATGTCATTTTTGGTGCTCCAGATTACAGTCATGGGGAACCCGAGGAGGGACGTGTTTATGTCTACCATGGTTCTCCTGAGGGGCTCCATGATGATGTTTTCCTCTTGGATTGGGCGGGAGAAATCGACCAGGGTGAGGCTGGATTTGGTTATTCAGTAGGAACCGCTGGTGATGTGAACGGAGATGGTTATAGCGACATCATCATCGGCGCGAACATGTACAATGATGACTTCGAGAATGAAGGGCAAGTATTTGTGTATTATGGGTCGAAGAGATGGCTTTCGACGACACCCAGCTGGCAATTTGGCAGTGGACAGCGTGATGCCTATCTTGGTTATTCGGTTGGCACTGCGGGAGATGTGAATGGGGATGGGTATGCGGATGTGATTGTGGGCGCGGATCAGTATGGGGATGGTGAATCTAGCGAAGGCCGTGTGTATGTCTTCCATGGTTCAAGCACTGGCTTGAGTCCGGCCCCGGATTGGTTCGCGGATGGGAACTTGAACAGCGCTCTCCTGGGCTACTCGGTTGGCACTGCGGGCGATGTGAATGGAGATGGTTATGCCGATGTGATTGTAGGCGCGATCAACTATCAGTACACACTCCCGGGGGAGGGGGCTGCCTTTCTGAGCTATGGGAACAAGGGACGTGGAGTCAGCCTGAGAGCTCGTCAACGTACCGTGGGCAATTTCGGTCCAGTCAGTCATCTGGGGCTCTCGGATACATACTCCTCGATCCATCTCGCGGCCCGTAAATCCAGCCCCTTTGGCGGTAAGCGGATTGCGTTGGAGTGTGAGGTCAAACCCCTGGGAATTCCCTTTAGTGGAACAGGTACAGTCCTTACTGGGTATGATGTCACGTCCGCCAGCGCGACTATCACTCACCTTTTCCCGGATAGTCCCTACCATTGGCGGCTCCGTTTCCGCTACCACCCCGCCGCGTTTCCATATCAATCAGCCAGCCGTTGGTTCACCGTTCCCTGGAATGGCTGGCAAGAAACAGATTTCCGGACAAGGGGAGCTGGGGCCGGCCTCTATGGCCGGGTCGAACACCTCTTCATGTGCAGCAGGGAATACAGGAATGGTCCCTCAGAGGATATCAGGGCTGAGGATTTGATCACTTGCCTGGAATTGTTCCCAAGTCTTGAGGGAGTAATGCTGTCACGCGAAGATTTCCTACGCCAATTGTGGGAATAGAAACTTTCACAAAATATCAAAGGAGATTATGGCACTCACTACGCACTCATTATGATGGTACTTTCCGGTGGCGGTGGAGCGATTATCTCCTCCGCCACCGGAAGTACGATGAGCCTCCCCACAGGCTACAGTCTCTCTACACCCTGATCTGACAGAGCAGATGTGATGGGAGGACTCAGTAGTCCTCCCAATGTTTGATATATACCCATCCTCTCGAAGGACCACCGGGTTCCTTGATCGCACCATTCTCCAGTAGGTCATCATCCCCACGAAGACCATCCCGGAAATGAAGGAGCACCATGCCCGTGCTTATCTGAGCTCCTGTCACACCATCAAACATGAAGTCATACCAGTGATCATTTGGGTTAGCTGAAGTTTTTCCATACTTATAATACGAATCAACAGATACACCTGAAGGGAGTGCGATCGTAAGTGTTACGTCTTCGCCTGTACTGACACCCGCAATCTCGAAGCTGAGGAGTCCGAAGGGGAAATCCTCGCCGTCGGGAAGTGTCTCCAGTGAGGAAGTGTTGATGGCCTCGACTTCTCTGAGTACATGACCCTCCGCAGTCATCAGAGTCAGATATCTGCCGTCCGAGGCATTTGGTAGAGAAGCGACATAGGGCTGCTCCTTATCTGGAATCCCATCATTGTTACTATCTCCATTATTCGCACCCTGGGCTTCGGTGACATCCGGTACACCATCTCCATCGCTGTCGACCGTTCCGGTTGTAGTTATCACAGACTGAATGAACCTGTCGCTGTCCCAGTAGAGGTAAGAGTAACCATCCGTGACTCGCGTCGAGGCTTCCATGTAGAACTGGTAGGCGCAAGTGTGCCAAGGTAATGGATTCCCACTTGTGTCCAACGGCTCAGCTACGACTGAGTGAGTGTAGACTCCCTGCCAGGTTGGCGGTGGTGATTCATGGTAACCCTGGTATTGATCATAGGCGAATTGACCACCGAAGTGGTTGTTGCCATAGGTGCTGTTCAGAATGTAATATCGCAGGAATCCCTCGGGGTGCCACCCGGTGAAGGTGAACTTCAGAGCGAAGCTTCCATTGTGGGGAAGCTCGATCTTGCCACATTCTGGAATAGAGGTTCCATCGGCATAGGCGATGTCATCGATTCGAGCTTCGACGGCTGTGTTATTGAGGACAATGGTGAAGTGATCCAAGTCATTGCGTGGAAGCGGGACTTCCACCAGACTGCCGTCACCGAGCTGATGGTAACCACGGTAGGACACGGTATATTTTCCATTGAGTCCAGTTGTATTCCAGATATACCGCAGGTCTGTGTAAGTCCAATACCCACTCTTGTTCAACAGGTAGACATTGGGCACCCCACCCACCGTCTGCGGTCCCATCACCACGCGCGTCCGTGTGACGGTTCCATCGAGATTGATGGTGAATTGGGTCTTAGCGAGGGGATCAGTCAGTGTCTCGGTGGCGGAGGTCCCATAAGGAGCGGCGAGAATCTGATAATAATCTACATTGTCTGACGCTCCAAAGAGTCCATGTAGCCACAGATATCCTCCCAACGGAGAGTCCCAATAGGCGGGAATATGGAACTGATTTGCAGAAACGCCGTCAACTCTCAGTAAGCCATGGGACGGATCACTGGGTTCCTCCACGATTTGGTTGATGGGTACGTTCCCGATTCCCGTGAAGATAAACCCGGAACCAGTGTGTGAGGATCCTCCTGGCTCGAGCCGCTGCCCACCATAGGCTCCCATGTCGTTACGGGAACCATCCAAATCGTTGTAGAGAGCAGCGGGATCTCCCGCATCGATGCAGGGCGAACCATGGGCCAGTTGGAAGCATCCAGTTACGGCATCTACAAAACGCGGGTCGATGGAAATGGCTCCCAGTCCTCCCGGGACCTCACTCCAAGTGACAGTATCGTGTTCCGCGTAATAAGAGCCCCCACCGGTGACATTGGCTGGATCGACTACATCGTTATAGCTGACAAGGGGAGTACAGGGCAGACGCCAAAAGATACCTCCCACCGGTGCGGTGTTCCCCCGTACGATGATGTTATTCTTGATAACCGGTGAGCCGGCGCCGATATTCAATGCGGCGAAGGAGATCGCGGTATAATAATGGTAGTTGTAGATGGTGTTATTCTCAATGGTGGGGATACAATTCCCCTGGGCACGGATACCCATGCCTCCCACGCCAGAAATGACGTTGTTGCGGATCATAGGCGAGGAGTCATCCATCCGGATCCCATCCGCCGCGAGGGATGTGATATTCATATTGGAAATGTAATTCTCGCGGATGGAGAGGGTTGATGAGTAACAGTAGATTCCCAGATCGCAATTCGTGATGGTGAAGCCCATCAGAACTGTAGCAACGCCAATGCCGAAACACGAGACGCCGGTTCCACTCGAAGGGGTGAGGAGGGTTGTTTGCGCGCCTGAACCAATCAGATTGATTCCATCTACCATGACTACGTTTTCTGAATACACCCCCGGAAGAACTCGTACGGACTGTGCACCACCGGTGGCTGCTGTGTTAATTGCCACTGAGATCGAACTAAAGGGATATTGTTCGGTACCATCTTGATATCCAACCGAATCATCATCCACCCAGACTGTATCTCCGGGTACCAACTTGGCAATAGATTTGGCGGTGGTAGCGGGTTTCTGGAGAGGAGGTAGTGGTTGGAGTGGCTCAAGTTGCCCCTCTGTTGCCAGCTCCGCCTTGGGGGGACAGTCCGCGCAGGGGAGGGCTTCTTCTGTCTTTAGAGCGATGGTCTCGACAGCATGAAGATCGGTGACCGTCCACCCCTGCAAGTACCAACTCCCATTGGTGGCGCGTGTCCCGCCTGATAGGTGGAAGGCATAAGCGCAATCTTCCCATGGGATCACATTTCCAACCCCATCGACCGGCTGCCGGGCTGAGAGTTCAAAGTTCTGGACCCCCGTCCAGGAGGGTGGCGGCGAGTCATGTGAACCCACGTATTGGTCATAAGTGAAACTGCCACCGTAATGATCATGCCCCCAGGCGCAATTAAGCGAGTAGTAGTTCATGAACCCGGTGGGATGGAATGCCGTAATGTTAAAGATGAGACTGGAATCACCGTTATGCGGGAAGCGGATCTCCTCGCATTCAATGATGTTGGTGTGGTCGGAATACATCACATTGTTGATGCTCAACTGCATGGGGGTGTTATCGAGATAGATCACCAGGTGATCAAGTTCGTTGGGGGGTAGAGCCACCGGGACAACCGTATCTGGACCGGTTAGCTGATAGGCGGCGTAATCCAGACGGTAACGTCCGTTTAATCCCGTTGTGTTCCAGACAATACGGAGGTCCTCCTCGCTCCAATAGCCTTCTGTATTGAGCTGATAAAGATGTGAGACCCCACCGATCGTCTGGGGTCCCATCTGGACCGTGGTGGTATTCACCGTTCCGTCGAGGTTGATGGTGAAATAGAGCTTCGAAAGACCGCTATCGAGAGGAACGGATTCAGTGCCGCCCTCCGGGGTGATGTAGATCTGATAGTAATCCACATCGTCGTTATATCCGAAGAGACCACGAATCCACAATTCTCCTCCCAGTGGGGAGTCCACATATTGGGGAATATGATAGTCCGCCGCGGTGGTGGTGGAAACATTAATCAGTCCATAGGACAGTGAGGCGGTATTCTGATCGATCTCGGTGACAGGGACCTTTCCTATCGAAGTGAATATAAATCCACTGCCTGCATGACCGCTCCCACCTGGGTTGAAGGGATTTCCCCCAAAGGCCCCCATGTCGTTCCGCGATCCATCGGAATCATTGTAGAGAGCGGCTGGATCTCCAGCGTCGATACAGGGTGAATCGGGTTTCAGATAAAAGTTGTCGTTGGACACATCCATGAAAGAGGGATCCTCCGAGATCGCTCCAGAACCCCCAGAGGCCTCATTCCAGTAAGTGCCATCGAAGACCGCGTAGAAGGAGCCTGTTCCAGTGGTATTCTCCGGATCGACTACATCATTATAGGCGATGATGGGTGTGCAGGGGATTTTCCATAAGACTCCTCCAACGGGCGCCTCGTTTCCTCTCATGATGATGTTATTCCGGATCTCAGGCGAAACGGAACCTATATTGAGCGCGGCGAAGGAGATTCCGGCGTAGTACCCATAATCATAGATTGTGTTGTTGATGATTCGTGGGGCGCTGTCCCCTTGTCCACGGATACCCATGCCCTCGACATGAGCAATGACATTGTTCTGAATGAGCGGAGAGGAATAATCAACGCGGATTCCATCCGCGGTAGTGCCGCCCGTGATATGCGTGATGATGTTGTCATGAATGGTGGGAGAGGAGACGGTGCAGAGAATACCCAACTTCGCCCCTGTGAGAGTAAATCCAGCGATGAGCGATTGGCTTCCCACTCCAGAACAGGTGATGGTGGTGGTGACGCCATGGATAGTCGTGTTGACCGCACCCGCCCCCCAAAGCTTGACACCATCCTTCATGACCACATCCTCGTAATAGGTGCCAGCGCGGACACGGATTGTATGGGTGACCGCCACATTCATCGCTTCCGCGATGGTGTTGAAGGGGTAGGTTGAGGTTCCGTCCTCGGTTCCCGAGACGTTATCATCATCTACCCAGATGGGATCGGCATAAGTGACTGACTCGGCGATTCGATGGAATGTTAGGGTATCGAAGATCACCATGCTCCCATTTTCAAAAGCGGAATACTCAACCCAGGCAATGCGATTGGTCTGATCGGACACCTTCAAATTGGGGCTATACGTCGGTGGAGTGGACTCGCGTGTATCGCACAGGATCTGATTACCAAAGGCATCATATGCGCACAGATAGGGCATTCCCTTTTCATCGAGAGGGATAACCGCCACATCCACCTCCGCTACAGGCGGAGAAAATGACGCAATAATGATTCCCAGTTTTTCATTGAAATCAGTGGCAAGAGGTGATTTGAAAAGGGTCTGGATATTGGGACGGGTATCCGGAAGCAAGGGAGAGGGAAGGTAATCACGAGCATATACGGAGCCATCGGCGCTCGAACCCTTAGAGGAAAACCGGACACCATATGAGGAATAAAGGGTATCGACCGCGGTATCGTTGGCAATTTCTTTCCCTTCAGGGGTTTTATCAAAGTTGATTACTCCATCGAGAGGAACATCCGCCCAGATTGCTTCAGGAAATGCCGTGAGATAAACCAAACCCATGAGACACAAAAGGCCAATGAACAACTTTCTTCGTAGTATTGAGCGAAATGCATGAATTGATTCTTGCATGGTATCCTCCACTAACCGGCTTATAACAGACAGACCGAGGGCCTGTTGTTGACGATAGCGAGTTGGAGTTCAACCAAATTTCAAAGATGAAAGTGGAACGTGTTATGAACAATTTGAGTTCAGAGATGAGGGGACAACAATTAGCTGCAATAATTGGTATACCACTTCAGCCGGGGAGGGTCAATGAAAAACTGTATGCAGACGGTTGATTATAGTGCGAAGTGGTAGTTAGCGGCGGGCTGGGGAGCTCCCAAGCCGTTCCAGAACCACTGGTCCATTGAGCCCCCCACCGCGCGACTCGAGTTCAAATTCAAAAGCCCGGGCATGATATGGACTCGGCCAACCATCCCCCTTTTTTTGAGCCCAGAGATCCACTACCCGCTGAGAGGTCAGTTCATTAGCCAGGGTGTTGGCCACACGGATTACAATCTGATGCGTACCTGTGGCCAATGGGGGTAGATCAAGGCGCCAGGGCGCCCAGAGAAGATCACCAACCGCCTTGCCATCCACAAAGACCGTAGCGGCATATTCGATGGAACCTGTATGCAGACGCAAGGGAGCTTTGTCCCAACTGGGTGGAATGGCCACCTCCGCCGTGTACTCCACCTCGCCGGAGAAATCCTCTCCCAACCATTCTTTCCATGACCGTGCCTGCTCAAAGGGTTTCGCTGGTAAAGTCAGTTGCTCGATCTCGAAATCGTGTTCTCCAATCAGATAGTGCCTTCTGGGGATTGCGGTCAGAGTGGTATCCAAGGAGAGTGTTTCCTCTGTTGCTCCCGGTTGGCTGGCTGCCTCTTCTGACTTATCCGTCAGCAGCAAAAGGGCCGACTCGCCAGGCAAGAGTTTAAGGCCGGCAGCATTATCATTCGTGTTGGCCTGGAATGTCTGGCCAGTTACTGGATCCATACGAAGGGCGGACTTTCTGGTGGTGGAGAAGGTTCCCTCGAAGGTCTGGCCACCCTCATTAACAATGAAGACCACCTCGCCTTCATCACAGGTCCGGGCACACGCACGGATCTCACGGCTTGTGGGTGAAAGGGTAATCAGCGAGGGAACCCGTGCAGCGAGTTCCACGCCGGTTCCAATGGTCATGGAGACGGGTGTCCCCTCCCCGGGTACCCCGGCAGTTCCCGGAATATGGCCCTCGCAGAAGACTTGTCCGCCAGCGCTTGCAAAGGCTTGGAGTTTCCGCCAGGACTCCGGAGCCATCCAGGAAACATCTCCTACCAGGATGGAGTGGTAGCGCATCGCTCCTGCGTATAACTCACCATTCTTGATGGTGGTTGCGGGATCGGAAAGCAGATCATCATCGATGATGTCAACGCCGCATTGGCGCGCCAGGAGTTCCGCCACCAGACGGTCATGCGAAAGAGCGGCTTTCTTTCCTGCTTCGGAACCCAGCGCCCACATGTCGCGTATGGGGTAATATACCGCTGTAGAAACTTTTGGCTGCCCAATCGACAACATATATCCCAAGCGGGCCACATAAGTGTGATATCCATCGAGGTGATCCCACAGCGGGTTGCACTTCCCATAAGATGGACGTTCCCCGGTCATGTGGTGATCGGCTGTACTGAGCGGGTAACACCCAATCACCAACAGGTTGAGTCCACGCACATACTGATAGTCGGTCAGCCATCGCATCTGTTCGGGGGTGAGGCCATTGCCATACACAGCGAAGGATTCGGTGAAAGCGTAACGGGTTCCATTCTGGTGGGCTA
>CAYRBI010000111.1:0-19776 GCA_964422415.1 uncultured bacterium | reverse complement strand
GCATCCAACTCGCGCCAGCTCTTCAGGAACCCATACAGCGCGTACGCGGCGTAAGTCTTCCCTGTATTGTTCTTGCCGCAGATGATGGTGAGGTCGCCGAGCTCGAGCTCCGCCTTGCGAAGGACCCCCAGGTTCTCGAATGTCATCTTCAGCATGGTAAATCTCCCAATCTTTCTCTTCGCAAGAACATCATACTGGCTCGAACTATACTTCAGAAGGCGTCCTCTATGTCAGTAAATCCCTCAATGCCTCCTCAAGTCCTGGATGTTTGAACTCATACCCCAACTCCCCCGCCCGTTTGGGCACCATCCGCTGTCCGCTCAGCAAGACGTTAGCACCCTCTCCGAAGAGCAGCTGTAACATGAAGGCCGGCATGGTGAGGAAGGCTGGACGATGGAGCACACGGCCCAGGGTCTGGGCGAATTCTTTCTGGTTAACCGCTTCTGGAGCACAAGCATTGAGGACACCCGCCACCGCCGGGTTGTCCAAGGCCCACAAGATCATCCCCACCAGGTCATCGATGTGAATCCAGGGACAGGGTTGTTGCCCACTTCCCACTGGCCCGCCTAAACCGAGGCGGAAGGGTAGAAGCATCTTCGCCAACGCACCTCCTTGTGGATCGAGGACAATGGCGAGGCGTAGAATAATAGTCCGCAAGTGTAGGGTGGTGGCTTGCCCCACCGGGCTGGTACCCACTCCATCGGTGGGGCAAGCCGCCACCCTACGATCCGTTGCTGCTCGTTCCCATTGTTGACACACCTGCGCGAGAAAGTCAGAACCCGCCGGGTGGGTTTCATCCACGGGAGTCTCCCAGCCGGTATTTCCATAATACCCAGAGGCCGAAACCGAAATGAAAACACACGGTGGAGAGTCCGCCTCTTCGACCGCACAGACTACATTCCGTGTGGTCTCGACCCGGCTGGCCAGAATTTCCTGCTTGACCCGCTCATTCCAACGCCTTCCAGCAACCGGCTCGCCAGCCAGGTTGATCACCCCCTCGCAGCCACTCACTGCATGAGCCCAGTCTCCAGCCTGACGGGGATTCCCCGGGACCACCTCAGCACACTCGCCCAAGACACTCCGGGCATGAGACATGTTCCGAGAGACAGTCACTACATGGTCCCCATGTTCCAACAGGGCTTTCACCACATGCCTGCCAACCAGGCCTGTCGCCCCCGTGATGAAGACTCTCATGAGAAGCCCTTTCAATCAGAGAATCGCGTGTCTCCCTTGTTTTGGAGTAACAAAGCACGGACACACCCCAGCCAGGGCCACTCCATCTCGACAGGAAGACCGGGCAGGAAGAGGTACGCAGCCACCCTCTCTGCTCGTGGCCATGCCACAGTTCCCCACTCCTGACCGAGGCAACTGGCGAGGGCTCCCTCCAGGGTGCGGATCATCGCCTCCGTAAATGCGGAGAGATCCGGCCGGACACGGAGATACAGGTGGCCGCCATGGGAGGATGGTACCACAAGCACCACAGTCTGGGCCGTGAGATTCTCCACTGGGGGCTCCAGGAAGATCTGGTGGACCGGACAACCTTGGTCCTCCCATCCCTTCCCCGGTGTGAAGGGGATCCGCCAGGCCCCACGGAAGGTGGAGGGCTCAATTCCCCTCGATCCCTCCCATTCGCTGGCATTGTTCTCAATCTCACTCTCCAGCAAATACGACTCCGAAGGGGCATTAAGAGCCAGCGCCACCATCCCCAGAGGGATCGACTCTAGTCCAGCTCCATACTGGAATCGGACGATACCGCCAGCCCAATCAACGAACGCAGAGTTATCTTGAATAGAGAACTGACGGATGAAGGACATACTCTCCACGAAAAGCAGCCGGGTCCGCCGTGCGCCGCGCCAGAAAGATGGATTCAAAAAGGGGAAACCGGGATTGGGTTTACGCCATGGCTCCTTTCCCAGCTTATCGAGAAAGTCCCAGGTGTAGACCGAGAGATTCCAGATGAGCTCCCAGAAGTCGCGGATGCCCTCGCCGGGGAAGACCTCCGCGCAGGTCTCGATCCAGGCCTCAACCGAGGAGCCACGGACCACCCTCCGTCCGGGCCAATAGTAGACCACACCTGGATCCAAGTGTTGTACCGGAAGGCACCGCCCTGTCCGCGAGAGATACCGGCGCAGGGGCTGATTACGGTCCAATCCAATAACTGGGATGTCCCGCCAATGGTCCAATGGGAAGCCCCCCTCGAGGTGAGGATTCAGGGGCTTAGTCATGGCTGGGAAGGAACTCCGCGCGGCGTTCCTCGAAAACCTGGTTGGCCACCTGGTAATCATCCACGCGTCCGATATCGAGCCAATAGCAATCCTCGTGGTAACACAACACCTCGCGTCCATCCCGCATCAGAAGATGGATCAAGTCCGGGAAGTCGAGATACTTCCCAGTTTGGAGGTAGGGCACAACCGAGGTCCGGTGCATTGCATACACGCCCATGCTGACATGGAAACGGTGGACAGGCTTCTCGGTATAGTGGCTGAGACGGTGGTCTCCAGTCTGCTCCAGAACCCCGAAGTCGATCTTCACTTCCCGCTCGGCGGCGGCGATGGTGACAGCAGCCTGGTTGGCTTGGTGGAAGGCGAACAGGGAAGCATAGCTGAGGGTGGTGAGGATATCCCCATTCATGACCAGGAAGTCCTCATCGAGTTGGTCCAGGACCTTAGCCAGCGGCCCCGCGGTGCCCAGAGGAGTATCCTCTTGAGAGTAAGTCAACTCCAGGCCAAAACGATGGCCATCCTCCAACAACGCGCGGAACAAGGGACTCATGGGGCCGACCGCGAGAATGGCCTTGGTCACACCCGCCTGAACCAACTGGCGCAGAACAATCTCCAGGATGGGGTAATCTCCCACCGGCATCAACGGTTTGGGTAGAACAGCGGTGTAGGGCTGCAAACGGCTGCCTTTGCCCCCCGCGAGAATGAGAGCCTGCATAGTATCCCCCTAGACCTCGTAAGAACCTGGACGGTACAGATCCGAGTGAGCGCAGATCCACTCAATAGTCCGCCACAGCCCCTCCTCTAGAGAGTGCTTGGGAGTCCAACCCGCCAGTTCCAAGGCCTTGCTGTTATCACAAAGGAGCCGTTGCACCTCGCTCTTTGGAGGGCGTAGACGATCCGTGGCGGACAGGATTTCCTTGTCCACCTCCATCAACGTGAGGATCATATGGGCTAGATCCCCGATACGAATGGACTCCCCCCTTCCAAGGTTCACCACCTCGCCAATACAGGCCGGTGAACGGGATACGCTCAAGAAACCCTCCACGGTGTCACTCACATACAGCAGATCACGTTCGGGTTCGAGAGAGCCGAGATGGATGGCCTCGCTTCCCAGAGCCTGAGTGATGATGGTGGGGATGACCGCCCGTGCCGATTGCCGTGGGCCGAAGGTATTGAAGGGACGGACAGTTGCGACCGGAAGACCAAAGGAACGGTGGTAGCTCTCGGCGAGTTTGTCAGCGGCGATCTTGGTGGCCGCATAAGGTGACTGAGCCTGGAGTGGGTGCTTCTCATCGATGGGAGTGTAGAGCGCGCTGCCATAGGTTTCCGAGGTCGAGGTATGCACCACACATTCGACACCCCGGTGGCGCGCGGCCTCGAGGACATTCAAAGTCCCCTCCACATTGGTACGGACATACGATCGCGCCGCTTGGTAGGAGTAAGGAATCCCAATCAATGCCGCGAGGTGGAAGATAGTTCCCTGCCCCGCAACCGCCTGGTCCACACAATCCGGGTCCTCGATAAATCCAGGTTTTACCTCAATGGATTGCCGGACCTCATCAGGAAGAAACTCCAGATTCCCCCAGCCACCACGCGAATTGTAGTGTAGTAGCGCGGTGACCTTCGCCCCCTCGCGGACAAGTGCCTCGCACAGGTGGCTTCCGATGAATCCACTCGCACCTGTCACGAGAACCTTCCATCCATGCCAGTTCATACCGGAAAAGAGAGTACAGTCAGCTGGCCATCCAGTTCAACTCCTGGGCGAGTGGAAAAAGCACAGCCCTCAGTGTTCTTTGATGCGGAGAATGAACTCACCCGGGGCGGTCCAATGCAGACGTTCACGCGCCAACCGTTCCTGTTCCAAAAGTGTGGATGCACGGCTTTCTTCCTGGCCAGAGAGATTTTGGATTTCTTCAGAGAGGAGGATCAGGTCGCGTTGAGCGCATTCGACCTCCGCCGCACGCCGGCTCACCCCCTCCTGATTCGAGAGCAGGAGTAAAGCCATGCACACGATCAGCACCAGCATGATCGTGGTCACGAAAACACCTCGTGGCGAGGTATTGGATTGGTTCCTTCTCCCCACACTCATCCCCATCAGTAGATGCAAATCTTCCCCGCTAATAAAGTTACCTCCAATCCCAGGTTTTCGCAATCCAGTAAGTTCCTGTTAACATGGAAAAGAGTACGATCTTCAATTACACTCCTACCACATGCCTCTGCTCGAAATAAATCCTGCTGGTTGATTGTTAACACTTATCACAACCAGCAAAGGGCGGCCTTTAATCAGCTTTGTGGTGCATCATGCATGGTAACATCGAAGGGCCCACTCCACCCACTCATACTCTCCAGGTTCTGATCCAGGTGCTGAAGGGCTTATCGACGTATATCCCCGGTCTGTACCCTTTACTCTCCAGGAAGTGGACCGGAGGGACTTGCAGTGCGCGGTACTGCTATTCGGTCTGGCTGCGTCATTTAGTTCTGGCCGGTGAGAACCAGCTCCCCACGGATCCCACGGTGGTTGCTGAACTGGGACCGGGAGATTCGATCGGCATCGGGCTGGCCGCCCTGCTTGCGGGTGTGGAAAGGTATTATGCATTCGATGCGGTGGCTTACGCTGATTCAACACACAACCTCGCGGTCTTCGAGGAACTGGTAGGATTGTTTCAGAAGCACGAACCTATCCCTGGGCCATCCGAGTTCCCAGAGTTGAATCCCATCTTGAGCTCATATGAGTTTCCCCACTCCCTCCTGACTCCGGAACGGCTGGCGCGATGCCTAAATGAGCAACGCTTATCGAAGATCCGTACATCTATCCTCAAGCCAGATAATACCGGATCACAGATCACTTACGTGGCTCCCTGGATGGACCTTGGCGCGGTGCTGGAAGGATCACTGGATATGGTGTACTCCCAAGCAGTTCTCGAACATGTGGACGACCTGGAGTTCACCTACTCAGCTCTTTACCACTGGCTTCGTCCGGGAGGCGTGGTATCCAACCGGATCGATTTCAGGTGCCATGGCACTGCATCCGAATGGAATGGACACTGGCTGTATTCAGATTTCATGTGGAGGATGGTCCGTGGTAAGCGCCCATACCTGATCAACCGGGAACCACATTCCACTCATCTCCGTCTGCTGGAGGAGCAGGGATTCGAATTGGTGTGTGACATCCCCACTCAGATGCCCTCCCGTCACAGGTTGTGTGACTTCGCTCCACGTTTCAGGGAGATGACAGAAACAGACCGGACCACAAGCGGAGCCTTCATGCAGGCCATAAAGCCACTCATTCCCCGGAGTAAAGAGACTCCATCTCCTTGATGAAGCGTTCCGGCGAGAAGCGCTCATGAACCCATGCGCGTAAGGGATCGCGGCGGACTGGATGCGTACAAATCTCTTGGACCGATAATGCAAATTGCTCCGCCGACTCGGCCACCTCCCAGAGCGGCGGATCCTCATCGCTCCACAATCCTTCACAACCCACCATCGTACTCAGCACTGGGCAACCGAGAGCGAGGGCCTCCAGAATCTTGAGACGGATCCCGCCGCCGATCCGGAGCGGAACCACCGCGAGATTCGCATGGAAGAGGAAGGGGCGGATGTCTGGCACGGCACCAGTTACATACACATGCGGGGGATCATTTAGGTTTTTGACTGCTTCCGCTGGATTGTTCCCTACCAGCCACAGGCTATAAGTGTCAGCAGGGAGGCTGGGCAAGACCTCCTTCACCATCCAACAAGCCGCATCCACATTCGCCTCATAAGCAAAGGTCCCGGTGAAGACCAGATTCGTGCGGGGAGTGGAGGGATAGGGACTGGGCAAAGCCGCAGCTTGGGCAAGATCATAAAAAGTGAGATCAATGCTGGGACGGACAGTCCGGAGGCGGGTCTCCAAGTGACGTTCTGTCTCGGGGAAATCCCGTGAAGCTTCGCGATACTTCACCTCATCCTCGCTGGAGATCGTAACCAAGTGGTCAAACCAGAGCGGACATTCCATCTCGAAGTTGAGCGTCCGGCGGCGCTCGATATCAATCATTCTTTGGAGGATGGGGTTGGTGGTGGTTCCGGCCCAGCGTTCGAGCATGAGGGTCTCGAAATTCTCCTGGTAGAGAACCTTGCGGCGGGCGGGGAGATCACGCCCATAGATGGCGGTGTAGAAGTTCTGGCAATGGATGGCATCGGGTGGGTGGAGATGCGCCAACTTGGCCGCCATCCGCGCCAGTGATTGGCGGGCGAAACGATTCACCTTGTAGGGATAACGAGAAAAAAAGGACCGTCCCAGAACAGGAAGATCGATCCGCCGTGTACCCGGTGTGGTATGCACGCCCGCCACAACCTTCCGCAGACGCGCCTCTCCCTCGGCTTCCGATTCCTCTCCATGCATGAGCGCGAAGACATGCACCTCATGGCGCGAGGCCAGCCCCTCCACTAAGGGAGCGGTGACAATCCGTCCCCCGCTGTGTGCTGGGTAAGGCAGTTGGGGAAGGAAGATGAAGATCCGCACGTACCGGTTCAGCTGGTTCCACCACGGAGCTTACCACGCACTGACTGGCGGGTTTGTTTCTCGATCTCGAGCAGGGTCTCGAAATCGATCTTTCCGGGATCGTGGAAGGTTTCCAGTTCTTCACCGATGTATTGGCTGATCTCGCTGAAGGTGATTCTTTCATTGAGAAAGGCCGCCACCGCCTCTTCATTGGCAACTGAGAGAACGGCTGGATATCCACTGCCCCGGCGGCAAGCCTCACGCGCCATGGCCAGACAGGGAAAGCGGTCCAGATCTGGTACACCAAAGGTCAGTGTGCCCAACGCTGGCAGGTCGAGGGCTGGGTCCTGACGTGGCAGCCGGTCGGGGTAGGCGAGGGCGAGCTGGATGGGGATCTTCATGTCGGGTACCCCCAGCTGGGCCATAACCGCCCCATCGGTGAACTCAACCATGGAATGAACAATGGACTGGGGATGGATGACCACATCAATTTGTTCCACGGGGAGGTTAAACAAGTGGTGTGCCTCGATCACCTCCAGCCCTTTGTTCATGAGTGTCGCCGAATCGATAGTGATCTTTGGTCCCATCGACCAAGTGGGATGATTGAGGGCATCGGCCACGGTCGCGGCACGGATTCTCTCGGCAGGCCATTTGCGGAAAGGGCCGCCGGAGGCGGTGATTACAATTCTACGGATACGGTTGTGGTTCTCCCCTTGCAAGCATTGCAGAATGGCGCTGTGTTCCGAGTCGATGGGAAGAATGGTTCCCTTGAGACGTTTGACCTCGGCCATGAGGATATCTCCCCCCATGACCAATACCTCTTTGTTGGCCAAGGCGATCCGCTTACCCGCACGCAGGGCCGCGAGTGTGGGTACCAGGCCCGCCGCCCCCACCGTGGCCACCACGACTGTGTCAACCTCGGGATGGGTGGCCACCTCCACTAATCCCTCTATCCCCGGAGCCGCCACACAACAACCAAGACCCTGCCCCGCCACACATCCAGGATCTTCAAGGCTGGCCAGACGTGGCCGGAACTCCTGAACCTGAGTACGCAGGAGCTCCACATTTCTGCGTGCCGCCAGACCCACCACCTGGAAGTAATCAGGATGGTCCCGGATCACATCCAAGGTCTGTGTCCCGATCGAGCCGGTTGAACCAAGTACCGCAATCTTACGTCTCATCAGTCGCGATTATTCCACAAACGAGTGGTCAGTGAAGGCATTGGGAGTGAGTCTTCCTGGCTGGTTTTAGCGGACGCCTGTTAGCAGGCTAGCCCCACACGATTCACGTACTATTAATTTAGGCTGCACTTCGATGTGCACAGGAGCTTGTACTTTCCCCTCGATGAGATCCATCAGGAGTGTCACCGATTTGGTGAATATCTCCGCGAACGGGATCCGCAAAGCGGTCAATAGGGGTGGTTCGATGATCGATAAAACAGTGTCATCAAAGTTGATGATCGAAACATCATCGGGGATCCTGCGCCCCGACTCTTGGATAGCGTATACAGCCCCGCGGGCCATGCTCCCCGATCCCACCACGAGACCATCGAAATCGGGGTGCCGCTCTAGGATTATCTTGGTCAGCCAATAACCACGTCCAACACTGATGTCTAGCCCCGAGAAATACGATCCCAGCGGGGTCAAGCCATTCTCCCTGAGACAGTCGTTAAAACCCTGACACCGTCCCGCGGAGAGCGACAGATAGGAACCATGCGGCCACAGCCCCACTAATCGCCGGCGCCCCACCCGCAACAGATGCGACACAATACATACCGATGCTTTGGGATTATCAATCCCGACCGCTGACACATCTTTGGGTATACCCGATACATGCCCGATGGCCACGGTCGGATAGCCCGCGCGCGCGAACCGGGCATACTCGGTCCGTTGTTGGGTCGGTTGCTGGTAAAGGAGTCCATCCACCAGATCCAATCCCAGATCAGTCCCCAACAGGGGTGATGCCATCGACTCATTCCGTTGTTTGACAACCAGATCCCACGTTGAACCATTAGCTGTAGCTCGAATTGCATCCAGAATGATTCCGACCGTAAAGTTGCGTTCGTAGGTGATGACATCTTCGACAGCGGGATGATGGTATTCATCAGGAAGAGGCGGAAAGGAGGCTGATTCCTCGGGGGTTTGGATGACTCCCGAGGGAGGCTCCATACCACGAATACTCACTCCGATGAGATTGAGGCGATTCCCTTTCTTGAGAGAACGCGCTGAACGGGAAGGGACATAGTTGAGCTCGGCGGCCAACCGCTCGATACGGCGGGTGGTTTCTATGGGGATGGGGATCTGGGATTCGACCTTATTGAGGACTCGTGAGACCAAAGCCTTGCTGACATCCGCCGCTTTGGCGACATCCGCCATGGTCACACGAGTATGTGGCTGGGGAGTACGTTTTCTACGCCGTGTCTCTTCAATAGGCATCCCCGTCACCTTATCACTCACAGTGGATACGGAGCCTCGAAATGAGGAATTCGAGTCCCTCTCCTGTACTCGGACAGGAGAGGGACTCGCTTTCTCCGTTCACATTTTTTCCTTTTCTCCACACATCCAGCAAATCCTCTCGATGGGAGGAGAATTGGATGGAATGTTAACCGTTTAACGTTAAGACCCTAGAGAGAGAGAGTCAATCCACCTTACCGATTGCCTCGCAGGGACACTGCTCAAGAGCGTCCTGGATGTTGGTCAGTTCGGTTTCCCCCTCCGGCTGCTTGGAGACGATACAATGATCTCCATCGGGTGATTCCTTCAGGTTATCCGGGGCGATCTCAGTGCATAGATTACAGAAGGAGCACGACTTGTCCACATACCAAGCCCCATCAACATTGTCTTCCCATCTTTCATCGATTTGTGCCATGGCGGTTTCCTTTCACTCAAAAATGAGGGACGGGAAGAGTTACCTCTAGCCCGTCCCTTCGAATTTCTACTTGGCTCAATTGTAATAGTGGCATGAGAAAAAGTGAATGGTTTTGGCATTCATGGCTCAGTGGGGGAGAATGTCAAATATAACAGAAACGCACACATAAAACTTGCATGGTTCTTCCCAATGTTTTAAAATCACGCGGTTTTGGGACCGTAGATGGTCAGTACAAGATTCATACACGCTGTTTTTTTAAACTTCCCGTTCCTGTTTGGAAGGATTTTCCCATGTGAAATAGGCTGGACTGATGAGTTGAACTAATGAGAAGACCATCCCAGAGGGGATGTGAAGAGCGCTCTCTTTGAGGTACTCGCATGTCATTAAAAAACCTGAATCTTGCCGTAAAAATTGGGTCAGGATTTACTCTCGTTTTACTATTGCTCATTGGTGTTGGGGGGCTGGCGCTTTACCGAATGTCTCAAGTAGGAATGGAATCGAAAAACCTCTCTGAGATCATGATCCCCAAAGTCCAAATCTCCACCGACATGGAGGCTGACATCCTAGAAACCTTCTTCCATATGCGTGGCTATGGTTACACACTGGACCAAGACTTCCTCAAATCGGGAAAAGAATGCCTCGCTCGTGCCCAAAAAGGGGCTGTTGATGCGCTCGAACATGCTACGGCATACGACTCTGAGGTCTTGCAGGATCTAAAGAAGGCAGGAGAAGAAGGCAAGAGCCAGTTAGCAAAGTACGAGATTCTGATCAATGAGACCATCGCAATGAATGAAGCCAAGGTGGCGGTCAATGCCGCATTGGACTCTTCATCGGTGGGGATGCAGGAAGCCTGCGCGAAATACCAACAAGATCAGTTTACCGCTTTAGCGAAGGAGATTGAAACAGTCACAGACAAAGCCCGGCTAGTCGAAAGGGCAGACAAATTGGCCAAATTGGGAAAACTGACTGACCTTATTGATGCGGCGGTGATCACTCTTTGGAAAGGCCAGGCGCAGAGGAAATCGGATGTGATCCAGAAATCTGTAGAACCCCTCACCGAGGCGGAGTCCATTTTGGGGACTCTCAAGCCGATCACCCGCCAACAAGTGAACATAGATAACATCAACAACTGCCTCGCTCAGATCGCCATTTTCAAAAAAACCGCGGTCCAGATTGCCGATAGCATGGTAAAAGCTGCGGATCTCACTAATCAACGGCAGACCTTGGCGGATGGAGTAAGGACCTTGGCCAATGAGACAGCTACAAAAGGGATGAGTGAAATAACAGATTCGGGCAAGAAGTCAGCCTCAGATCTTTCCGAAGCCGCTACAATGGTGGAGATCGGTTTGGGTGTGGCCCTGTTGATCGGAGTGTTGTTCGCCGTGGGGTTGACCCGGTCGATTGTGCGCCCGCTGAGAAAAGGGGTTGATTTCGCTGGACTAGTGGCCAAAGGTGATCTCACTCAGCAGATTGATCTGGTACAAAAAGATGAAATCGGTGTGTTAGCGGCCTCTCTGAACACAATGTCCGAGCATTTACGAAAAAGTTTCTCGGAAGTGGCGGCAAACACCGACTCAGTGGCCTCTGCCTCGGAGGAACTGACGGCCGTTTCCAATGAGCTGGCTGCCAACGCAGAGGAAACACAGGCCCAATCGGCGCATGTCGCTTCCTCCACCGAGCAGATGGCGGCCAGCATTCACAACGTGGCAGCTGCCACCGAGGAAATGTCGGTTTCGATGGAAACGGTTTCGGCCTCCATCGAGGAGATTAACGCTTCGCTGGGAGAGGTAGCCAAGAATTGCGCCGAAGGATCCCGGATTTCACTCGACGCGGATCGTCAAGCAGAGGATGCCAAATCCGCTATGCGGAACCTGGCGCAATCCGCCAGCGATATTGGCAATGTCATCGAAACGATCAGTTCCATCGCCAAGCAAACCAACCTGCTAGCTTTGAATGCGACCATCGAAGCAGCGCGCGCGGGCGAGGCAGGCAAGGGCTTTGCGGTGGTGGCCTCGGAGGTAAAAGAGCTGGCCAATCAGACCGGCCGCGCCACCGAGGAAATTGGGAGCCGTATCCAGGCCATGCAGACCGATACCCGGAATGCATCCAACATCATCGAGAAAACCACTGAAATCATCGGAAGGATGAGCAACATCTCGCAAACCATCGCCTCCGCGGTAGAAGAACAGTCCGCGACCACCAGCGAGATCTCTCAGACTGTCCATGGTGTCTCCACAGCCGCCAAAGAGGTCGCTAAAAATATCCAGGAGGCCTCCTCGGTGACCACTTTAATCTCCTCCACCATCCAGGGGGTCAATCAAGCCGCGAGTGGGACTGCATCCGCTGCCACACAATCCAATGCGAGTGCGAAGGAATTGGCTGAGATGGCTACGCGGCTGCGTGGAATTGTGGCGCAGTTCAAGGTATAAACCTTCAATCTCCCTCCGCTGGAGTGGCGGATTCATCCATCTACCCATTGAAAACGGATGTTTTCGGCACTCCTGCGGAGGGATCATACTGGATCTCTTTCCTTCAATACCTCGAAGAAATCTTGCAGCTCCTTGGACAAGGAGCGTTGATATAGATTGGTTCTATCAATAATCACAAATATAGTCTAATAAGCATGGGTTGGATTTCTGCTACTCACCATGTTATCTTGTAGAGTCGTTGTTGGCGTTAGCGGAAGACCTTCTTCAGGATTCAGATTGTTGCGGTAAAGATGTTCATTCACCGGAGAGTAGTTCTCCTCAATGCTTGACGCTGTCTCGTTATGGGACAACTCCATTCCTGAGTACTCGCTGAGGTGCTGCTATGTCATTGAAGAATATCAGTTTGGCCACAAAGATCGGTACTGGATTTGGATTCATTCTCTTGATTTTGGTCATTTTAGGTGGGGTGTCCGTCATGAATGTGGACATGCTCGCCAAGGAGGCCAGGATGCTTTCGGACAGCTTGGTTCCGAAAGTAAATATATCCACAAACACCGAAAGTCTAAGTTGGTCCACGATGTTCCGGTTCAGCCGTTATTTCTTCCTTCATAAACAGTCGGAGTTGGAGGCGGGACTCAAAGACTTCACCGACCTAAGAGACATGTTGGATAAGACCCTGAAGGATGCCAACCAACCCGGCTCTCTCCTGGATGAAGCCATCAAGAATGATACCGCTGAGGCCAAAAGACTGGCGGATGGTTATGACAAGCTCCTGCACGTTGGAATCACCCTTGATGATGATAAACAGAAAATTTTTGGTGAGATGAATGCCAAAGCCGAACAGCTGTCAGGGAGTTTCGAAGCCTTCATCACCGCGCAGCTGACCGCTTGGGAGAAAGAGATTGGGACAACGGCCGATCCCACGACCGTTCTCGCACGAAAGAATCAAATGGCCTCTCTCTTTGAGGTCAGAGGTATGATTGGTCAAGTAACCATCTCGGCCTGGCAATCCCGTACAGGACTCCAGCCGGATGAGGCCAAAGCGCTTGCGGCGCTCTTGGAGGGACTCAGACAGAAACTCACCGCGTTGGGCGTCTCCGCTGAAATTGAAACCTGCCAAACAGCCATCGCGGGGTATGGGAAGCTGTTGGGAGACCTGGAGGCGAAAATCAACGAGGAGAAAGGTGTCGGGGCGGAACGTCAAGACAAATATGGTACTCCGCTCATGGCGAAGGCCCGCGTCATGGCGAAGGATGGCATGATGGAAATTAATGATGTGGCCACAAAGTCCTCAAATACCTTGGGAGAAGTGGCTTTCAGACTCAAGGTCGGATTATCCATCGCGGTTCTACTTGGCATCATCATCTCTACCATTCTTACCCGGATGATTGTGCGTCCGATTAAGAAGAGCGTTGATTTCGCCAGCGTGATTGCGGATGGAGATCTGACACACCGGATTGACCTGAATCAAAAGGATGAAATTGGAATCCTGGCATCCTCCTTGAATACGATGTCAGACCGCTTGCGAGAGAGTTTCAAAGAAGTCTCGGCACATACAGAGTCGGTGGCTTCCGCCTCCGAGGAAATGACCGCTGTTTCCAATGAGTTGGCAGCCACCGCCGAGGAGACTCAGGCCCAAGCCGCCAGTGTAGCTTCCTCGACCGAACAGATGTCAGCCAATATTCATAGCGTAGCGGCCGCCTCTGAGGAAATGTCCACCTCGATGGGAACCGTTTCAGTCTCTATCGAAGACATTAATGTGTCTCTGGGTGAGGTGGCTAGAAACTGCGCCGAAGGTTCAATGATTTCCGCGGATGCAGACCGTCAGGCCGAGGAAGCCAAATCCGCGATGCAGAACCTGGCTCGTTCGGCGGGAGACATTGGGAATGTGATTGAGACAATTAACTCTATCGCCAAACAGACCAACCTGCTGGCCTTGAACGCCACCATCGAGGCTGCACGGGCTGGTGAGGCGGGCAAGGGTTTCGCGGTAGTAGCCTCGGAGGTAAAAGAACTGGCCAACCAGACGGGACGCGCCACCGAGGAGATCGGCTCGCGAATTCAAGCCATGCAGGCCGATACACGCAATGCCGCTGGAATCATCGATAAGACCACGCAGATCATCGGAAAGATGAGCGCGATTTCCCAAACCATCGCCGGATCGGTCGAGAAGCAATCCGCCACAACCAGCGAAATCGCCCAGACAGTCCAAGGTGTCACCACCGCAGCCAAGGAGATCGCCACCAATATCCAACAAGCCTCCTCGGCGGTAAACGAAATCGCCATAACCATTACCGGCGTGAATCAAGCGGCGGCCGGAACCGCCTCGGCGGCCACACAGTCCAATGCCAGCGCACGTGAACTGGCCGAGATGTCCTTACGGCTGAGAGAGATTGTGAACCGGTTCAAGGTATAAGGGCATGTTTACCGGCTGGCTATAGAGTAGATCTCTGGGGTCAGCCGGACACGGTTTCCCTCACCTTGGCCGTTGGGCCAGTGAGTCCAGCGCCTAACAGCCCGTTGAAAACTCGTAGTTCTGTTAGCACTGTGGAGCCGCTTTCGCGGAAATGAAAGAACAAGCGAAATCCCTTGGAAATCGTCATTCCCGCGAAGGCGGGAATCCATGGTCACGCTCTTTTTCAACAGGCTGCCACTGGACACCACGAGGAGATCACCGGACCTCTCTTCAGGAGGTTTTTATATCTCATAGATCCAACGGCGGATGGCTGGGAAGAGGAGTGTGAAGGTGGTTCCGGAGCCCACTTTGGAATGGACTTTTATACTCCCCCCATGTCCGCGTGCAATTCCTAGAACCGCCGACAACCCCAGGCCCCGTCCAATAAACTTGGTGGTAAAGAAAGGATCGAAGATCTTAGGGAGAATCTCCGGCGCAATCCCGCACCCCGTATCCGTGACTGAAAGATAGACATATCTCCCCTCAGGAAGGTTCTGTTGGAGCCAGGGCGATGACAAATACTCTCGATCGCATTCATGGATTCCGGTGGAAAGAGTCACAAGACCTTCCTGATCACCAATTGCCTCGACGGCATTCATGACCAAGTTCATGATGGCCTGGTGAATCTGAGTGGCATCGGCCTCAACCAAGGGGATCGACTCACAGGGAGTATAATGCAGATGGATTTTGTGTGGCGATGAGATTTTAAAACTCTGAAATACCTCCTTGGTGATGTTGTTCAGATTGACCTGCTTGACCACATATCGTCCCTTGCCTGAATACGCCAACATCTGCTGACAGATGGAGGCAGCCCGTTGAGTGGCCTTGAGAGCAGCCTCAAGATTCCGTTGGTGTGTTGAGGGGAGAGAGGAATCCATGAGGGTAAGGTCGATATTTCCCATCATTCCAAGCAAGAGATTATTAAAGTCATGGGCGATTCCCCCCGCTAGAATTCCGAGACTCTCCATTCTCTGAGACCTCTCCAGGTTGACCTCCACCTCCGTGAGCGCCTCCATAACCCGGCGTTCCTCAGTCACATCCCGGAGCACAAGGATTTTGCCCACATTGTGGTGGTTGCGGTTGGTAATGGATTTCACGCGCACATCGATCCACCGCTTGACCTCCGGTTCGAGGGTTGTTTCGGTAACGACACCCGAGATACTTTGTTGGAACTGGCCCTGAGTGAAAGGATAGTCATTCAAGAGGCCATCTATGGATGCACCGATGACGGAATCCCGGGTGATCTCAAACCACTTCTCAGCGGCGGCATTGAGATTCACCACCCGGTTCTGGGAGTCAGTCACTAGGACCGCATCGGGAAGCTCCTGGAAGAGCACTTCATGCGCGATGGGGGCAATATCCAGTAGACGCAAGGTGAAGAGGTTCAAGGAGATCAAAAAACCCGATATTGAAAACGCCATCGGGGTAATGTCTACTTCCGCGAAAGGCCCCACACGGAATGCATAAAGGAAACTCGTAATCCATGGTATCAAGACGGCGATGACAAGAATCCAGGACTGGATACGGTAGAGTCCAGGCAGATTAAGGGCTTTTTGGATAATCAGGATGGCTCCCGGGAGAATCATTGAATAAGCAAAGGCAAGATTCAACCAATAGATAGGGCCATGCTCATACCGCACATAAGTGAGACTTCCCCGTGTCACTGGAGTGACACTCGGCCAGGCCAAATGATGATATTCATTTGTGAACACAAGAAGGACCAAGATCACGGCCATCGAATACACCGCGATCATTCTCTTGGGTGTCACCCACTCGGACCGTCCGCGGAAATGCAAAGCGAAGAAAAACCACGACGGTCCGAGTAGATTGGCGCCGATATAAGAAATCTTCGAACACCAGATTTTCGCGGGAATAGATACAATCCAGTACTCCACAACCTCGCTGAAAGCCCAGACCACGATGCCAAACATCACCAACATGAGGCTGTATGCCCCAGGCGCGTCACTGCGGCGTTCCCAGATATACCAAATGACCGACAGCGCGATTACTGTCGTAAGAAAGTGTGAGCCAATGAGGATGGCTTGATGAAGATCCATTTCAATACCCAGGTGGGCCACTCCTGAAGAGCTTTCCACACCTCAACAGAAGGACTTTATCCTCCCATAGGAGTATATCCACGCCAAGAGGCTTCCAAAGTAGGGCGGCTAAAACCTCTCTTTGGTCTTCCATGACTGCATTTCTCTTCCTGCCCTTCTTCGAGGGTCTATTTCAGATACTTTCTTGGATGAGGCAACGATTCACTTTCAGATACTTTATTGATGAAGCCATGTGCTCGCTAGAACCAATCGCAAAACACCCTAGAATCACTCCCGTATCTCATTGGGAGGTTCCTTAATGCGTTTGAGAATCTGTCTGTTAATCTTGCTTCTGGGCCCGATCGGGCCATCCACCAGTCAAGAAGCCGATCCCGCTTGGTTCATTACTCATCCAGCGAATACTCAGAAGGCGTTGGTGAATCCCGGAATGGGGTGGACCCTGCACTTCTACTCTAACCTCCTGCAAAACTATGGTTCTCAGCTCGAACCCTCCGATACCTTGGATGACTTTCCAGGACTCTCGGTGGTCTATCTCCGCCTGCCCTGGTCTTATATCGAACCCACCGAGGGAAGGCTGGATTGGTCGGTGGTGGATGCTCCCGCACAGCGTTGGATCGACAAGGGACTGAAGGTAGCCTTCCGCTTTACCGTCTCGGAGTCCTGGATGCGTTATGCTACTCCGCAGTGGGTCCAACAGGCGGGCGCCAAAGGGTATGACTTCACCACCGGCAAGGGAGCCGTGGAAAATGGAGAGCATTGGGAGCCGGATTACAACGATCCGGTCTTTCTCTCCAAGTATGAAAACTTTCTTGCCAAGGCGGCGGAGCGGTATGATGGCAACCCGAATGTGGCCTTTGTGGATGTGGGATCTTTCGGGGTCTGGGGTGAGGGGCACACCTTCGCCAGCACCTTAAAGACCTACCCGCCGGAGACAGTCAAACGGCACATTGATCTGTACTGCAAGTATTTCACCAAGACCCTGCTCACCGCCAATGATGACTTCGCCTTCCAGGGTGAGGAAACCATTGATTACTCTCGTGTAAAGGGGCTGACATTGCGCGATGACAGCATCCTGGTTCAACCACCGCCGAACAGCTATTTTCACGCTGACCTGGCTCAGGCCTTCTGGCCCCGTCTCCCGGTGATCCTCGAGAATGAACACTATGGCTCCTCCAAAGAACGCGGAGCCTGGGGCGATGGTTCCCTGCTGCTCAAAGCCGTGGAGGAATACCACGCGAGCTATGCCTCCATCCACTGGTGGCCACGCGTGTTCCTCGAGGAACAAAGGGATCTCATCGACCGGATCAACCAACGGCTGGGGTACCGCCTGGAACTACGCGAGGCAGGCTGGCCAGGGAAAGTACCGGTAGATGCCACGCTGACGGTACGGATGAAATGGGCCAATGTAGGGGTGGCTCCCTGCTATCCCGGTGGACATGTGGCCCTTACGCTCAAAGATGCGAAAGAAGGCATCGTGGCGGTCCTAGTGGATCCGGGCTTTGACATGCGCAGTTTGGAGACCAGTCCGGCGGGAGCAGCTCCAGAAAAGACCGAAGTCTGGGTGACTGGTCTGGCCGCAAATCTGAACCCGGGAACCTACCAGGTGTTTGTCTCACTGGGCCTGCTCGATGGCACACCCCGGATTGCCCTTCCGCTGGAGGGCGAAGATGGCCATCGCCGATACCCATTGGGATCAATTGAAATTCTGGCGAAGGAGAAAAAATAATGCGTTCCGCTTGGGTGTTCCTGACATGGTGTCTCTTGCTTCTGGGATCTCTGCAACCGTCTGCCGGACAAGAGGCCGAGCCCGCCTGGTTTATTACCCATCCCACGAATACCCAGAAGGCGTTGGTGAATCCTGACATGGGGTGGACTCTGCACTTCTATTCGAACAGTCTCGAAAACTATGGCTCCAAACTCGAACCCTCCGATACTCTGGAAGACTTTCCGGGGTTATCTGTAATCTATCTCCGTCTGCCTTGGTCCTATATCGAACCCACTGAGGGGCGGTTGGATTGGTCAGTGGTGGATGCCCCCGCGCAACGTTGGATCGACAAGGGTCTGAAGGTGGCCTTCCGTTTCACTGTCTCGGAATCCTGGATGCGTTATGCCACCCCGAAGTGGGTCCAAGAGGCGGGCGCCAAGGGTTACGATTTCGGCCCTGACAAGGGTGTGGTGGAAAATGGCGAGTACTGGGAGCCGGATTACAACGATCCGGTCTTTCTCGCCAAACACGAAAACTTCATCGCCCAGGCTGCCGAACGGTATGACGGCAATCCCAATGTGGCCTTTGTGGATGTGGGATCCTTTGGGGTGTGGGGCGAGGGCCACACCTTCTCCAGTACCCTGATAAAGTACCCGCCGGAGACGATCAAGCGGCACATCGATCTGTATGCCAAATACTTCACGAAGACACTGCTTGCCGCGAATGATGATTTCGCCTTTCAGGGCGAGGAAACCATCGATTATGCCCGAGTGAAAGGGCAAACTCTGCGGGATGACAGCATCCTGGTGGAGGTTCCTCCGGAGTGTTATTACAACGAGGCCATGGCCCAATCATTTTGGCCGCGTCTGCCAGTGATCCTGGAAAATTGCCATTATAACTACTGTAAAGACCGTGGCTCCTGGGGGGATGGTTCTTATTTGCTCAAGGCGGTGGAGGAGTACCACGCCAGTTACACCTCCATCCACTGGTGGCCACGGGAGTTTCTGGAAGAACAGCGTGGTCTGATTAAACAGATCAACCAACGGTTGGGATACCGCCTGGAGCTGCGCGAGGCGGGTTGGCCGGAGAGAGTTCCTGTGGATTCGACACTGACGGTACGGATGAAGTGGGCTAATGTGGGGGTGGCTCCTTGTTATCCTGGCGGCCATGTGGCCTTGACCCTCAAGGATACGAAGGAAGGCATCGTGGCGGTCCTGGTAGATCCGGGCTTTAACATGCGCAGTCTTGAGAACGGTCCAGCGGGAGCAGCTCCCGAAAAGACCGAAGTCTGGGAAACCGGCTTGGCCGCCAATCTGAACCCGGGAACTTATAAAGTATTTGTCTCGGTGGGCCTGCTTGATGGGACACCCCGGATCGCTCTTCCGCTGGAGGGCGAGGATGGCCATCGCCGCTACCCATTGGGAACCATTGAAATCCTAGCGAAGGAGAAGAAGTGATGCGTTCCGCTTTGGTTGTCATGACATCGTTTCTACTGTTATCCACACTCAGTTACGCCGCAGAGGAGGCCCCCAAGATGAAAGCGTTGATTGTCGATGGCCA
>CAYRBI010000110.1:17184-19850 GCA_964422415.1 uncultured bacterium | reverse complement strand
AACAGCAAAAGTCACCCTAGTGATTGAATTGAGACCTCACCCCCCAACCCCCCTCACCCACGTGGAGAGGGGTGCGATTACCCCTGTTGCTTGACAGGGAAGGGGGACTCTTTATAAATACGTTCAACCCGCAAGATCAGGTCCCCGAGAGGGACCCGTAAGGGACTCCAACCATGACCATCCGAATACTATTGCTGTGTCTTTTTTTTGGGTTTGCCTGCGCGGCCTATTGCCAAACTGAAACGGGGGCCGGCCAACCCTTTGAAGGAGAGGAACAAGTGGTCCAGGGAGCCACTGATTCCGGACCGCTGGCTAAATGGGCCGCGGAGAAGGGACAGAAGAGTATCCTGGACCTAGTCCTGGATCTGGGGCCGCTCTTTATTGTTCCCTTTGCGGCCTTCTCCATCTGGGCGGTCTATCTCATCCTGGCGAACTTATTGGTGTTGAGCGAGACCCGCCTGGTTCCAGTCCGGATTGCGCGTCAGGCACGGGACTTACTGAACGCGGGAGAGTTGCAGGCTTTGCACCGGCTGGTTGATCCCCGTTCCGACCTGCTGTCATTGATGCTTCAAGCCGGCTGCCCCAAAGCGGGTCATGAACCGGAGGTCATCGAAGCCGCCATGGAGGGACGCATCAGCCAACACCTGGTACGATTGCGCAGCCGGATTCGTTTCCTCGCGGATATCGCCAATATCACCCCTATGATTGGATTACTCGGTACCGTGTGGGGATTGCTTAAGGTTTTCGAGGCGGTCGCCAGCAACGCCGACGCGGGAGTGGTCGGGAACTGGTCTTCGCTGATGTCGCAGGGAATTGCCCATGCCATGGTGGCCACGGTGGTTGGTCTCACAATCGCCATTCCTTCGTTGGCTTTCTATGCCCTGTTCCGTGCCAAGATGGCGAGGATTGTCGGGCGTTTGGAGACCTTCGGCACAGACCTGGCGCAGATGTTGAGCCAACAAGAACAGGCCCCCGCGCATGTGAGTAAAACCACGGGAACTGGGATGAGACTATGAGATTCGTCCATTTCCAGGATGAGCTCGAGGAGGATGTCCGCCTCTATCTGGTGCCGTTGATCGACATCCTCTTTCTGCTCCTGATCTTCTATGTCTCGGTGGGGCAGATGCAGCAGAAGGAGGCACAGCTAGCGGTGCGTCTGCCGACCGCGAGATCGGGGGAGAACCCGCAGCGGGTCATCGGGGATGTGGTCATCAATGTGCGTGAAGATGGGCAGGTGGTGGTCAACAGCCAACCGTTGGATGCGGCCCAGCTCGAGGAACGTCTACGTAAGCTGGCGGAGCTTTTCCCGGGCCAATCGGTCATCATCCGCAGCGATCAACGTACCCGCTGGAAGGATGTCAGTGTGGCGTTGGATGCCTGTGCGGCGGCGGATATCTGGAACATCAAGTTCGCTGTAATCCCTCTGCAACCAGCGGAATAAAATGGCCGATCCGTTAGGATTGATGAAGCTGGAAGAAACTTCCCCTTCACAACCCATGCGGGCGCCAAGAGGTTTCCGTTGGCTACTCTTGGCTCTGGGAACCTTGTCGGCCGGAGTAGGGCTTCTAGGGATATGGTTGCCAGAGGCCTCTTTTCTCTACGCTTTTGTCTGGGCCGGAGTAGGATTCCTTTTCCTGGCGGCATTTACTCCGAGGCTCGCTCCCAATCCACTTCTTATTCTCTCTTCATCTTGCCTGGCATTCTTCGCCGGGTGTGTGCTCTTTGCCTGCCTCCGGCTGGACCTATTTCTCACACTCAGGAATCTAGTCCTCACCATTTCCTCCCCTGCGGTGGGAATTTGGCGGTTTGATCCCCGTTATGGTTACTCACATGTGCCCAATTCTTCTGGGGTGCAGAAGACCGCTGTGTATGAGGTCACCTATCATATCGATGGGCAGGGCTGCCGTGTCACCCCCGATCCGGCAGATCCCAAGGGCGAGATTCTTTGTTTGGGATGCTCCTTCACCTTTGGAACAGGGGTGGAGGATGATCAGACCTATCCGGCGCAACTGGCCACACGTTACTGGCCGCAGTACAAGGTACGGAATGCCGGTGTGGCGGGGTGGGGCACTGCCCATGCGTATCTGGTTCTGCAGGATGCCCTGCGAAAACCAGAGAAACCCGTCCTCGTGACCTATGGCTGGATAGAGGCCCACCTGACTCGCAACTGGATCCGGAGAGGGTGGATTCTAGATCTCCAGAGAAGACCGATTTCTCTTGGGACCGCCTCCGGACCGTTGGAGTGGAGAAAACATCCGCACTTTGAGATAAAAGGAGGGCGCCTCGCTTTCAAGGGGGTGGTTGGCCCCGAAGATGCCCCCATTGATGATCCCTCCGACCTGGCCCGTGAGACCGCCATCACCCAACGTTTGGTCACTGAGATGGCTGCTCTCTGCCATGCCCAGGGGATTCCTTTTGTCTTTGTCTGTCTGCCGACTGATGAGGGGGATGCCTCACTTCCGAGCTATCTGGTGGATGTGGTTCAAGAGAGTGGAACCTGGCTGGTGGATGCTTCCGGAGCGGGACGGGGATTTAATAATTTCGACTTTCATCCCAACGCCGCCACCCATGCTGCTATTGCGGATGTCATCGCGGGGGATGAGAGGATCGTCGAGTGGTTGCGCCGGTGATGGATTCTCCCCGTTTGGAGTTCACGCTTCAGCGTG
>CAYRBI010000110.1:10756-17084 GCA_964422415.1 uncultured bacterium | reverse complement strand
AAAGCATGAACAACATACAATACCCTTCACCGATTTCTATTGAGTCACTCTCCGCACTGAGCGGATCTCCCATGAGCCATCCGTGTGTTTGGATGCGGTTCCCTGATAGTGCCGTTCGGCGTGGACTGTCTGCGTGGTGGAGGCGATGCCGGCGAAGGCAATGGTGTATTCACCGGTGGCATCCGAAGGGCTGATATCCGCCAACGCCCGCCCGGTTTCGAGTGGGAACTCCAGATGCCCGGTCTGACCACCCGATTCGAGATGCGCCAGGGCGGCCTCCAAGGCCCCATCCGCCAAGGCCTCGGCGGAACGGCCCCAGATGGAGTGAGTAGAGAGACGGCTGGCGGTGATCACCATACGGGCTTGGAGTGAACCGAGGATGCAGAGGATGGCGATCAGTGCCAACATATGAAAAAGGGTCCAGCCGCCTTGCGAGGAGTTCTTGTTCATACTTTCCACCTTATTGAATGAATGGACTTATGTTCCTGTTTGGAGTTCACGCTTTAGCGTGCCTGGCAACCTAAAGGTTGAACTCCGAACCCGTATGTTGTTCACGCTTTAGCGTGTTTGTAGATGCGAGCAATAGGTCCTCTCCACGCCCTGTTCCACGCTTGTTTTGAGCATGTCATGAATTGCGATCAAGTGGGCCTGGAGGACCTTGTATTTCTGGGTTGTATCAACGGTGAACTCCGCATGCATATGTTTGAAATGGAAGGTGAGCGGGACCGGGCCTTCGAATGTCCGGACCAGGAATCCTTCGGAACCGGTCTCGTAACGGACTGTCCCGGAGGGGGTTTTGATGAGCAGCCGCTGGCCACCCTGTGGGAGTGTCTCCACAGTGAGGTCATCAGCGCAACGGACATCCTCGGAGAGGTGTTGCTGAGCCCTTGAGAGTGAGTGTGTTGTGTTGGTGAGTGCGGCCAGATTGGCATGAGTACGTAGTGGCATGAGGAAGACACTCGTGAGGATGGGGGTCAAGATACCCACCATCGCAAGGACGATGAGTAGTTCAACGAGAGTGAAGCCTGAGTATCTGGGCTTATTCATCGCTGTCCCTCCTGGGTTGTCCGCATCAGGGTGGTCAAGACCAGATCACGCCTTCCCACCATCGATTTCCAACGGAGAGTCGCCTTCACTTCAACCAGGTTGGGAGCTGGATGTGTGGCGAAGGAGATTTCGCCACTCGCCGCTTCGAGTCCCATGGGGCCTGATTCAAGTGGAGGAGTGAGTGTGATGGTTTTCAAATCTGAGGACAGATCTCGGCTTTTGAGCTGTGCCAGTTGATCGGAGAGAATGGCGCTCGCGCGGTCGTTTTCCCTGGCCATCCGGGTAGAGCGCTGTAAAAGGCGTGAGGTGGCGCATTCGCCGGTCAACAAGATTAGGGTTACCGCGATGACAATGAGAAATTCGATGAGAGTGAAACCACGTGAGGAATTGTGCGTTGGTGTCCGCATTTCAGATCACCCCCCGTTTGGGATAAATGAATCGCTTAATGGAAATACCACGTGGATACAAGGAAAGACCTATCGCCAGCAGACCAATTAATACGCCAATGCCGATCCCTTTTGTGATATAGGCTCCAATTCCATAGAGTAGAAACAAGGGGATGGTCAACCACAAGGGAGGGATAGCTACTGTGTACAAGGCGTAGAGAAGACAGACTCCACAGGTTACCGTAAATTGTGTGTTGTTGCTGGCAAAGAAAGTGCAGCCCACAAGAATGGCGATTCCTAGTCCTATTGCCGTGTGTGCCAGCCATGTGGGATTATAGGAACGCGCATTGTAAATGCCTTTGATGATAATCAGTCCAACTAAAAAGATCAGACATGGCATAAATATTTCCGGCCTGAAGATAAACCATAGAAAAGAGGAATGCAGATCATAGCGGAAGATAAACGCGGACGAGAGCTTATTCGCGGCCACCAGGTAACCCAGGCCGAAAGCCAAGAAGAGGAGCAGAGCTAATAGCCCGAGGGCGGTGGTTCTTTCGGCGGAGCTTTCAGGAAAGAAGCTCTTGGGTTTCTTATACCGGAAGTGTGCATCGGAAACAGGCTGGTCTGAATCGGAGATGTGTTTGTCACTCATCGCTATTCTCCAAGTGGGGTAAGACACGGAAAACTTCGGCAGTTGAGGTAATTCCCTGGCGTACCCATTCCGAGGCGGATTGGGTGAGGGAGACAGTCAGCAGTTTCTTCGCGGACTTGCGCAGTGATTGCAGCTCCCGGCGTGACATGATCATCTCACGCAATTCATCACTCGAGCGTAGGCTTTCCGCAATCGCGGTCCGTCCCAGATAGCCCGTAAACTTGCAACTGACGCAGCCGGTGGGGCCATACAGAGTTTCCTCGGGACCGAGGCCGAGTTGGGCCCGGACATTGTCTGGAGGATTCGCCACTGATTTGCACTCATTGCACAGCTTCCTCACCAGTCTTTGAGCGACTACCCCGGTTACGGCGGAGGCGGCCAGGTAGGGTTCAACTCCCATCTCCAGGAGGCGTGGGAAGACCTCGCAGGTATCCCGGCTGTGGATGGTGCTGATCACCAGGTGGCCGGTCATCCCAGCCCGGATGGCGATTTGGGCGGTCTCTGGATCACGGATCTCGCCGACCATGATGACCTCGGGGTCCTGGCGCAACAACCGGCGGAAGGCATCGGCGAAGGACATGTTCCGGCAGCGCGAGAGGGGTGTCTGCGAGGCAAACCCCAGGTCGCGTTCCACCGGGTCTTCGAGGGTCACTATGTTGGTCTCGCCGCCCGACTGCCGGTGGATCTCCTCCACCAAGGCATAGATCGTGGTGGTTTTTCCGCTTCCGCTCGGACCAGTGAACAGAAGCACCCCCTGGTGTTCCCGGATATAACGTTGAAGGTCCTCCATGATCGCCGGGGGCAACCCAATCGCAGGCAGATCGAGTGCGCATTCGTTACGCCGGAAAATACGGACCACCGCCTTCTCGCCATGGATGGTGGGGATTACCGAGATCCTGGCTTGGACCGGGAGTCCCCCATTCTGCAATTCGAGATGACCCTCGAGGGGCTGGTCTTTTTCATAGACCGGCAAACCGGCCACCACCTTGAGCCTAGAGACCACCCGGGGAAGGTTCTCCAGTGTGAAGACCTCATGCGGTTGCAGCAGCCCATCCACTCGTAGCAGCACATGGCATCCATCGCCATGCGGTTCGAAATGGATATCGCTCGCCCGCCGGTTGAGGGCTTCATGAAAGATCTGGTCCAGATAGGTGTCCGCTTCAATTCGTGACATGGCTAAGTCGGTCTTTCAAGGGTGAATTCAGTGCCCTACAGCATCTACCAAACTAAAGATTGGGGCGTAAAGAGCGGTGGCCATGATGACCATGATTCCCCCCACCACCAGGATCAACAGGGGTTCCAGGATCTCCACAATCCAGACCGAGGTTTGATCTACCTTAGCGGAGTAGAAATCCGAGAGCTGTTCGAGGGTTCCCACAAAGTCGCCCTTCACCTCGGCGGCGGAGAGCAGCCATACCAGCGTGGGAGGAAAAAGGGATTCGGAGAGCATGGCGGTCGAGAGTGTCTCGCCGCGCTCCACCTGTTCACGGACCGCTGCGATACTTTGCTGGGCCTTCCTGTTGTCGAGCATTTGTCCGCACAGGGACATGGCATCGGGCAAGGGTACGCCCACATGTAGCATGGAGGCTAATGCGCGTGTGATTCGTGAAGCGATGGCATTCCGTGTCATCACGCCCAGAAACGGGCAATTCAGATCGAAGGAATCAAAAACCAGGCCGCACCATCCTACTCGCGCGAAACGCCGTGCCACGAAGAACAGTACGATAAAGCCCAGAATGGCTCCTTCAAACAGACGGAATTCACTGTTAATTAACGTCAGGAGTGGTTTCGGAATCTCGGCTCCCATCTCCTCGTAGATTGCCGCGAATTGGGGGACAAGATAGACCGAATACAAGGTCATGGCGAAGGTAATGAACATGAGGATCGCCACCGGATAAGCAAAGACTTTGCGGAGTTTATGGCCGAGTATGTGGTTCTTCTGCAGAAGGTTTCCCAGTTCGAGGAGGGTGGCTTGCAGTGTGCCGGCCTCCTCGCCTGTCTTGAGAACCCGCAGGTAATAGTCGGGAAAGACTGCGGGGAATTTCCCCAGTGACTCGGCCAGTGTCGCTCCCGAGCGGAGTTCTTGGGCCACCTGGGCCAGGATCTGGCGGAAGCCTTTGCCAGACATTTCCCCAGCCATGACCTCGACGGTCTGGTGGAGGGGGGCTCCTGCGCGGACTGCGGAGGCCAGGTGTTGAGTGAAGAGAACAAGATCATCGGTAAAGACATTGGTACGCATTTCATGGTCTCCTTGTGTGTTTTCTCTGTGGCTCTACCCATCCATCCTTCATGGCCCCAGGACGATGATATCTCCGAGTGAAATGGTTCCATTGGTGGGACTGTAGAACAACGAAACGGCGGGTTTTTGTGCGCAGACAGTGATGGGTTTATTATCCGGCCCAACACTGGCGATCAGGAAGGCCGCGCTGCCCTTTCCGCCCAAGGTCTCCCGGGAGATGGGGCCACCCATCCAATCCATGAAATTAATGTAGTCATAGGATTTGCGGGGTTTGTTTTTGATAAAGAATGGGTCCAGCGGTAGAGTCGAGAGATACACAGCCGGTGTGGTCAGGGCGGTCAAGGAATAACCGCGTAGATCCGGATTTCCATCTCCCGCCAGTCCGCCATCGGGGAGCTTTTCAACCAGGTTGGGCGGGTAGACCCGGTTGGCGATGTAATACTCCTCCAGGCATTGGGCCAGGAGATTGCAGTCGCTATTCGCGGCAGTCACCTTTGCCCGGATCTGAGCCTCGAGGTAATTGGGCAGGGCGATCGCCACGAGAACTGCGATGATGAGTCCCACGGTGGTCAGTTCGATCATGGTGAAGCCATGTTCTTGGCTTGGTGGTGGTGATGAAGCCATGGATTCCCGCCTACGCGGGAATGACGATTTATGGAGTTTGGGGGTAGGGACTCCTTTCCACTCTTGGGATTCCCGCCTACGTGGGAATGACGGTATATGAACGTTACTCTGGGGTTCGTCATTCCCGCGTAGGCGGGAATCCATTGTAGACGAACTGGCGTTACTCCGGACAAATAAATCCATCAATGTGTCATGAAGATTTGTTCTCATGGATTTTTCCTCTCAACGGTAGTCTCAACTTCCCGCTTTTTATCTCTTGCTTCCGTTCCGCGAGTTCCTTGATCAAGGGGTCATCGAGTGTCCTGGCCAGTTTGTGTAGTTCCTCGACTGCGTGATGTGGTTGTAGTGGTGGAGTCATATGCCGTGGTAGTTCCACTCCGTAGTGGAGCATGAAGATCACCAGCATTGCCGCTGCCGTGGCGGTGCGTGCGAAAGGCCAGGAGCGGTCCGCGACCCGTCGTTGAAGTAGGGCCAGGACCACATTCGAGAAGTGTTCCGAGAGCTGCTCCTCCGGTTCGAGTGTGGCCTCATCGATCAGTGCCAGAGTTGAGCGTAGGTTATCCAGATCCGCCCGGCAGCGTGGGCATTGATTCAGGTGGCGTTCCACTCGCAGCCGCCAGGTTTCATCTAATTCTTGGTAGACATACTCCAGGAGCTGTTGGCCAATGGTCCGGCAATCATCTCTCATGGCAGCTGTCCTTCCTTGAGATTCTCACCGGTCTTCCCCAACAGATTCTTCTGGAGTTTGCCCAGAGCCGCATGGAGGGTGGCCTTCACGGTTCCTACTGGGCATTCGAGGATGTCCGCCACCTCGCGCAGGCTCAGTCCCTGGAAATGGCGGAGTACGAAGACGATCTTCTGCTTGGGGGCGAGATCCTCGATGGCGCGCTCGATGCGTTCCGCTTCGCGCGCCTTGCGCAACACCTCGCGCGGGGTGTCAAGGTTTTCGGCGGGACCGATCCGGATCACCTCCGCGCGGTAGGACTCCAGCGCCTGGCCCTGCCGTTCTCGTTTGCGCAGGATATCTAGCGCCAGGTTGGTCACCATCCGGTAGAGCCAACTGCGGAATGCGCGTGGATCCTTGAGATCCTTCATGTGATCCCAAGCCCGCAGAAAGGTCTCCTGGAGACAGTCCTCGGCATCTTGGCGTTGATGAAGGATGCGGTAAGCGGTGTAGTACATCCGTTCCTCGTACCTTTTGACCAGGGCGGCATAGGCTCTGAGGTCTCCCCCCGAGGCCCGTGCGATGAGCAGTTCCTCGATGTCGTAGGTTTCCATTGCTCTGTTCGCTTTCTACTGCCTATAAGGACGAAGCAACGAGTGAAAAGGTTTAGTGTGGACCAGAATCACCACAACAACATCTGTTATATCACACACCTA
>CAYRBI010000110.1:0-10656 GCA_964422415.1 uncultured bacterium | reverse complement strand
GGGAGCAGGTTTTTTTCTTGACAAGTTGACGATCGTCGACATACGCTTGGGTGTGGGTAATCAAGACCCCCACCAAGGAGGTGGACATATGACCCGGGAGCAACTCCCTGATGCGGAGCTGGAGGTACTGACCTGTCTGGGGCGTTTGGGTGAAGCCACGGGCAGGGCGATCCGTGAGAGCATGGCCGGGTATCGTCCCATGGCGCATGGCTCGGTATTCACTCTTCTCAAGCGTTTGGAGGCCAAAGGGCTGGTTACAAAACGCAAAGGGCCGGTCGGCAAAGCTTTTCTCTACAAACCGGTCCAACAACCCGCGCACACCTACCGTGAGGTGGTCGGTGATCTGGTACAGCGTGTGTTTGGTGGGAGTGGTATCGCTCTGGTCACCTCCTTGTTTGAAACCAAGCCACCGACACCAAGGGAGTTGGATGAGCTCGGGCAACTTCTCAACACTCTACGGGAGCAACAAACCAACAAGCGGGAGGAGTGAAAGTGGACGCCTTCGTGGAGGGCCTCAACTCAGCTTCGCAGGTCTGGCTGGCGTATGTATTTCATGCGGCCTGGCAATCGACCCTGGTCGCGGTGGTTATCCTCACGTTTCTCGCGGCTGGACGCCGTTGGCCCTCGCCGGTGCGGTATGGGCTTCTTTTAGTGGCGCTCTTGAAGTTTGCGATGCCACCGCTTCTTTCCATTCCAACAGGCCTTTTCACCATTGCGGGGCCAGTGGTTCCGGCCTCAGTGGCCTCTATAGCAAGAAAGGATATCGTTTATGCTGAGCGGCTCACTCCGCATTTAGCGATTGAGTGGGAGTCTAAAGACAGTTTGGCAAATCCGGATGTTTCCAATGCCGTATCTATACCACCGGGAACGGTAACCCTACCGCCAAGCCGACCTGTTCTGCCTCCGCCTGATCTTCCTGTTTCTTCCTCTCCGTATCTCAGCTGGTGTGCGTGGCTCATGTTGTTGCACCTGTTGGGGGTAGTGTGTGTGGCGGGATGGATGTCCTTTCAGATCCACCTACTCTCACGTGTCATCCGCTGTGGGAGGATTGTTAACTCGGGTGTGGCTCATTGTTGTCTGATGGAGATGTGCAAATGTCTGCGTGTACGTCGGATTCCGAGGTTAGTGGCATTAGGTGGGGATTGTGCTCCCGCCGCGTTCGGGATTCTCCATCCCACGGTGATCCTTCCCGCTTCATTGGTTGATGCGGCTGCTCCTGGAGCACTTCACATTGTTATCGCCCATGAACTTGCCCATTTCCACCGTAAGGACCTATGGGTTAACTGGTTTCAGCTCCTGCTTCTGGCGGTGTGGTGGTTCAATCCGGTCTACTGGCTTCTCTCCAGGAACCTCCGGCAAGTGCGTGAGGATTGCTGTGATGACCTATTGCTGGCGCATGGTATTACCAGTGGGGATGGGTACTGCGGTACCTTGTTGGAGGTAGCCGGACAGCTCTCTCGCCGTCCTCCGCTGGGAGCCACGCTTGGGTTTTCCGAACGAATGCATCCGTTGGGGCGTAGGTTACGGCGTCTGATGGACCCGGGCTTGTCACGGGTTCCCCGCCTGTCATACCTGGCGGGTACGATATTGGTTGTTTTCTCGATCTTTATTCTTCCGGGTCTGCGTGATGCCACGAAGGTTTATAGTGCTTCCCTTAACCGGATCATGGGAGATGACCGTTCCTGGACGAGCTCCAGTGCGGATATTCTAGACTACCTGGCGAATGGGTGTGTGGTTACGGGGAAAGTGGTAGATGAAACCACGGGAGAGCCTGTGCCCGGTTTCCGTGTGGATGTGGGTATAAAAGAGGCGGAGACCAACTCGAAGGGAGAGTTCTGGTTGGATGGTTTGACGCGTGGAGAGTATGCCATGATGGCCCGGAAGAATGGCTATTACTGGCCGGTGGCTCATATCGATACAGGTATCCAGCGCGTGACGCATGTCACGTTGAGGACGAAGCCCGGGGGTGTGATTGTTGGCCGTGTGACGGATCGACAAGGGAATCCAGTTCCCGCTGCGTTAGTGCAGGAGGACCGTAGCCGGGCCAATTATATAGGAATCGTACAGTATGCATTGACGGACCAGGATGGGAACTACCGCATAGAGGGTTTAGATCCCGATTGTCCAGTGGCTGAGGTTGGCTTTTCATGGCCATCGGAATGTGGGTTCAGACTCAAAAAGAATAATTATTTCCCTCCCAGACAACGTGAAATGCGTTTGGATTATCAGTTAGATCCTCGTATTCGCCCCCCAGGGCAGCCAGTGACCCAAGAGCTACCCAATAAATGGACATATATCCTGCCATTACGGACCATTCAGGGGAGGGTTCTCGATGAGGTGGGGGTCCCGCTTCAGGGAGTCCAGGTGGGGTATGGCGAAGCGGTAGATTTCAAGTGCTACTGTTCCACGCAGACTGATGATCAGGGGCGGTATGTGCTGCCCGGAGTGGAATCACGGAGTGGGCCGCTCATGGTCCAAATGGAGAGAAAGACCCCGGAGGTGGTACGGATTCCTGCGAGCGGGGATGCTGAGCTGAATTTCACTCTAAAGCCTGATCCCTTAGCGGATGTAGAGGTAGTTCAAACTAAACCTAAACACTCCCCATTTTTTATCGGGCGGGATGTAGATGAATTCATCCAAACATTGAACCAGATTGGGCAGATCTCGGGAACTGTGGTTGATGCAGTGACCGGAAAACCGGTTCCCGAATTTGAAGTGTATATCCGCAACTCAAAAATGGAGATTCCCAATAATACAGGTTGTTATAGTTCACGCTATCCTGGTTATGGCTTGGTATTTTTCGATCCGCAAGGCACCTTCATGGTTTCGGATCTTCCCGTTAGAAATTGCCTCCGGGTCATTATCGAGGCTAAGGGATATTTCACCGCGGCGATCGATCATGTGCTCGCCAAATCCCTACCAGAGGCCGATCCCACGAAGCTGGTGATTAAGCTCCAGCCCTCTACTCAGAGCTTTGAGGGAGTTATCCGTGAGGCGGGAACCAATCTGGTCATTCCGGATGTATTGGTAGCCTTGGTGGATACATCGGAGAATTGGCCGGAGCAAAGCAACTTCAAGGACCCATGGGAGTTAATGGCATTTGGCTTCAAGCCACATGCGCAATATGCGTTGACTGATGACCAGGGGCGTTTCCATTTCGATTGGCTGCCGGTCACGGTAGGCGATCTCATGTTGACCAAGGATTGGTTCGTTCCATTGAAAGTGAAAGATGTCAATCTACTCGAGCCGGTCAGCCTTTCTTTTGTGAAGGGGGCGGTGATCCGGGGAAGTGTGATGGATAGTACGGGCCAGCCAGTTAAGGGAAAGGAAGTTTCTGTTAGAAAATTTGGAATTGACGGCGAACTGATTCTTTTCTCGGATATGAGAAAGTACTCCACTCAGGAGGGCCAGGTTGTCTTCAGGAACCTTCCAGCTGGGGACTATGACATTGCTCTGGAAAAAGCAGGAACACGAGAATATAAAAAACTCCACCTCGAGGCCGGAGAGGAACGTGTGATGCAATTGACCGATGGAGGTGATCAACGCTAACAATGGGGAAGCGCTCCCACCAACCCTCACTATCTCCCGCATTTTCAAAGACTTCAATTAATACGGTTTCATGCTTCGAAAAAAGAGCTATCGTACCCTTCATTCAGTTGTTAACCGGGGATAAGGCAATGGGGCTTCATCATTCGACTTGTTTACATGCCGCCATCCCCGGGGGTCCGGAGGCGGCGGCATGGAATTGCGAGCTATAGATCCCATCGCGTTGCCTTGCCACCGGCTAACAACAGGCCACGGACTCCATTTTCATCTTGTGTGGGTGCCAGAAACCGGCATGGGGGACTTCTCTACAAATATTTTAAGACACCCGTCTTATTTCTCTTGACATTAAGACATCTGTCTCTATACTCAGTGTTGGGTAATGAAAGAGCCCGTTTGGAGTTCAACCTTTAGGTTGCACAAGCACGCAAAAGCGTGAACTCCAAACAGGTTCCTTAAGGAGGCGGATGATGGTGAGAGAGCAACTTCCGGATGCGGAGCTGGAGGTGTTGGCCTGCTTGGGGCGGCTCGGTGAGGCGACGGCACGGACTATCAGGGAGGAAATTTCTGTATACCGTCCCATGGTCCATGCCTCGGTGACCACGCTGCTCAAGCGGCTGGAGGCCAAGGGATTGGTTTCCAAACGCAAGGGTACAGAGGGAAAGGCTTACCTCTTCAAACCTGTCCAACAACCCGCTCACACCTACCGGAATGTGGTTAGTGATCTGGTCCAACGTGTTTTTGGCGGGAGTGGCGTCGCGCTGGTCAACTCCCTGTTTGAGACCAACCCGCCTACCCTGGATGAAATCGAGGAACTCGAGCAAATACTGCAATCTCACCGCAAACAGATCGCACACAGGAGGTCACGCAAGTGAGTTACTTCGTGGATCTTCTCAATTCATCCGCTGCGCGGTGGTGGCTGTTTCTTTTCCATGCCACTTGGCAATCAGCTCTGGTGGCATTGATGGTTTTGATCTTACTCGTGGTTGGAAAGAGATGGCCCTCGCCGCTCAGGTATGGGCTTTTGGTGGTAGCGTTGCTCAAGTTCGCCATGCCGCCGTTGCTTTCGATCCCCACCGGGGTATTTCATTTCGCGGGTCCGGTGGTAACGCCACCGGTGGTGTATCAATTTGAGGCCGAATCTGTCCTAACGATACCGTTCTCAACTGAGGCCAATCTCCTAGATGGGCCACCTCCGATAGATATCAATACCGATCCTGAACAACACCAGGCTACGGCATTAACAGATCAAAGTGAGTTCGAGATTGCGATGATGATACCGGATCTTTCGTGGCAAGCGTGGTTAATGCTCACCCACTGTATGGGAGCGCTATTGGCCGCTTCATGGATGCTCTTTCACATCTGGCGGCTCTCGCGAATGATCCGCCGGGGACAGGTGATTCAGGAGGGACCGCTGTATCAGTGTTTCAATGAATTGTGCGCTGCTCTTGGTATCCGGAGAATTCCTAAGCTGATAGTGGTAAATGTGGAGTGTGCTCCCTCGGCCTTCGGGCTACTCCGTCCGGTAGTGATTGTGCCCGCCTCTCTGATGAGCCGAGCCTCAATGGACTCAATGCGGACGGTCCTGGCGCATGAGCTGGCGCATTTCCACCGTTGGGATCTTTGGACCAACTGTGTGCAGCTGATCCTGTTTATTCCCTGGTGGTTCAACCCGGTCTATTGGCTGCTCTCGAAGAACCTACGCCAGGTTCGTGAGGATTGTTGCGATGATCTGTTAATTGCGAAAGGGATTGTGAATGGTGAGGGATATTGCGAAACGCTGCTTGAGGTGGCGCGCCGGATTCGCACAGCCACTCCCATCGGCGCGGCTCTTGGGTTTTCGGAACGGGTACATCCCTTAGGAAGACGATTGAGGAGGTTGCTGGATCCGGATCTACAGCGGGTGTCAGGGCTTTCGTTATCGTCGCTCATTACAATAGTCGTTCTCTCTGTGCTTCTTCTCCCTGGGTTGAGAGGGACAGCTGAGCAGAAGGATGGGTCCGATACCCCGGCGGCACCTAATGAGACATTCTCAACAATTTCAACTGTAAATCCTGGAACAGCACCTTCACGGAGAACCATGACGCTTCATGTTCTTTCAGAAGATGGAACCACCCCACTTTCGTGTAGTGTTTCGATCAACACTTCGAGCGGTTGTGGTTTTTACCAGAGTGATTCCCAAGAATTATCCACCGGCGATTCGGGAATGACTCAATTCGAATACCCGGAATTCAAGATTGGATATCTTATAATCAAAGCTCATAAACCGGGTTATACCAACGAGGATATTTCCTGGGTCAATACCCCAAGCGTGGAATTTCCCGCCGATTGCACACTTAAGATGGAGAAAGGTAAAACCATTGGGGGGCAAGTCACCAATGAGGAGGGGGAGGGAGTTGCGGGAGTTAAGGTAAATATGCTGGCTGTGAATTCAAAAATAAATGACCACGAAGAAGGAGTTCCGTACACATCGATGGCATCAGATGTTCCGGTGATCACGGATCTGGATGGACATTGGAGCGCGGACAATGTTCCCAAAGATGCTGATAAAGTCGAACTCCGGTTATCGCATACAGACTATGTCTCCGATTGGGAGTTCGGTGATTCTGGCAGTTTTCCTTTGGAGGATCTGCTTTCGCAAAAAGCGGTATCGGTGTTGAAACGTGGCATTACGATGGAAGGAACTGTTCTTGATATGCAGGGTCAACCCATTATGAATGCCCGTGTTTCACAAAGTTCCAATAAGTGTAGTTCAGTAAATCCACGAATGAAGACAGGAAGCGATGGCCGTTTTGAATTTAAGCATTCCCGTCCCGGAGAGACTATCCTGACGATTCAAGCTGGGGGATATGCCCCGGAATTAATGAAACTGACGCTCACTCAAGAGACTCCACCAAGAACCTATTATTTGGAAGCAGGAAAGACCATTCGAGGAAAGATCGTTGATGTGAATGGCAAACCAGTGGCGGGAGCCGAAATTGGAATTAATTCTTGGCGTGGCTATCGTTCCCTTCAATGGGAAGAGAAAACCAAAGAGGATGGCACTTTCCGTTGGATTGAAGCCCCATCGGATGAAGTCGCCATGTATGTGAGCCGCGAGGGATACATGTCAATTAGTCAGCCGATGAAGCCCTCAGACAAGGAAAACGTCATCACCCTCAAAAAAGCGCTCAGAATCAAGGGGAACGTTGTGGATGCGGACACAGGTCAACCCATCGAGGGTTTCTCGATATCGCAGGGAATCTTCTTCGAGGGCAGAACGCAACCAACTTGGATATCAACCAGAGATCAATATGTCTCCGGAAATCATTTCGAAACAATATTTACCGTGCCCTACAAAGCCTACTGCATTAGGGTGAATAAGGCCGGATATTTGCCTGGAATTTCGCCTTCCATCACCGGTAATGAAGAGGAGGTGTCATTCGAAATCCGTCTTAACAAAGGTGTGAATCCATCGGGAATTCTCAAGGACATCGATGGAAAACCAATAAAAGGGATGGATGTATACTTGCTCACACCGGCCAACCCTATCTTTTTCCAAAATGGAAAAATTGTTTCTGGTCTAAATGGTTTGACACCGGTAAAGACTGATGACCAGGGCCGGTTTGAGTTTATCCCTCAAATAGATCCTTTCAAAATTCTGGCCGTGAATGATATGGGTTATGTCGAGGTAAGTGATGAGGGGCTCAAGGCCAATCCAGAGGTAATCTTTAGACCCTGGGGAAAGGTGACGGGAGAATTGCGCGCTGGGAAGACTCCGGGAGCGGCTGGCGAGAGGATCATTCTCAGTTTTCTTCTCGATCCTTCCGGGTATGAAAAGCCTGGGATTCACTTCCTTTATAATACCGATACAGATTCTGAGGGAAGGTTTGTTTTTAACTATGTCAAAACAGGAGATGCCTTGGTCTCATGGAAGATGAAGGCTGGATTGGATTCAGACACTTTCTGCTATGGGGAAAGCATAGAGGTCCAAGCGGGTGAAACAGATCATGTTACCTTGGGAGGGTATGGCCTTCCGGTAACAGGAAAGATTGTGGTCCCCGCGACAGCCACAGAACCAATTCCATTCCAAAAGTATAGATCTTGTTTACGTAAACAAATGCCAGACCCAATCGATTCGAAGTTGTTGGAAGGCAAGAGCATAGAGGAACAAAAGAAATTTTGGGACGAATGGCCGAAGTCTGAAGCCAACAGGCAATATCGAAAAAACTACGACCATCATAGAAACTTTAAATTCCCAATTCAGGAGGATGGCTCTTTTATAGCATGGGATATTCCCTCGGGCACATACACTCTTTCCATTGGTATCTATGCTGGCAATACGAATCAATCTGACGAGGAACAACCCATCGCAAGCATCCACAAGGTGGTGATCATTCCGGAAATGCCGGAAGGGAAAAGCGATGTTCCCTTCGACCTGGGGGAGTTGCCTTTGACCATTCTCAAGTAAACCGTGATGGTGCTTGTTTGCTAACCGGTGCCCAATCCCAAGGTTACAACTGAAAGAGGGACCAACCGCCCATCATGATGCCTTTTTTTACCAAACGCTGTCTGTTTACTCTTGTAATCTTCGGTCAACTCATTATCCTTGTCTTACAACTGTAGATGTAGAAAAAGGACTGGGAGGTGCTCACGTGAATTGCCTGGAAGGTCTTCTCCACTCGGCCAAACGGATATTGGGGCCAATCCTCGTACTTGCCATGGCCATTTTGATCCTGGTAACCGGTTGGCGGGGTTACGCGGGGACAACCGATGCCCCCGCTGCTCCTGGGGTGGGCAGTGAGTGTACAGTTACCTTCCCTGAGGATCATGCGATTGGAAAGATCTTCATCCGGAATGCCACGAATCAATGGTATGACCTGCGATATGACCGTTGGGCCTTGTTGTGTCCCGCTCAAGGGGTGGTGAAGGTCCCGCATGGAGCGCAGCTCCGTCTGATCGTCTCCGAGGGAATGCCGGCCGACCTCAAACCGCTTGAGAATCTGAAGCCAGATGACCTGCGAGTCATCGATCTTTCCCGTAGCACGGCTGATGACGCCTCGTTGGCCTCGATTACCAAACTCACTGGGTTACGTGCGCTGCGTATCGAGGGAACCAAGATCACCAAAGAGGGTCTGGCGCATTTGAAGAATCTGTCCTCGCTAAAATACCTGAGTCTGAATGATATTCCCTTGGGGCTGGATGGTCTGGCTCAGATCGAGGGTCTGAGTAATCTGGAAGTGTTGGAGGTGGAACGTTGCGGATTATCCAATGAGAGCCTGGCTCATATTACACCTCTCAAAAAACTCAAGCATTTCCGGGTGGGTGGCAATGAGATTACCGATGCGGGATTGGCCTTTATTACCCAGCTCCCTGTCCTCGAAGAAGCCCGGCTCGACTGCACCAAACTCACCGATGCGGGTATCACGCAGCTGTTGGCGGTAAAAACGCTTCGTAAGGTCACTTTCCCTCACCTGATCTCCCAGGAGGCGATTGACCGCTTCAAGGAGCTGCCCAACTTTGTCATGCCCTTGCCACGTAAGAGCATGGTGGTCCACTTCGTGGGAGAGGATGGAAAAACTCCCCTTGCCTGTACCGCCAGGATCTATGTCGCCACTCGATGCGATTGGCATTATGTCGAGGAGCACAAGATTGATGACAGCGGGGTCATCAAGTTCAACTATCAGGTGACTGATACTGGATATTTCTCCATCACCACGCGTAAACCCGGCTATGCCAACACTGAGGTGAGTTGGTCGGATACCACCAAACCGGATATTCCCGTGGAGGTCACTCTCAAACTTGGGAAGGGGAGGACCATCGGTGGCCAAGTGGTCAACGAGGAGGGGCAAGGTATCCCGGATGTCAAGGTGGAAATGCTCAGTTTCAGTAGCGATCCGGACCGCCAAGAGGGTATCCCTCATTCTTCTCTCGGTGAAGAAGATTTTGTGACCACGGATTCCGGGGGACATTGGAAAACAGACAAATTCCCCAGCGACTTTACGGATGTTGGGCTACGTTTTTCTCATCCAGATTACATCTCCGATGAGGTATTTAACCGCACCCCTCGTTCTCCTTTAGAGGATCTACTGGCTGAAAAGGCTGTTGCGGTATTGAAAAGAGGCATTACCGTAACGGGAACCGTTCTTAATCAGGATGGCCAACCCATTGGCTTTGCCCGTGTGTCTCAAGGTTCCGATCGTTGGGGAAGTAATTACCCTCAGATACAAACCGATGGCAAGGGAATCTTCGAGTTCAAGAATGTCCGGCCCGGCGAGCTGATCCTGACGGTCCAGGCGGATGGCTACAGTCCCGAACTGAGACAGACCACCCTGAGCAAGGATATGCAGCCCTTTGAGTTCCGTCTTGAACCCGGTAAGACCATCAAGGGCAAGATTGTGGATGGGGATGGGAAACCAGTGGCGGGAGCATTCGTGGCCGCGGATACCTGGCGTGGGAATCGTTCCATCGAATGGCGTGTGGATAGCACGGCGGATGGCACTTTCTGTTGGACAAGTGCTCCTTCAGATGAAGTTCTCTTTGATATGGGCGCCAAGGATTACAAGAGCATCCGAAGATATGCGATGACGCCCTCGGACAAGGAGTATGTCATCACCCTCAAGAAGTCTCTGAAGGTCAAGGGGATAGTGGTGGAGGCGGAGTCGGGCCAACCAGTGGAAGGATTTTCGATATCACGTGGCATTCTGTTTGATGGCCGTGATACTCCCTCCTGGAATTCTATTCGTGAACCGAACATTACTGGAAACAGTTTTGAGGTGTTCTTCTCGGAGCCCTATCCGCGCTATGTGATCAAGGCGGAAAAGCCGGGGTACTTGCCCAGCGTCTCGCGTCCCTTCACTGATGCCGAGGAAGAGGTGTCCCTCGAATTCCGTCTGGAGAAGGGGGTTGGTCCCTCCGGAGTCGTCAAGGGAACCGATGGACAACCCTTGAAGGGCGTGGATCTCTACCTGATCACACCCTCCAATGGCATCTATATTCGCAATGGCCGCGTTGAACCGCATATGCGCGAGACGGCGACAGTCAAAACAGATGACAACGGCCACTTTGAGTTCACTCCGCAGGTGGATCCCTTTGCCGTGGTGGTGGTCCATGATTTGGGATTTGCCGAGGTGA
>CAYRBI010000109.1:0-20270 GCA_964422415.1 uncultured bacterium | reverse complement strand
GAGTGTTCCAACTCCTGGCCAGGAAGAGGGGTGCCACACGGGAAAGGTTGCTAGCGGCGATGCCATCATACCCCCGTGAACCAGTCACACAACTTGAGAAATGGACTGCCTACAGGAAGGCATGTTACTACCACACCCCATTACGTCAAGACAAATATTTATGCTATCTCAATTATTAGTGTATCTTCAGATAAAGAAAGGTGATATGAGGAAACTGGATTAAGAACCATGGCCGGAATCCCCTTCCAATAGACCTCCTCATCAATCCGCCATAAAATACCCCTTTATGTTGTTTTTCTCTGGAAAGGATTCATCCATGTCATCTGTAAAACCCAATGTCCACATGATTGGCCATGGCCATATCGATCCGGTCTGGGGGTGGCGCTGGATGGAGGGGTGCGAGGAAGTTCGCGCCACCTTCCATTCCGCCATCGAACTCATGAAGGAGTTCCCGGATTACCACTTCACCGCCTCCTCGGCAGCCTTTTATGAATGGGTGCGTGAGATCGATCCCCCTCTCTTTGCAGAGATCCAAGCGGCGGTGTCGCGTGGGAAATGGGAACTGGCGGGTGGCTGGTGGGTGGAGCCGGATTGCAACATCCCACATGGGGAGGCCTTTGTCCGGAATGGCCTTTACTCACAGCGATTCTTCCTCAAGCACTTCGGCAAGCGCGCGGTGGTGGGATTCAATCCGGACAGTTTCGGACACGCCGGAGCCCTCCCCCAGATTTTACGTAAACAGGGGATGACCGCTTACTGCTACATGCGTCCCAACGCTGGCCATGGGGAGATGGAATACCCGAATGGGAATGGCACTGTGTTTCATTGGCGCGCTAAGGATGGCAGCGAGGTTCTCGCCGCGAACATCCCCGGTTCCTATGTCTCCCGGCAATGGGATGTGTTTCAGGATATTGACTTTCAAACCTCTTGGCTTTATCTGCTCCCCGGCCAGACCGACCTGTTGAGTTTCTATGGGATCGGCAACCATGGCGGTGGCCCCAGCCGTAGGAATATCCGTTCCATCCAGGAAGCCCAGACTCGCTATGAACAACTGGATATCCAATACAGCGACTTAGCCACCTTCTTTGACTCTATTCAAGAACACATGGGAGCGAAACTCCCCGTCATTGAGCACGATCTTCAGTTTCACGCAGTAGGTTGCTACAGCGCGGTGGGGATGGTCAAACAGCTCAACCGTCAAACCGAGCACCAACTCCTACGTGCCGAACGGCTGGCGGTGGTTGATTCCCTGCTCCATGGAGTTCCTTCGCAGACAGAGCGGATCGAGGGGCTCTGGCGTGAGGTCCTCTTCAATCAGTTCCATGACATCCTGGCCGGAAGCAGTCTCGAAAAAGCTTATGAAGATGTCCGTAACAGCCAGGGGAAGGTACTGCACGACGGGCTGGTCATCGAAGACCATGCACGCCAACGAATCGCCTCCCAGATTAATACCTCCCAAGAGGGCAGGTCACTGATCGTCTTCAACCCACTCCCCTGGGAACGGACCGAATGGGTGGTGGCCAGCGAGGATCGATTCAGTGAGTTCCGTTCCGAGGGACCAAGGCTCCCGGTTGAGATCCTCGATGAGCATGGAATCCCAGTGGCTCATGCCAAATGTCAGGGAGAGTATCCAGGCCAGAGAGCCAGAGGCTTCCTCGCAACTGTCCCCGCCATGGGATACCGGACTTACCGCGCGAGGGAGGTTGAGAAACCGGTACAGATGCCATTGAATGGTTGCCTGGCGGTGGGTTCGGACTGGATCGAAAACGAGTTCTGGAGGATCGAGCTCAATCCCAACACCGGCACGATCATCAACCTGGTGGACAAGAAGACCGGTGCGAAGGTTCTGAAACGTGGACTGGAATGGGTTGTCATCGCGGATTCCTCCGATACCTGGAGCCATGGGATCAATGGGTACCGTACCGAAATGGGCCGCTTTGGGTCTGCCTCCATTCATCACCGGATGGACTCCGCAATCAATGCCACGTTACATGTAACCAGCGGTTTCGGAAAATCAACCCAGGAAACCTGGCTAACCCTCCAGCGTGGACTACCCACCATCAACATGCGTACCCGGATCAACTGGCAGGAACAGTATGCCTGTCTCAAGTTGGCCTTCGAGACCGGGCTGGCCAAACCGGTGGCCAGCTGCGAATCGGCCTATAGTCACGAGGAGCGTACAGGCACTCATTACATGGAATTCCCTTGCCAGTCCTGGGTCGATCTATCTGGCCTGGCGGAAGCGAGCGATGGCAAAACACATCCTTTTGGGTTTGCGGTTCTCAATGACAGCCATTACGCCTTTGACACATGGAGAGATGTGGTCAGAATGACCATCCTGCGTTCCCCGCCCTACCGTCACCATGATCCCGATCCCTTTGATCGCTCGGAGGGATGGGCATTTACGGATCAAGGTTATCATGAGTTCCGCTACCGGTTGGCGCCACATCCAGGCACTTGGCGTGAGGCGGCAGTGCCACGGCAAGCCTGGGAGCTCAATGAGCCCCTGTACCTGCATCAGGAATCCTCACATCCCGGGCCTTTACCTCCCGCTTCCTCCTTTTTAAAGGTGGATCATCCCAATGTAGTAGCTTCTGTCTTGAAACTTGCGGAGGACAACAGCAAGGAGTTGGTGGTCCGCCTCTATGAGGCGGTAGGTGAGAGTGCGGAGGTGGTGATCGAGATGCCACATTGGGGATGGCGTTGGAGAACACTCCTTGGTCCTAATGAAATTCAAACCTTGAGGGTGACGCCGGGCGCGGAAAAGACCATGGAGGTGAATCTCCTGGAGGAGCCACTCACCGTAACTCACCACGCCAACAAATGACCATCTCGCCTGGTCCTTCCCACACACGGGAGGGGGGCTGAGTGAGTTTGGACCACAGGGCGGCCCCTTCGGGGACCTTGAGTGTTTTCTCGAAGGAGGCACGGGCTCCCAAGATCCAGACCTCATGGCCACTGTCGACAAAATCAAGTAGGGCACGACCATCCGGAAGGATGGGGATTCCCGTGCGTGGTTCCCGGTCCAGGGCGTCAGGATTGGGGTAGGGATACAAGAAGTCGGCCCGTCCCAAATAGTAAAGGCAAAGGAGGGGGTCGCTGGTGACCACTGCGGCGTTATTCCCAATACTGGGAAGAAAATCGGCCATGGCCCGCCAATCAGCGGCTTGGGTGGTGGACCTGGAGGCGGTGCCATTCAAGATGGCGGTGGTTCCCCGTGGCGACCAAAGGACAAACCACGCCACCAGAAGAATCCCCCCCACGAGGGTGGGAAGCGACACCGCCAGATTCCAAGAGACATGCCTCTTCTCGACAGCCCAGTGGTTGAGCGACTCCCGCGCAACCTCGAAAGCCCAGGCAAAGGGCATACTCAACAAGAGAAGTAGAAAAGGAATGGCGGGATAGAATGGATTGAGGCTATCCCGGAAGGGTGGAACCAATCCCCCACAGACAGGAATCCAGGCCCCCAGAATCACCAGCCAACCCGGTCTGCCACGAAAGGCGGCCATACCTGTTCCGGCCAGCAGGAAAGCTCCTACGGCCATGTCTGGAATACCCATGCGGCTGACTATTCGTATCCAAGAGACTCCTGAATGATCGCTCTCACCACTAAAAAAAAAGGGGGGACTCCACCAGACCGCGAAAATGACCGCCACAGCTGTGTAAAGTAGTGCGGCCATGAAGTAGAACAGGCTGCGTTTGAACTCACAATCTCCAGTCTTCCCCCGTACCCATGACCAAGCCAGTCTGACGAGAAGATAAGCGGGGAACAGCACGAGTACAAGAAGCGCGGAAGGACTAATCAGCAAGCAAAGAAAACCCAACACCACCAGCGGAATGATCTTGAGAAACCGTTTTGGAACAAGCGGTTTCCGTCCAGCAATAAGTGGAGGTTCCACCAGGGGATGGCCAAGAAAGTTGCCTTCCAGGACCTTCCATACCGAAATGGTGAATAGAAAGGCGAGAAAGAGCATGAGACTGCCACCATCCGCTCTTCGTCCGCATGCCACCGGCCAAGGCCAGATGGCGAAGAGGAATCCCGCAATCCGGCCCACCCACGCGCCAAACCAGTGAGAACCCCATAAATAGATCCAAATAGCCGCCAGCACGCCTGTCAGCGCCGAGGGGAATCGCACAGACCATTCCCAATCTCCAAAGACTCTGGAGGTTTGTGCGATCAACCACTCCACGAGACCCGTGGGGAGATTCAATGTGGATTGAAAACCGGGAAGGTTTTGTTGATCGAGAAAACTACGCGAGGCCAGCGCGGAGAGGGCCTCGCTCTCATCAAGACTCATAACACCAAGATCCTGTACCCTTAGGGCAATCGCAAGAGCAATCAGGAGAACAAGATCCCACATCCAGTAACGCTGGTCGAGTGTCACGGTTGAGATGAAGCCACGGGAGGCAATGACCAAGACCCGTGGACCACGATTCAACTTGAAGCTTTGGACGTAGCCTCAGCAAAGTCCTTCGCCAGGATGAAGACCCGATCCAACTTGGTGAAACGAAGGACCCGCAGAATGCTCTCCGAGAATCCAAAGATCACCAACTTAGCATTACGAGCCGTAAGAGTTTTGTAGATACTCACCAGCGTGGCCAGACCGCTACTGTCGAGGTATTCAAGGGTCGTACAATCTAACAGAATTGTATCCTCATCCGCACTCTCGGCCAGGAATTCCTCCCGGAATCTAACCACCTGCCCGGCATCCAGAAACCCAGACACCGCGATAATCTTAACGTTACCCTCCCGTCGGCTGATACAGGTCATCATTTGTTACAGAATCGCCTTTTCACTAGCGGGATCGAAGAGATGGGCTTTGGTTACGTTAAAGACAAGTTCCTTTTCACGGTTGACTTCCGCCTTCACATGGGAGTTTACCTTGGCAATGAAGGTGGCGGAACCCGCCGAGAGGTACCAGATTGATTCTGAACCCACCGGCTCAATCACCTCAACCTTGGCTCTCACATTGGTGTTAGGACGGAAATCCCGTGCCTCGGCCGGATCATGGATGTCCTCGGGACGGATGCCAAAAATGACCTTCTGATTAATGAAGGTCTGGACTTGGCTGTCGAAGTGTTTCTCGTCAAGCTGCACCTTGATAATCCCCTGATCAAAATAGACACTCCCGCCCTCGGAGACCAGCTTCCCTTGGATAAAGTTCATCGGCGGCGAACCAATGAAGCCCGCCACGAAAAGGTTCTTGGGGTGATCATAAAGCGTGATGGGATCGTCTACCTGAAGGATTTTTCCATCCTTCATCACCACGATGCGGTCGCCCATGGTCATGGCTTCGAGCTGGTCATGGGTCACATAGATCATGGTGGTCTCCAAGCGGTTATGGAGTTTGGAGATCTCGGTGCGCATCTGAACCCGGAGTTTGGCATCTAAATTCGAGAGAGGCTCATCGAAAAGGAACACCTTGGGTTTACGTACAATGGCGCGTCCGACCGCCACGCGCTGACGCTGTCCGCCAGAAAGAGCTTTGGGTTTACGGTCGAGGAGATCCTCGATTCCCAAGATCTGCGCGGCCTCATGCACACGCTTATCGATCTCGGCTTTGGGATATTTCCTGAGCTTCAGACCGAAGGCCATGTTCTTGTAGACCGTCATGTGTGGGTACAAGGCATAGTTCTGGAAGACCATGGCGATGTCACGGTCCTTGGGGGGGACATCATTGACCACCTTTCCACCGATACGGATATCCCCGCTACTCATCTCCTCGAGGCCCGCCACCATACGAAGCGAAGTGGACTTACCACACCCCGAAGGGCCCACCAAGATCAAAAACTCTTTATCGTGAACCTCCAAGTTGAAGTCATCGACTGCCATGACTCCCCCTGGAAAAATCTTCTTCACATTGGTGAAAACAACATCCGCCATCGTGAGACTCCTTCAGCCCGGAAGAGAAAACATGGGAAAGAATATCGTAAAAGTGAACCGATGCGAAGAAGGGGCGTTAATCCCAGTTGAAAATGGGGGACGGGGTTCAACCCGCCCCCCCAACGACTCTCATCCATAAACTGGGCCGAAATTCGCGCAAGCACGGAAATCGGCTCCTTGTGGATCCATGGCGCCAAAGGCATTCCAGGCGCTCGGACGGAAGATACGTTCCTCGGAAACGTTGTGCATGAAGACCGGGATGCGCAACATCGCGGCCAGAGTGATCAATTCGGCGCCGATGTGTCCATATGCGAAAGCCCCGTGGTTGGCTCCCCAGCAATTCATCACCGTGTAGACATCCCGGAAGGGGCCAGAGCCAGTCAGGTTGGGGACAAACCAAGTGGTCGGCCAACTGGGGTCGGTACGCATATTGAGAATGTCATGGACCTTGTCAGGCAGATCAACCGTGTAGCCCTCGGCGAGCTGCAACACTGGTCCAAGGCCGGCAATAAGGTTGAGACGGGTCATGGTCACTGGCATTCCACCGCGTGAACGGAAGCAGGAGGAGTACCCACCACCCCGGAAATACCCAAGGTTGGAGGGATGCCAAGTTGTGGCAGCGAGACAATCCTGAACTTCCTTCTCAGTCACTTCCCAGAAGGGCTTCATGACGGGTTTGCCATCACAGGTCATCTGACCGGATCCATCCAGCGCGGCGGAACCGGAGTTGATCAGGTGAATGAAACCATTCTCCGCCGGGCCGGTCAGGGTATGTCCAGAGACCCGCTTGACCGCCTGCGGACTCCAATATGTCCGGACATCCGCGAAGACTTGGGCGGTCGAGGTGAGCAGGTGACCGAAGAGCATTGATATGCCATTGAGCGAATCGTTCTCGGTCGCCACGATGTAGGGTTGACGGATTCCATTCCAGTCAAAGGAGGAATTGAGAATGGCCTCAAAGAAATCACCGTTGGGGAAATGGTCAGTCCATTGACGCTGGCCTTGAAAACCACTGGCGATAGCATTGTGGCCCATGGCCTCCTCGCCAAATCCGAGCGCGGCCAGTTTGGGGTTACCAATCATCAGGTCGCGTGCGATCAAGGCCATCTTGACGCACACCTCCCAGTCTTCATCTTTGGCCGCACGGCTGAGCTGTTTCTCAGGGGCGTTATAATCCTTCCCCTCCTTGCAGTTCTTCTTAACCCACGCCAGAGCCTTCGTAAACTCTTCAGTGTCATAGACTTTTTCATCCATGCGCCGCACAAACTCGGACATGTCGATGCTCTCAACACGTAGGCCGAGGTACTTCTCCATGAAGGGCTGATCCACAATCGAACCGCCGATCCCCATCGAGACACCACCCATGCCCAGGTATGACTTTCCACGCATGGTGCTGACCGCCAAACCGGAACGGACGAAGGAAAGAAGCTTGGCTTTCACATCCTCCGGGATAACCGTATCGCCCGCATCCTGAACATCGCGTCCATAGATACCAAAAGCCGGTAGCCCTTTCTGGTTGTGACTGGCGAGTACCGCCGCGAGATAAACCGCGCCTGGACGCTCGGTGCCATTGAAACCCCACACCGCCTTGGGAGTGAACGGATCCATGTCCATCGTTTCGGAACCATAGCACCAGCAGGGAGTGACGGACAAAGACACACCCACCCCTTCGCGGGTGAAGAGCTCGGCGGTCATGGCCGCCTCCGCCGCACCGCCAATACAACGTTCGGGAATGACACACTCGATCTTGTCGCCACTGGGGTGACGCAGCTGGCTCGATACGAGATCAGCCACTGCTTTGGCCAGCGAGAGAGTCACCTGTTCCAGTGACTCACGAACCCCTCCCCATCTTCCATCGATAATTGGGCGGATCCCAATTTTGGGTAGACTACCAATCAGACGGTTTTGTGTTGCGGACACGATGCACCTCTTTCTGTTGGTTGAGATTTGGATATTGTACAGCTCCCCGCCAGCCACTCACTTTCCCACCGTCATACGAAGAGGGGGAACAGGATGAGCAAGGAGGAGATCAAGTAAAGCCAAATGTGATTGTCGGAAAGAATAAGGGGAATGGGAAGCCCCGCGGGATACCCCTGAGAAGCAGGTTCCCCCTCCCTCTTTCCGCAGCCTCATGGGCAAACGCATGTCGTACAAAGACAGCCAAGATCTTATCCAGGTCATGAGGCTGCATGAGTCTGTCTGTCCCCCTGCAAGCGACACTACTTCAGTCCAAACAAGACCCCCTCAGTATTCCAAGCTGAGACATTGATCCGAAGGTCCTCTACTTTGGCCACTGGTGGATTTGTCACTGGGTCCAGCCCGGCCATATCCAGGCGTACCTTGCCCGTAAGCATCACAGTCTCCCCAGGGGCAAGCCAAAAGTAATTATCGCTCCAGAGAACCGAATACACATTCGGGGTGATATCCAATCGCACAGGATAGGCCGGGGCCGTGCCGGTGTTGGTCACCTCCACGGTCACATCCATCTCTTTATCAGTCACAGGACTGGAGACAATCCTTGCTGTCAACGATGTCCCCATAGCTTGAATTTGCGGTTTAAGCCAGGGACCGGTCTTACTTAACGGTTCAAACTCAGGCTTGGACTGCCATTGAGCACGGGCAGCCGGATCAGCTAGTGACCTGAGAACACGGAAGCAGTATGCGCGTCTGGAAAGATGATTGCCGGCAGGATCGGAGAGTGTCAGTTCAAGAAAGAAGTAACCATCCGGAGTTTCCGCAGGAATCTCCCAGGAGATACGTGTATCTTCACTGCGAAACCCTTCGGCGGGAACATCGATGGTCCAATCCTTCACCTGCAGAGGCGCCATGTCATGATCCAGGATACGTGATTTGACCCGTGCTCCACGGATCGGTTGCCGTGAATCGTTCAGAGCAAATACAGAAGCTCCGAAGGTGTCTCCCGGCCCCCAGGTGAACCAATCCGTCTGTGCAGCTACGATAACGGGTGCGTTGGCCCGTTTGCAGGAATAGTAGCTGGCCAACGGTTGTCCAAACCAATCGATGATGTTCCAGGAGCCTACTGGGGCGATGGGGTTGTAGATCCAGACTGTTTCTCCCCCCTTATACGGAAACTCGCCTCGCCATTGCTCGAAAACATAACCATAGGTATCGGCTTGAGCCATTTGCGCGAATTCGACGAAGTCTGGCAGATTCGATGCTCCCAGGTCTCCATAGAGTGAGGATTTATTGAAAATATAGGTCGTAAGGTGTGACTCCGATATTTTGTCTTGCATAACCGGATGAGTCTTTACAAACTCATTCCAGTCCCAGCCAACCGGCCCCCGCGAAAGCTCCTCCTTGGGCAGAATCCTCTCCCAAAGAGGCATGTTGCCATAAGCAAGCATCGACCATTCAGAGACGAAGTTGGTTTCCTTCCCGTTCAACTTGAGATACCAGTTCTGATCGCCTGTCCAGATTTCAAATGGGCAATAGGCATGGTAAGTCCCACCGCCTGGGCTGGACATACGGAACGGCCGGTTATCATAGGCATCCCCTATTTCCCGGAAGAGATCAACGATGGTAGAAACCCCAGGAACATATGGATTGAATTCATTGCCACCCACATACACAGCCAAGGATGGGTGCTGGCGCAACCGCAGGACGGTCTGCATGATCTGTTCCCGCCAAGCAACAGGGGAGGCTTGTGTCGTCGTGTTCCAGCAGAAGGGTAACTCCTGCCACACCAGAATGCCCTTCTCATCACAGAGGTTGTAGAACTGCTCTGTCTCAAAAAGATTACAGCCGCCATTCAGCCTGAAGAGGTTGAATCCAGCATCCTTGGCTGCGCCAATGAGCCAACTCTCTCTTTCTGGTGTCAGAGTAAGCAGATCGTCGGAAGTCAGCCAGGAGGCCCCTTTGGCGTAAAATGGGCGGCCATTCACTGTAAACAGAAAACTGTAAGACTCATCCGCCAGCGACATCACATCTTTAAGCAGACCATCCGATTCCCTGTTCGCTGGGATAACACTTGGGAACAGGCTGGTTCTAGAAGCGGAACCTTCCGGGGTTGGATTACGCCGCATTTCCAGGGTACGGATTCCGAAACGTGTGCTGATTGTATCGGCCTCTTTGTCATCGCAAACCAGAGACAGATCCATACGGTAGAGTGGTTGATCACCTAATCCGTTGGGCCACCAAAGTTTAGGATTATCAAGTTTTATGGTGCGCTCCCAGAACGAGACACCCTGTTTGACTGGCTGCGGGTCTTGGGCACTCCAGACGACCTTGCCGGTAGTAAGGTCGACCAGGGAGGCTTTGATAATACCTTTGGCTGCGGGCCCATTGTTCTGAATCATAACCTGTGCCCAGAGGTCCGCTGAAACACTGCAAATACTGTCTGTTCGTACGAGTGGAGTCTCCAAATATGCCTGTCCGGTGGCGGCCAGCCGTACAGGTTGCCAGAGACCGATGGTCCTGAACTTATTTCCCCATTGATAACTGGAACCATCCACAGCCATGGATTTCATAACCAGAGAGGCTTTTTCCTGTGGAAGGGTTTCGTGATCAAGACGGACAACCAATTCATGTTCCTGACCGGGGACAAGTGCCTGGCTGACATCGAAGGTCGGACCGCCCGCCATTCCCTCATGTGTACCGAGTAAGACGCCATCCAACCAGGCCGTCCCAAAGTAGTCCATACCATCAAACCGCAGACGGATCTGCCGGTCTTTCCAGTTCCCTGGAATCACAAAGTGTTTGCGCAGATACCAGTCCTTTTTAGCAATATCCTGCAGGTCCTTATAATTTTCCGATATCCAGGGATTGCTGGTTTTTCCAGCCTGGAATAGGGAGTACTGGATGGTGTTGGGCATTTTGACTGTGATCCATTTTTCCGGTTCCACTGAGCCCAGGTCCAAGGATTGGCCGGGAGCGGCTTCAGCAAGTTCCCAGTCTCCATCCAGCTTGATTTGGTTCCCAGCTGCATCCGGATTCTCCGAACGCTCAGCTACAGGAATGACCGAGTAGGAGCGTGACCGGTCCAGTCTTAAGGACTCAATAGCAGTCATGTCCGGTCCAGACTTGAGAATGGCGGAATAGGATGCCACAAGCCAGTCACGTAGTTCTGGCCCCATGGGAAGCCCGCCGGCATAGTGGATCACCACACCCTTGCCAATCCCTGTGGCATAAAGGCAGGGTTGTCCCAGGTCATTGGTTACATAGACTTCATCAGGATACTGGATTGCTCGCGTGTAATTATTGATGGGTTGTGAAAACTGAGGCTGAGGCGCACCGACTCTCTCTCCCGCTGAAGTCAGCTTCATCGGTGGACTCGGGGTCTGGTAATCTCCATAAATAATCCAAGCCAGTCCGAGGAAATCGATGTCCTGACCATGGTAACCATCATGGATGGTACCTGTCGTGACATCCCGCCATTTATAATGAGCAGCCGCCATCGGCAGTATGTAGGTGCCACCGGCGTTGACATAGGACTTGATGTTCTTGGATATACCGCGGTCTGAGGCATCGTCTGGATAATTGTGGTCGGCAGGAATCATGATGGCGCGATATGTTTTGAGCTTTTCGAGATTCCTCAGGACATCCGCACCGATGACTTCGGCCTTTACACCATTGGCCTGAAATATTTCCATTATCTTGCTGCTATCCCAGTCGGTCTTCCACGGTATTAACCAGTTGAATGAAAGATCATCCCGGCAAAGGAGACTGGAATCTACGACTCCAACTGGGCCATATAATTCTGTACACACTCCCGCGCATACAGGCAAAATCATAAATATAGCCAAAAGTAAACGATGGTAGATTCTCACAGCAGCTCCTAAAAAAAACAAAAGGCTCTACTCCACACTTTCACTGAACAATTCGCTGCAAAACGGCCTCACAACTCCTCTTCATCCGAACTTACTTTCTAGCGGCCTCAAATGAACAATCCAGGACTCGCCGTTAAGGCTTTACCGTCCCCGACCGTCCATAGTCATCCTGCAGCCGCACCACATCATCCAGCTGTGGGGTGGAGACCTCGATGATCACCGAGTCCTCCAATGCAAACACGCGGTGGATCGTACCGCATGGAACATCCACTACTTGCCCTGGAAGAATCTCCTCGGTCACCAGGGAATCCAGGGAATCTCCGATTTCGATACCCAGCTTCCCCTCCAGAAGGAAAAGTGACTCTGATTTACGCTCATGATACTGAAGGCTGGGACGTGAGCCTTGTTTCACATGGATGCGCTTGAGAGCATATTCCGGTGTATGGGCGAGAAGTTCTTCTCCTCCCCAGGGTTTATGGGTCTCCGAAAGCGGACCACGGATTCTTGAGCCGGTCATTAACGTGCCCCCCCTAATACAGACTGAGCGGCATCCAACATGGCCTGAACACCCCCCTTGATCCCCGCTGGGTGTTTGGCGATACCCGAACCCGCAAGAAAGAGCGCGCCAGTTCCGAAGTAGCGGATGTTGTCGGGCAGGTTACTGGGATCGAGTCCGCCAGAAACCGCTGGCAACGCGGCCTGGATTTTTCCAAGGGGATCAATCAGCGCGGGACGTAGTACAGCAGCCTCACCCACATCCTCTTTAGCGAAATACCCCCCCAGCGCACCGATGCGGAAAAAGTCACCACCCATCAGCCGGGCCAGTTTAGCAATCACACGTTGATCGATTCCCTGCCCCTGCGCACGTGCCCAATGCTCCTTCCCACAACAATGGGCATAAATGGGCACATTCACATCGGGACTTTCAGCAAGAATGCGCAGGCTCTCAAATCCCGCCGCAATAAAGACGAACATCACGCCATTCGCCCCGGCCTCGATGGCGGTCCGGGCATTGTCGAGGATCTTATCTGGTCCAGTGGTGATGTGCGGGGTGTAGAGAACCCGGTTGCCAGTGGTTTCGTAGACCTTGCGGAGCCGTTCAGTGACCTTTTTCACACGCTCCTTGAGAGGGCAATAGGAGGGATTCATCATCCGCTCATCATCTTTGATGAAGCGTACCCCGGCGGCGGCGGCCTCCTCGCAGATATCCGCCACCTCATCCGGAATCAGACCACAGGTGGGTTTCACAATGGTACCGATGATTGCATCTTTCTCAGTAATACCAAGGAGTTTACGGGTCCCCTCCATACCAAAACGAGGGCCAGGAAACTTGGAGTAAACCTCATCTGGCAGAGTGAAATCGACCAGACGGTACTTGGACAGGTGAGGCATGGCCGACATGCCAGTGATCATGGAAACCCAGATATGGCTGAAGGCGGAGTTCTCCAGGTCCATGTTGTGAAGGGGGTAGGCGAAAGCCACCCGACCCTTGCCAGGAGAGTCCTCCTCAATATCTAGCAGGAATCCAGCCGATTTCTTGAACAGTTCACTGGGATTTCCTGGACGGTCCCACTTGCCGATAGTCTCATGATGGACCAGATCCTCCGCAACTTCCCTTAGACTCCCCTCAGTCTCCATGCTGAACTGGGCCACCAAACAACCAGATTCCTGGGTTTTCATTACATTGTTCCTCTTCTCCTGGAATGTTCATGCCGGGAGGCATGGCGCCATGCCTGAGCAGATACTAGTTGCTCATCATCTTCTGTGTCAAGCAGTATATGATCTTTTTTAACATATTATCAATCATTCTCTCCGTATATCACAACTACATCATTCATCATATGATTGTTACCCCCATAATTTGTTCCTTCACCAGAACTTTGCTCATTTTTTTATAGAACTAGAACATTTCTTTCGTTGTCTCTGTGGGATAACGGTCTCGACTAGAATAGAAATGCTTGAGTTTTGCTCAGAAGGTGAGTGGATAAGAAAAAAAAGTAGATGACCTTCCTGAGGGCATATATGTTGACATATATGCTTGTGGCGAGTAATTTTCCCCCCTCTGAACCTCCATTCGTTTAAGATGCGAAGGATGAGAGAGGAACAATCTCCAAAATACACTCTGGGAGGTGATTCGACCGTGTCCATGTCCCAATCCTCGATATTCCGCGCGATGCTACCCGCTACCGCATTATCTTTGTTGGCCGCCTCACCATGCATTGGCCAGAATGGCAGCTTATCTAAGGATGAGATCCTGATCGGTATCCATTATGGAGACATGTCTAATCAGGTCGGGAGAGACCAGAAAGACCACCCGCTCAACATCTGGCCCTTCTTCGAGGATTACCTCACATACATGGAGGATGAACTGTCGACCACCTCGTATGCGGATTTTTGGAGGTGGTGGTTTGTCCTCGAACGTTACAAAGGCGATGAGAAGGGGCTGGAGGAATTGGACAAGGTGGTGGATGCGTGCCTTGAGCGGGGGATCAAGGTAAAGATCGACCTGTGCTGGTCCACCTGGTGGATCAATGACAAGGATTGGGAGGAAGGCTCGCGGATTCCGGTCGGCCCTCAGGATGTGGATGACTGGGTACACCTATGCGATCTATTGGGGCGGCGTTTCCGGGGACGCATTGGAATGTGGGACCTACAAGGAGAAGCCAACGACCTTAAGGGTTACTGGCAGGGACGTCCCAATGAGTTTGTGCATGAAATTTACAAGCAGGGTTACCGTGCCTTTAAACGGGTAGATCCAGGATGCCTGATCGGAGCCAGTGGGGCTTCTCCCTCGGTGAGCCGTGAGGATCTCGACAAATGGTACTGGAGCAATATCAGCAACTGCGCCGGATTCTACGACAATATTCCGATCAACTATTTCGCCGATGTCGCGGATCCCTACAAGGGCGCCATTCACTATCATTATTCAGTGCGTGGGATGCTCGACAAGGTGGGTCAGAAGGATACCGAGGTGGGGATGGGCGAATCCTCGATCCAGTGGGCCGAGACAACCGAAAAGGCGGCTACGGATCCGCTCAACATGGAAGCCCAGGCCCGCCGTTTGAATGAAGTGTACGGCCAGCTCTTCGATGTGGGGATGAACAAGTTCATCACCTGGGCTACCGAGTTCGCGCCTGGTGGCGGTCACTGGCCATGGCGGTGGGGATACCGGAACTACGAGGATTGGTGGGGGATCTGGCCGGATGACTTCAAGGTGCCTGGAACCCAGATTGTCTACAAGTACAAGGGGAAAGATGGCAAAGAGATCGACCTGCGAGGAGAGTGGCCGCGTCCAGCGGATCCCTACTATCCCGCTTGGGAGATCTATCGTTTCTGGTCGGAGATCGCGCCGTCAGGAGCGGAGTGTGTGCGCATCCCCATGACCCTCGATCCCACCAAAGAGGAGGTCTGGAAGGTGGCTGGGTATCAGCGGGCTCGGGATCGTATGGTGGGCTTGGTATTCCGTCCAGGAGGTCAATCCGCGCGGGCGAGACTGAACTTGACAACCACCGGCTGGATGACCAACGCACCCCTCGTGGTCACGGTCACCACGGCCCAAATCGATTTCCGTACCGGTGAGAAGAAAGTACTCAGCACACAGACTCATGATGGTCATGTGGGAGAATCGTTCTTGGAGGTGGATCTCCCGGAGCAGGGCGAATTTGTCACCATCACGGTTGAACCAGCTGTGGGAGGTTGGAAGGCCGAATTCGAGGGCGCGGTCTGGCCCAAGGTGGCGGAGGTTGGCGAAGACCTGACTGGGTTTGTAGTGCTTCTGAACACTGGCGGGCAATCTTGGAAGAAAGGAGAGGTGGTGCTGGCTTCCGCGACTTCAACTTCAGCCCTGCCCTCAGAAGGCTCTTTACGTTGGGAGCTCCCCCAGGATGTCACCCCTGGCGAAAAAGTGGCGATCAGGATCCACCTCTCAGCGGGACAGAGTGCGGGAAGGTTCTGGAACAGCTTCCGGTTACAGTCCAAGGCTGGCAAGGGGATTGGCCCCATGTTTGGGGTGACGACTCAGGTTGTTAACCTGCAGGCGCCGAGGAAATTAGTGGCGCATCGTGAGATGGGACAGATCCGCCTGAAGTGGTTTGCGCCAGTGAAGGGGAAGACCCCCGTGGCCTATGAGTTGGAACGCGCCGAGGGTTTCGAGCAGCCCTTCACTCTACTAACCAAAACCGTCGAGACGGATTACATCGACCAGGCGGTAACTCCCGGCAAGGCTTACTATTACCGTGTGGTGGCAGTGGATGCCAATGGCCAACGGACTCAGCCCAGCAACGAAGACAACGCCAAGGCAATCACCCAGCCACGCATTCTGGATGCGGAGATCGTATCGCACAATGTCCCCGCTCGAGTGCGCGTGGGTGATGTGACCGAGTTTACTGTCACAATCAAGAACACCGGCACCAAGACCTGGCGGCTCAATCAGCCCGAGGCTGTGAAGTATTGGTTCCAACCCACGCAACTGTGGGGAATTCAAAATGAAGCCCAGTTAGCCAAGGCTGTCTTCACGGGAGCCACCGAGATCAAGACAGGAGACACGGTCACAGTCTCCTTCCCCTATGTGGGACGCAAACCGGGACACTTCGAAAATCACTGGATCGTAAGGATGGAGGTTCCCGAGGCTGCGCGGAAAAATGCTGACCAGGGGCTGACTCAGCACGCTTATGTCGGGACACCATTGCTAGTGGAGACGGTGGTAGAGGGGAAATAGAGCGAGGGGGCAATACAGGCGAATGCATTCACTACTGTCGATAGGCAACCAGCACGAGAGGAGCTGTGGAATCCCTTACAACGCTTCGAGCTCGGTTACAAATTGGCTGAATTGTTTTTCGTTCAATCGTTCCTTTTGGGCTTTCTGGAGAAATGCACGATAGATGGTCAGGATCACACGATGCCCAATCCTGGAGAGAAAGGACTTGGATAGAGACAGCGAACTGAGGTGTTTTTGGATGATTGGATAGGCATCGGCCGGACAGCTACGAGAGAGTGCATAAAGCACCATCATGGCGACAGGCGCTATACCGCCACTGGACCTATATGCTTTCCCTAAGTCGTAGATGAGATGCTTACTATCCGGGCGTCCCTGTTTTAAAATGGATGGTCTTTCATCAAGTATCTTTGCAATCTCCCGCTTTCTCCTCACGAGGTAGTCAAACGAAAACCACCAGAAATATATGTACGCTTGAGTTTTCAGGAGCCACAACAGGAGCTTATGAGTACCACCCTTCCCGCGTTTTTGAGCAGCAGCGGCACACCGGCACAAAAGACCACAACAGCAACGTTCTTTTCTTTTCATGGCGGCAACCTATTTCCAATAAGGACTCAGACAACCACTACCATGATATATAATACCTTCTCGTAGAACTAGCCTGCCTCCAGTGTGAGGGCTAGAAGAAAAAGAGTCTCCCGGTTGCTGATTTGAGCCGGAGAGACGGGTATTCATCCCGGTTCCGGCTTCATAATACACATTCCATCGTCGGCTGGGAGGATAGTGCCACACTGGAGAGCGGTCTGAGGGTCCAACCGGCTACCGGTGAGGTGGCTGGCCTGTCTTTGTCTTTCGGAAGCCAGGCCCTTTCTATTCTTGCTCGTACACCCTAGAGGTGCACAAAACGATAAACTCATGGGGGTACTATCCAGCTTTTCGTTTTGCTACCGCTCCCAGAGAGTGCGGTATTCAAATGAGGTCAGGTACCCGAAACTCGAATGGGGTTGCTCCTGTTAATAATGCCGCAGCCTGAATCAACAAGCCCGGAGATCTCAAAATGAATGCATTGCCTTGGTCCAAGCAAAAACCATTTTACGGGGTCCGAGAAAAAGTACACACTTCCCTTGACAGCTCACACAGGAGATGCAGATGACCGGCAAAACGAGAGACTACAAAGCGACCCCGCAAGTGCCTTCCCCATTCACACAGTCACGTCGAGTCTTCCTGAAAACCGTAGCTGCGGCTACCAGCGGTGCCATCGCCTCAAGAGGATGGGCTCAACAAGGAAGTGATCCAAATCAAGCCGTACCCGCAATGAAGAATGGCAATGTTATTCTTTGCATCAACGACGAACCAAAGGGGTCTGTGAGTCTCGAGGTTGAAGGCTGGCCCGGCTTCCACATTGGCCAGCTCATGCCGGCATTGATTATAAACGGTACGCGCCTTCTACCAGAGGATTGTGAGACCTCTTCAGAAAAGGACCCGCAAAAACTAACAACCAGGTATAAATTCAGCGGAGAGATTGTTCTTACTCTCGAGTTTGAAGGTGACGGAAAACTGGTGACCTGGATTCGCCCGGCTTTGCACAATGGATCTGAGAAAGATACCACGCTCAACCATGTTGTGCTCCTCGGGTCCCGTCTCACCAACGGAGAGGCCTCATTCGGCGCCGATCCCACCATGGTCCGTGTCCTGGAGCAAGGGAATTACTGGGGAAGGGTTGTACCGATCGTCCGCTCCGCCAAGGAATCATCCCGCCAGGAAAACATCGAACCCAATGAGGCTCCTACACAACAGAAAGTGGCCTCCGAATTGGTGTGTACTGTTTATGACCGGAAAGCCCGGATGGCGTTTCTCGCAGGTTACGAAAGTTCAGAGCGTTGGTTGGGGCGCATCGAACTGGCCGCTCAAGAAGCGGATGAGAAGGGGTATTGGGAGATCGGGTTTGATGGGGGTGATCTGTTACTCGGTCCAGGTGATATCGTTAACCTGGAAACGGTGAGTTTCTCCGCTGGCCCGGACCCCTGGCAGCTCCTCGAAAAGTATGCGGATCGGGTGAGAGATCGTCACCAACCCTCAATCCCTGAAGAACCACCCGTATCCTGGTGCAGCTGGTATCCCTACCGGTTGGGGGTGACGGACGAGAGGCTCCTCGAGACAGCGCGGATTGCGGCTAAGAGGTTGAAGCCCCTTGGTCTCAGTATCATTGAGGTTGACCTGGGTTGGGAGAAGGAGCAACTCCCCAGCACCTTCGTGGAAAACGACCAGTTTCCACGAGGTCTCGCGGGAGTCTCCGATGAACTTGAAAAGTTGGGCTTCAAACTCGGCGTTTGGACGGCTCCTTACACAATCAGCGAGTTCGATCCGGTTTTCAAAGAACATCCCGAGTGGCTGATCGCCGACGAAAAGGGTGAGCCGGTCTCGTATTGGACCTGGTTCTGGGCACCTCATGGAAGAGTCTTCATTCTGGATCTGACCCACCCCGGTGCCCAGGAATGGTTGCGAACCCAAATGAAGAGCCTCCACGAACGGGGTGTCCGGTACCTGAAATCGGACTTCATTGGCTGCGAAGCCCATGGCCTGGCCAAGATCCGTCACAATCCCCACATTGTGGCGGGCGGAGGAACCGAAGCCGGACGAATTGGAGCCCGGATCATCCGCGAATCACTTCCAGATGCACTGTTGCTTAACTGCGGCGGTCCCGAGATGCCCGGCTCAGGTCACTGGCCCCTGCTCTATTCTTGCAGCGACACGGGGAATACTGGGTTCTTAACGGCTACTTTCCAGCAGGAAAACTATCAGGCCCTCGCCTGTCATCTCTTCAAAAACCACCGCTGGGGAATTCTTCAACCTTCCTGTTTGTGTGTGGGGCTACCGGGCAGCATCGAGGAGGCACGCTTGCGTGCCACCATCGCGTTCATGGCGGGTGGACAGATCGATATCTCCGATACCTTGACGACACTGCCGGAGGAACGTTGGCAGATCCTGACCGCAACCCTGCCACCTCTGGGGATCAGCGCCCGGCCAATCGACCTGTTCGATCCAGTCTACGGAAAACCCGGTTACGCTTACAGTGCCGCATGCCAGGAAGAAGGCCAGACCGAACAGACACCAGAGGAACACCCTCCAGGGTCCGTCTGGCATCTGCATATCAAAGCCGACTGGGACGAATGGGATCTTGTGGCCCTTTTCACCTTCAAGAAGGAGAAGCCGGACGAAAACCCAGAAATCCGCCGTTTTGTGGTTCCGTTCTCCATGCTCGGACTTTCTGAATCCGAAACACTTTGGGGTTATGAATTCTGGGATCGCCAAGGGCTGGGCCCGGTGCCTGGGATGCGCAAAAACCCGCGCGGCTATTCTCACCCCGGTGATTTCCAGGATCTGGTGACCGGGGATGCACCCGGTACATTGGACATCTCTTTCTTTGGTCCAGGTACAAAATTGATCTGCCTGAGACGTCAGAGGAGGCATCCGTGGGTGTTGGGAACCAGTTTCCACCAAAGCTGCGGTACGGAGCTCCGGCGGGTAACCTGGGATGACACCCAGAACATACTCTCGGGAGAAGTCCATCGCCCGGCCGGTGAGTCGGGTGTCCTGGTCATCCACAATTCTGGGAAGACACCCAACGAATTGAGAATCGATGGAGAACACAGGGAGTTCCGATTGGGGGCCAATGGATCAATGATTTTACCGATTGTGGTAGGCGCTGAACCGGCTCGATGGAGTCTACAATACAGAGCATAGAGCGGATTAATAATTAGTGAGACCATAACCACAAGAGCCAAACCAACCAAGGTATCCGAGGGTGTGACCACTGCACGAGCCTCACAGATGGCCTGCCAGAGAGTCTCTTGTGTCCTTGCTTTGACTCGGCGGAGATGGGTTT
>CAYRBI010000108.1:0-20274 GCA_964422415.1 uncultured bacterium | reverse complement strand
TATCAATAGAATCCTCTCTGAGCCAAGCTCCTGACCGCCATGTGTACATACAGTAAAGAGATAAGAGGATGAATCCGGTTGAGGCGAGGAGGTAAAAGATCCAGATAGATTTCCGGTGGGAGTTCATCAGGTTGCGAGCGCGGTACACTGAAGTGTGAGTACCCTATAAGGGCCTGTAAAAAGGAAAAGACCCCTGAGAGCCGGCCGCTCAGCCCTCAGGGGTTAGGGGGTAAGGATCGATGAGCTTGTACTCGATCCGCCTCGGCGGATCGTTTCTCGAATTCTTCGAGCTTCTCAACCAATGCGGGAAGCCTGTGAATCATCGCTTCCTGCTCATCGAAAAGCTCTGGCGCCATGGCGGGGAAAACCCCTTTGAGGTGGGTGTTCTTCCCGAGGGACTTCGTGACGCCGGTGCATGATTCCAGTATGCACCCTTCTTCTACTTTTAAGTGGCCTACCAATCCGGCGTGGTCGCCGATAGCCACATTGGATCCAATCTTTGTGCTCCCTGAGACGCCGCTCAATGCTTCGAGCCGTGTATTACCCCCGATGACCACATTGTGACCCACCATTACCAGTGGGCCGACCTGAACTCCCTCACCTAGGAGAGTCTTGCCCAATGTGGCCCGGTCGATCGTGGCTTGAGCGCCAATCCAGCAATCATCGCCGATTTCGACCACTCCCACCTGCGGAATTTTGAACTGAGTTCCATCCGCACGTTGGGCGAAACCGAATCCATCGCTCCCCAGCACCACACCCGCCTCGATCACAACCCTCTGACCGATCCAAGTGTGTTCCCGCAGAGTACACCGGGGCCCGATGATGGTATCGCTTCCAATCCGGCATCCTTCGCCGATGAAGCTGCCATCCCCAATCGTCACCCGGTCGCCGATACGGACATTCCCTTCCACAACCACAAAACGTCCGATGTGGCATGCTTCGCCAAACTCGGCATCCCCAGCGATGACCTGATATTCCTTCTCAGGGCAGGTTGTCAAAGAACTTGCCAGATGACTTGTCATGATCCCAGCAATGGTGTCGTTCCTGGCATCCACTGATAAATCGCAGATTACGTGCCAGACGCTTTTCCCTTATTTTGCTCATAGGCTAACATAGCCTAGCATAGCATTTTCAAAGAGTTGGGTTGAATTCTAGTGAATCTGACGTGGAATACTGGAATAGTATTTTTTGCCGCAGCCAATCCTTTGGGATTGTTTGTATGCGGTTAAATTACCGCACTTGTGGGGAGGGTGTGCGCAACTCCATTTCCCCCTCAACTACAGTCAAAGGTAAAGTAACCGCATCACCTTCTTCTCCCCAGCCTTCAGGAATAAGCCACATCCGTCCATTTCTGGTCACGATATGTAAAGGAAGTCCATAGGTTTCGCTCAGATTTTCCTCAGTCAAGACGCTCTGTTTTTCCCCCTTGGCCACAACTTGTCCACGGCGCAGGAGAAGCACATGTGAGATACTGGGCACAATTTCCTCGGGGTGATGAGTGATCAGAACATGCGCATGAGAATCTTTGGCACAGCAGGCACGTTGTAAAGCTAGGAGGGTCTTTTCCCGAGCCGCGAGGTCCAGTCCCGCGCAGGGTTCATCGAGAATGGTCAATCCCCGGGCACTGCTCTGGGCCCGGGCGATGAGACAGATCTGACGCTCTCCGCTCGACATGAGACCGAAGGGGCGCTGGGCAAGGTGAGGGAAACCGAGTTGCTCCAGCAGGTGTGCGGCGCGTTCCCGTTCAGGAGAGGTGGCCCGGCTGAAGGCTCCAATCACCGCCTCCTTGCCCGAAGCCACTACCTCCACCCCGGGCGTGTGGGTCCACCACCGTAGCAGATGGTCCGCGATAGCTGAACTGACAAATCCAACCCTCTGACGTACCTTGGGGAGAATTATTTCACTGATCCATCCCTCCAGCAGGAAGACCCGCCCCTGGCTGGAGCCGATGTAACCGGTGGCGATCCGCATCAGGGTAGTTTTGCCTGATCCGTTGGCTCCCAGAACTGCCCAGTTCTCACCTTTCCGGATCTCCCAATCGATTCCTGAAAGAATTTGCTCCGCCCCTCTCCAGTAATGAACTCCCTCCATCCGCAAGCAGATCTCGTCCACGTCCTTGTCTCCGGTCTCCGAAAAACGTAAAACGTATCATCCACCTCTTAGGTGGAGAAAGGAAAGGTCTCCATGACACATAAGGTTAAGCCCAAGCACAAGGGCCTCCCGCATTCACAGGATTGCTTTGTGTGCGGGGAGAGGAATCCCGCCGGTTTCCGGGGAAAATTTGAAATCGATGAACAGGGACATATCCTCTTCCCCTTCCGTGGTCATCCCACCATGCAGGGGTATGGCACAGTGATGCATGGAGGCCTGCAAGCCACGCTCTTGGATGAAACCATGGGGTGGGCGACGGCGGTTTCATGTAAACGCATGACTGTCTTGGCTGAAATCACGGTCCGGTATCTGAAGCGTACTCCATTGGAGACTGACTTGTTGGCCGAGGCCTGGACCACCTCGCGGAGTTCCCGTCTGGTAAAGGCGGAGGGAGTCATCCGTGATGCCGGGGGGACAATCTTCACGAGGGCAACAGGGAAGTACACCGCCTTGAGCTTGGAGGAGACACTCTTTGTGGATGATCACCTGATCTACCATGAGGGAGATGCGCGCATCTTCGAGGACGCGGTGGAATTACGTAAGGATGTGAAGAAGAAACCGATTTAAGGAGTGCCGCTGGCGCGTCTCCTTTCTCACATCTGTGTAGAACGAGGAGGAACGAGAAAGGACTCTCATACCAACGAGAAAGCATACTTGTGCCAGCGTTCCCTGTTTCCTTGCCACTGGCGCTCAGGTGGGTCAAGATAGGGCTGCGCCCTGTTCTCCTGAGGGAGGAGGGGGTTGGGGATAAGGTTACTCCAGTGGGAGGTGTGGAGGTACGCGATGCCAGAAATCGAAACACTCAAAGCGAAGTGGCTTTACAAGCCAGCCGGGGAACGGAATGAGTTCCGGAGCGTGTGTGGTTTCCGCAAGAATATCCTCACACCCGCTGATGGAACTCATGTTTCGATTTCCCACCTGCGAATCAATGAATCCCGCGAGCATTACCACAAGGTGCAGGAAGAGGTTTATTACGTGCTCAAGGGTGAAGGGGCCTTGGTGCTGGATGGGGAGCGTGTGCGTATCGGTGAGGGCGATGCCGTTGTGATTCGTCCGGAGGTACGGCACCACTCCGAGGGCGACATTGAGGTGTTGATCATCTGCTGCCCACCTTTTGAGGATGGTGATTGTTATTTCGATGACTGAAAATCCTCAAAACGAAGGAATCTACAGCGGGTTTGCCCGGGGTTACGACCTGGTAATGAAGGATGTCGATTATCCCTTGTGGGCACAGTATGTCCTGGATCTCTTGGAGCACTACCAGATCCATGGGCGGAAGATTCTGAACCTCGCCTGCGGGACTGGTAGTACCGAGGAGGTGTGGTCGAGAGCAGGCTACAAGGTTACCGGTGTCGATCAATCCGCTACGATGATCGAGGAGGCTATCCGCAAGAATGCCGGCCTCCCACGCGTCAACTTTCAAGTCGGTGATATGCGCGCTCTGGAGCTGAATGAGGAATTCGATTTTGTCTTTTGCCTGTATGATTCACTCAACTACCTGACCCATCCACGTGATGTCCAGGCCTGTTTCCGTGGCATTGCGGATCATCTGCGTCCCGGTGGGGGCTTTATCTTCGATGTGGCCACCGAGGCGAACATTCTCGATAACTTCACCAACACCACCTATGCGGAAAACTTCGAGGATTTTGCATATATCTGGGAGAATGAATACAACATCAAGACCAAGATCTGCCGGAGTGATTTCTACTTCTTCATCCGGACCGCTGGGGAAGCGGTCTTTACCCGTGCCCATGAGGTTCATTATCAACGTATTTATACCAACCGCGAGCTGCTCAAGTGGTTGCGCGAAGCGGGATTTGAGTTCCTTGCCTCTTTTGATGGTTTCACCTGGGATCCGCCACGGCCCTCCAGCGAGAGGATTCACTTCGTGGCCAAGAAAAAGTAGATCTGAAAGGATGGGCTAAGTCCCACCGTAAACCGTGAAGCCCCTCGCCCTGCGTTGGATCGCTCCTGCACTGTTGGCTCTGATCTTTGTGATCTTGATCTTGAGTGCTGGACAACAGCTTCTGTGGGCGCGCGCCGAGGTCCAAAAAACTCTCGAAACCACCCTGTTCTTTGAGGGTCGTGAACGGACTCGTTGGCTCTCTGACCGTCTCGATCCATTTTTTAGCGACTGGCGTACCACTCGCACTGAACCGAATTTCCTGGATTGGACCGGAGCGAGCTGGCTCCTCCTGGATGCGAGCGGGGAGGTGGCTCTCGATTCGAGCGGAGCTGCTCTCTACGCGAGGCCGGTCTCCGCTTCTGGGGAGATTGAATGGAAGGAGGATCAGGCGGCTTTCGATCAGGCGGCGCGGAAGATTGAATCAGCGGGACCTCCAAGACAGAGTAACGGCCTCTACCGAATGCGTGTGTTCCTGCCTGTAACCACTGCGAGCGACTCGATCAGTACGCACTGGGTGCTGGTTGGGGAGGCCACCCAGGGGGAAGCCACTCAGGGAGAGGTCACCCAGGGGGAGGGAAACCAGAGCCGTCTCTTTGACCAGCTCTTCAATGCACAACGGCATTTCTGGCTAACCGCCAGCCCGTTGGCTTTTGCAGCGTTGCTGTTACTTGTCCTCCTCTTCCGTGGCATCACACGAACCAACCGTCTCGAGGCGGTCTTGCGTGAGACCGAGGAGTCCATCGAAATTGAGTCCCTAACCTCCACGCTGGCCCATGAACTCCGCAATCCACTCTCGATCATCCAGAGTTGCGCCGAAATCCTGCGTAAACAGGAAAACCTCTCGGAGGATGGCCATGAATTGACTGAGGATATCCTTGATGAAATCAGCCGTTCCCAGGAGGTACTCCTGAAGCACCTCCACCCGGAAAAGTACCTCATCACCGAGATTGACCATCTTAACTCCTTCTGCGCCGATTTTTGGCAACATCGCCAGGCCCTCTTGCAACACCATTCGATCACGCTTGATATGTTCATTCTGGAGGACCAGGAAGCCTTCGGTGTCTATGCGGTAGGGGATCAGCTGGAGAAGATCCTCGACAACCTGCTACGTAATTCGATGGAGGCCATGCCCCAGGGGGGCATAATCCGCTTTACCCTGGAGGGACATGAGCACACAGTTCAGATCCGTTTTGAGGATAACGGTCCCGGCTTTGGGAGTATTCCCTTTTTTACCCGGGATGGTTGGCGGTTTGGCCATGCCAAACCAGAAGGGAAGGGAATCGGTCTACGGCTCGCGCGGAAATGGGTGCAACGTTGGGGAGGCGAGCTGACCGCCAAGACCCTCCGTGCGGGTGTCTTCGGCAAGGTGAAGGGAACAGTAATCTTGATAAAGCTCCGTAGGCTGGAGGCGCACACCCCGCCCACCGTTCCTGAGTAGCGTATTCATTCGCAGGGGGTATCCCGAACCTGCCGTTTGAAATTCACGCTTTAGCGTGCCAGAGCAATAGTGTAGAACATGATGGATAGGAGGTTTCTCAGCATGTCCGATACCCGTCAAAACAAGCCGTTCGTGCTGGAGGTCAAGGCCGGGACTTATGCCTGGTGCCGTTGTGGTCACTCCAAGAACCAGCCTTATTGCGATGGCTCTCACGCTGGTACTGGGAAGTCGCCCATGGTGGTGAAGATCGAGGCAGACAAGACAGTCGCCTGGTGTGGCTGTAAGGAGACTTGTACTCCACCCTATTGCGATGGGACCCACGCCAAGTTGTAGGGTTGGGGACTGGTAGTGGGTTGGCCTTCTGTTATCGTGCACGGTTTCCGGAGATCTTGAGATCTCCGTTCACGGTGATCACCGGGAAGATTTTTTTGACCTTTATTCTTGTCTCGGTTGAATATATCAATATAACCAATTGATAAACTAGGGTATAAAGCCCCTTTCTTCATATCAATCTCCATGCATGCCTCTCCAGAAGCCAAAGGTGGAACTGGATGAGCCAACTGATCACATACTCCACTGGTGAATTATCTGTCAATATTAATAGAATAGTGAACATTTCTTGCCGGGAATTCGGGAGGAGGCGAAAGAATCCTTGACAAAGAGAGGTCTTCTGAGTTAATAATACTATTAATCGATAGATATAATAGACTAATGAGACTTCTTGCCCATTGATGGGTAGATGGAAGAGGAAATCTCTCTCAAGGGAATAATGCGATGAAATACTTTGACAGTGTCCTTCAAGCGATCGGACGAACCCCGTTGATCCAGCTGAACCGTATCGAAGGAGCGGCACATTCCACCCTTTTGGCGAAGACGGAGTATCTGAATCCAGGTGGAAGCATCAAGGACCGGATCGGCCTGGCGATGATTGAGGATGCCGAAAGGCGGGGCCTCCTGAAACCGGGCGGAACCATCGTGGAGGCCACTGCGGGAAACACTGGTGTCGGTCTGGCCTTGGTCGCGGCTTGCAAGGGGTATCGTTGCATCTTTGTCATGCCCGACAAGATGAGCGAAGACAAGGTGAATCTGCTCAAGGCCTATGGCGCGGAGATCATCATTACGCCGACCTCGGTCCCGCCAGATTCCCCAGAGAGTTACAACGGAACCGCCGACCGGCTGGCTCGTGAGATACCTGGCGCGTTCCGTCCTGATCAATTTCATAACCCTCGTAACCCCGAGGCGCATTACCACACCACCGGTCCGGAAATTTGGGTGGATACCGAGGGACGGATTGATGTGTTAGTTGCGGGGATGGGCACCGGCGGCACCATCTCGGGAGCGGGACGTTACCTGAAAGAACAGAATCCCTCGGTCACCGTGGTGGGGGTCGATCCGGAGGGCTCCATCCTGTCGGGCGATTCTCCCAAAGCCTACCGTATTGAGGGCATTGGGGAGGATTTCATTCCCGCCACCTTCAACCGTCAGGTGGTCGATGACATGGTCAGGGTCAACGATACCGAAGCTTTTCAGACAGCCCGGCTCTTGGCGCGTGAGGAGGGGTTGTTGGTGGGAGGATCGGCTGGCGCCGCCGTGGCGGGAGCAATCAAATACTCCCGCCGGTTGAAGCCTGGCAAGATCATTGTGGTGGTTCTTCCCGATAGCGGAAGGAACTATCTCACCAAGATCTTCTCGGATCGCTGGATGTACGAGAATGGATTCCAGGATGGCCTACCTGACCGGACTACCTCGGGAGAGGTACTCAAGGGTAAGCGTGGGCTTTCTCCTTTGGTCTCGGTTGAGCCAGAGCAGACCGCTATCGAGGCTCTACGGGTGATGGACAATCTGAGCGTCTCCCAGCTGCCCGTGATTGAGGCCGGTCATTCCATCGGCAGTCTCAATGAAATCACACTGGTCAAACTCCTTCATGATGGCGTCGATCTGGAGGACAAGACTGTGGCTGAGGTAATGGGATCTCCGCTCCCACAGGTTGATGAGTACACGGATATCTCGGAGCCCTATCGTTTGCTCCTGGCGGGGCATAGTGGCATCATTGTCACAAGGAATGGGGTGCCCTTCGGTTTCTTATCGAAGATCGATCTGGCGGATTTTTGGGCTGCGCGTATGAGAGAGGAGAGCACTGCCGCATGAAATTCGCATCTAGAGCCATTCACGCCGGTCAGGAGCCTGATCCGGTTACGGGGGCAACCATTATTCCCATCTACCAGACCTCTACGTATACCCAGGAGGAAATTGGCAAACATAAGGGATACGAATACTCCCGCACGGGGAATCCGACTCGTCACGCGTTGGAGACCTGTTTGGCGTCATTGGAGGAGGGGCGTTATGGTCTCGCCTTCGCCTCGGGGTTAGCGGCGACGGCGGCGGCACTTGCGTTCCTCAATCCGGGCGATCATGTTGTCGCCGTGGCGGATCTATATGGTGGAACCTACCGGCTCTTTGAGAAGGTCTACCGCAAGCAAGGAATAGAGTTCACCTATGTGGATAGATGTTCACCCAGAGAGTTCAAGATCTCCATGCGTCCCGAGACACGGCTGATCTGGTTGGAGACACCCACCAACCCGCTTCTTCAACTGGTGGATATCTCTGCTGTTGCGGAATTGACCCATCGAAGAAATGTGACCCTCATTGTGGATAACACCTTCGCTTCTCCCTTCTTTCAACGTCCGCTCACATTAGGAGCCGATGTGGTGGTTCACAGCACGACCAAGTATTTGGGGGGGCATTCGGATGTGGTGGGTGGAGCCATTGTGACCAATGATGACCGGTTTCATGAGTCAGCGGCCTTTTACCAGAATGCTGCTGGTGGTGTTCCTGGCCCCTTCGATTGCTGGCTGGTGTTACGTGGGATCAAGACTTTGGCGTTGAGGATGAGCCGGCATGAAAGAAACGCCTTCCGGGTGGCCGAGTTCCTTCAAAGCCACTCCTTCGTGAAGTCTGTATGCTACCCCGGTTTGCCCGATCATCCCCAGCATGAACTCGCCGCCCGCCAGATGGAGGGATATGGCGGGATGGTTTCCTTCCGGATCGTGGGGGGAAGGGAACAAGCCAATGCCTTCTTCAAGGGGTTGCGTCTCTTTTCCTTCGCGGAAAGTCTGGGTGGGGTTGAATCGCTGGCTTGTTACCCCGCGGTGATGACCCACGGATCGATACCCCGGGAGGTCCGTGAGCAACGCGGGATCACGGATGACCTGATCCGTCTCTCAGTGGGGATCGAGGATTCAGAAGATCTAATTGAGGACTTGGGACAAGGTTTTGAATCCGCAGCCCGGATTTCTCGGTAGGAGGAAGTTAATGAGGGAATGCCGGGCAGGCAAGGCTGAAGGAGTGTAGCGGGAATCTTGAATAAGGCTGGGAGATTGCATGACAACTCTGGCGGAGAGGGGGGGATTCGAACCCCCGAAGGACTTACGCCCTTGCTCGCTTTCGAGGCGAGTGCCTTCAACCGCTCGGCCACCTCTCCGGGGTTGTCCTACTCACTCAGTTGGACTTTATGAGACTATCAGAAAGAAACACTCGAAACCAGAATCACACCACTCCCACCGGCTCGTCTCCGGTTCCCGCCTCAACCAGCTCTCCCGCTCCCCCTTCATCTGAGGCAGGGCCGTCTTCTCCGGTCAAGGCCGCCTCGGAATCAAGCATGCTTTCATCCACCATCGGTGTGTCATAGTCCCGTACGGGAAGCGGATCATCCTCCACCTCGGGCAAGGGGGTCAGATTGTAATCAGCGCGATGCTCGAATTCCATCGAAACCACGGTGGAGATGCCGGGCTTGTGCATGGTCACGCCATACAGCCGGTCCGCCACCGCCATGGTGTGCTTGTTGTGGGAGACAATGATGAACTGGGTCTGGTGGCTGTAGTCCAGCAGGAGACGTGCGAAACGGTCCACATTGGCATCATCCAGCGCGGCGTCCACCTCATCCAAGAAGCAGAATGGGCTGGCCTTGACCTGGTAGATGGCGAACAACAGGGCAATCGCGGTCATGCTCTTCTCGCCACCGCTCATCAGTGTGATCGACTGCATCTTCTTCCCGGGCGGCTGCGCGACAATCTCCACCCCGCTTTCGAGCACATCCGTCTCGTTCAGAAGGATCAGGTCGGCGCGTCCACCTCCCAGCACACGGCGGAAGGTCCGGTTGAAGTTCTGACGGATCAATTCGAAGGTTTCGAGGAACTGTTTACGCGCGGACTTCTTCACCTCGCTGATGGTGCGGTCCAAAGAACTCTTGGCTTTGACCAGGTCATCCTGTTGCTGGGTGAGGAAATCGAACCGTTCCTTCTGCTCGGTGAACTCCTGGACCGCCAAGGGGTTGATCTCACCCATCTTGCCGATGCGTTCACGCAAGGAGGTAATGCTGGAGGCGAGGTTCTCCAGGTTGGCTGAGGATGCCTCGGGCCACTCGCTGGCCGCTTGCGAGCATGCTTCCCAATCGGATTGCAGCTCCTCGACCAGCCGGCGTTCGAGATTCTCCTGTTCCAAAGTGGTGCGATGGTTCTCCATCTCCCACTTCTGGCTCTCTTCGTTCCGTTCCTTGAGCATCTCGCGGATCTGTGAGACCTGTTCCTCGACAGCGCGGTGCCGTTCCTCCATCTGGACCAGGTTAGCATCCTGCTCGGAGATATCTTGTTCGACCTTGTCGACACGCTCGAAAAGCCCCTTGAGAGCCTCCTCGGCCTGTCCCTTCTTATCGAGAATCTCCCAGATCTTGCTCTCGCGCTCCTGTTCCTCCTGCTTCAACTCGGTGATCCGTGTCTCCAGATTCGCCCGCCGTTGACGGGCCTGGTTGATCTCCGACTGGCAGCGCTCCAGGTCTTTTTTCAGGGCCACAAAGGTTTCACGGTGATGGTTGTGTCTGGCTTGCAGGTCGCGCAAGGCCTGTTCGATCCTCTTGAGCTCCGCCTCGGTGGTCTCGGCGCTTTCGCGCTCGCTTTGAATATTGGCCTCCAGTGTGGTACGGGATTCCTCGGCTTGAACCCTCTTCTGGACCAGACCAGAATGAAGTCCCTCGAGGCGTTCCATGTCTTGCCGGCTTGTTTCCAGAGACTTCTCGACCTTCTGACGCAAGCGGGCCAGACCTTGGAGTTCCTCGTGCTTGGCGGCCATGCGGATTACCAATTCGCGGATAGCATCTTCGCGTGCCTTGAGTTCCTCGGCGGTTTCGCGGCGGGTCTCGCGGGCTTGTTGTAGTTTGTCTTCACTGGCTTGCCATTCCAGGTCAAGCGCCGCCCGTTTGCGTTCGATCTCATCGATCTCGCCTTGGCGTCTCAAGAACCCTGTCAGGACCGCACGTCCCCCCGACACAAAGCTGGGATAACCCGCCACTTCACCCTGGCGTGTCACCGCCATCCATCCCTCGCGTAGCTTCGGCAGTATCGCCTCCAACTGCGGCAGATCCGGGACGATGACAGTCCGGCGCAACAGGGGGACGATCAACTCCTGGAATTCCGGGGTGACTACGACCACATCCGAGGCCAATACGGCCCCCTCGATCGTGTTCCACTCAACCTCTGGGAATGATTCTGATGGGGATGTCCCGGCTAGATCCTTGGACACACAGGTCAAACGTCCCGATTTACCAGACCGGAGGGCCTCCAAAACCCGGATGCTATCGGAGTGTTTGTCCACAATGACGCTGTGCAGCCAGTTCGCCAACGCCACCTCCAGGACATCCTCAAAACCGGGTTGGGGACGGACCTTCTCGATGAGCTGCCCTTGGATCTGGAGGAAGGCCGCCTCACCCTTGTTCTTGCGTTGGAAGGCTTGCTTGATGCCTTCTCCCTGGCCTTCATGCTGCGCTTGCAGTTCTTTAAGGGATTCCAGGCGGTGAGTCAGGCGGCTGCGCTCGGTCCGCAGACGCTCGTTCTCGGTCCGCAGGAGGTTGAGTTCTTTCTCGATTCCCTGGAGGGTCTGGAGCAGCTGGACTTTGATGGATTCTTCCCGCTCATGATCGGCCTTGGTATCCTGATGGATGGCCGCCACGGCCGAGACCTTGTTATCAATACTCTTGAGCTCCTCCTCGCCCTCGCGGGATTGAGCCTCTTGACGTACCCGCCGTTCCTCGAGCGAGGCGATTTCATGGGAGACATGTTCGATCTCCTTGGCGAGTGTTTCTATGGCCCGTTCGGTTCCAGCCAGCTTTTTCCGGGCTTGTTCGGCGGCATTCCGGGCCTGCTCGAAATCCTCACGCCCTTCTTGCTCCTGGGAAGCGAGAAGGTTTTCCTCTACCTCGAACTCCACCAGCTCCTGGCGCAAGCGTTCCTCGACTCCCACCTTGGATTCAACCGAATTCTCCGCCTCTTCCCGTTCGGTGGAGAGGGTCTTCTCAAGTTCGCGGGTTCTTTCGCCCTGACGCTGGAGTTCGGACTCCATCGCCCGGCAATGGGTCAGCTGGTCATCATGACGGCGGATCTCCGATTCGAGTTCCGTGCGGACCCCTCGAAACCGTAACAACTCCTCGCGCGCCTTATCGACCACCTCGCGCGCTTGGCCGGCCTCCATGGCTCCCTTCTGGACCTGCTCCTCCAACGACTCCTTGAGTTCACGGACTCTCTGGAGCTCGGTTTGGCCACGCTGGGTTCTTTCATCCAGAACAGCGCGCTGAAGATGAATGCGCACCAGCTCTTGCTTATGGAGATCCAGGTGCATCTCGTTGTAGCGCGCCGCCTTGCCAGCCTGAATCTTGAGTGAACGGACCTGGCGGGCGAGTTCTCCCACGATGTCATCGACACGTTGGAGGTCCTGGGTGACACGTTTGAGTTTCCGTTGGGCCTCCTCCTGTTTCATCCGGAAGCGGGTGACGCCAGCGGCTTCCTCGAAAATCTCACGGCGGTCCGAGGGTTTGGCCTTGAGGATTCCATCCACCCGGCCCTGTTCGAGGAGCGAGTAACTATGGGTGCCAACGCCGGTGTTACTGAAGAGGTCAAAGACATCTTTCAGGCGCGCGGATTCCTTATTGATGAAATACTCGGATTCACCGGAACGGTAGAGGCGGCGGCTGATTTCGATCTCGGCATATGGAAGGGGAAGCTTCCCATCCTCATTGTCGAAGACGAGACGTGCTTCAGTCATTCCTTCCTGTTTGCGTGTGGTGGTCCCCGCGAAGATCAGATCCTGCATCTTGTTGGCGCGTAGGGCGCGCGGATTCTGCTCGCCTAAAACCCACCTGACGGCATCGGAGGTGTTGCTCTTCCCGCATCCATTCGGACCGACAATCGCGGTGATGCCCTCTCCGAACTCGAGGCTCAGACGGTCGGCAAACGATTTAAACCCGCTGATGTAAATGCGTTTGAGTTTCATGGACTCTCCCCCCCATGGCTACCCGGACACCCCTTTGGTCCGGGAGTCCAGTTACAACTCCGGCTTGAATAGGATGTGACTTGGTGTGCCCCTTGGTCAAGGCGCGGCAAGAATATAGGAGCCGTCGTTCCCTTCTGTCAAGCACATATATCGATTGTCTTGGGGGGTGTAACCACAACATGTTGAGGTTTCGAGGTTTGCCAAGACTTTCCTGATCTGGCCCTCAGGGGCCAGGGGAAGGTGACCAAGTTGTGAAAAAGTGGGGATTCTCCTGTGAGTAAAATGTGAATAGAAGGGGGCTGACGGGCGCGGATTCTGACTCCTCCGGGACAGGCCGGACCTCAAAAGAAGGCCAAAAAAAAGAAAAAGAAAGTATCGGCACATAATCTTCCTCCTTGACAGGGGAGGAAAAATCCATAATATCCCACATTGTAGATGGTCATTTGTGAAAGATTCCATAAAATCCCACGAATGCCCATCCTTGAGAGTGAGGCTTCTGATGCCTGGTCTGGTTGGATATTACGAGCGCTCCTTAGATGACAAGAGCCGCCTGGTTCTCCCGCCAGAACTGCGTTCACGCCTCGCCTCCGAGGTGTTCATATCTCGCTGGTATGACAATAGTCTGGCCCTCTTCGATGAGAATGAATACTCCCGGTTCGCGGAGGGACTTCACCAGATCGGGTCGCACGATCCTAAAGTGAGGAGCGCCCGGCGTGAGATTTTCGGGGGAGCCGATCTGGTCAGTATCGATGCTCAGGGGCGTATGAAGCTGCCCGAGCGCCTTCTCGAAGGGATCCTCATGGATCGTGAGAAGGATCGTGACTTAGTCCTGCTGGGAGATTGGAATAAAGTTTTGATTCATTCGGGCCTACGTTACCGGGATCTTGCCAAACGCGACCAGGTCAATCTGGATGATGCTCTCTCGCGTGTGGAACTAGGGATGGCCGGACGTGGACCGGAGGCAGTTGAGGAGGAAGGAACGAAGTACACGGGATGAGCGCCGGTTCTCCGGTTCCTCAGTAACTCTTCCTTGGGTGAGGGGATTCAAGGAGGGGGAGGGAACGGTAGGGCAACCGCTCAAGATGGGAACAGGCCGCTGACAGCTGGGGGATCTCTGGGGGGAGAACCAACGCAACTATTGCGCCCACCATCAGCGGCCCGTACCCGGCTAGATTCGGGGGAGGAGGATGGGGCCGCAGTCTTCTACCCTATCCCCACCCCTCGACCGGCCGGGGAGGCAATCCAGGCACAACGGAAAAACAGATGCAGGCGTGTCCACCATCCCAATCGGGGGGGCATCAGCCAGTCTTGCTTGAGGAAAGCCTCAAGTGGCTAGCTCCATTGCCCGGCGCAACCATCGTGGATGCCACGATTGGCTATGGAGGACATTCCAAGGTCATCGCCCACAAGATCGGCCCACAGGGAAGGCTGATCGGGCTGGATCTGGATTCGGAGGCCTTAGAATGCACCCGGAGGCTCTCTGTAGAATGGCCCTGTCAGACCGATCTCATTCATGCCGGATTCGACCGGCTGGAGGAGGTTCTCAAAGACCTCGGAACTGGGCCAGTACAGGGGATTCTAGCGGATTTAGGGGTCTCCTCGCCGCAACTAGACCAAGGTGAACGCGGATTCAGTTTCCGTAAACCCGGTCCGCTGGACATGCGTATGGATACTAGTGCGGCTCCCTCGGCGGCGGAGTGGATCGCACGCGCCAGCGAGGGGGATATCCTCCGGGCGCTCAGAGAATTTGGAGAAGAGATTCGGGCACGTCCCATTGCCCGGGCGATTGTCCGGGAACGGGAACAGAGCCCGATCGAGACCACGGAACATCTGACGGAGATTGTGCTCTCCTGTTTCCCAGACCGGGACAGGGCGGGAAAGGTTCATCCAGCGACACGGACCTTTCAGGCCCTGCGGATTGTGGTCAACCGTGAGATGGAGCGGCTCGATGGCTTTCTGGCACGAATACCAGGATGCCTCGCAGTGGAGGGGCGGGCAGTAATTCTCGCCTACCACAGCCTGGAGGACCGCCGGGTCAAACAAGCCTTCCTGACATGGACAGGCCGGAATGACCCAGTTCTCAGCCGCATTCCGCTTCGCGGCGATAAGTTGGGTTGGGCTACGCTCCTGACCCCAAAGGTGGTCAAGCCATCTCCCGAGGAGATCGAGCTCAACCCCCGGGCTAGGAGCGCCAGGTTAAGAGCGGTGCAGCGTACATCCCCCTCCTGAGTGAAACACAGGAGGAGGGGGGTCTCTGGGGGGAGAGGGAAACCGCTTGGCGGTTTCCACGCCAACGCATAAGGGTATCGGATTTCTGGGCGAAACCTTGAGCGCAAAAACAACCTCCGGACATCCTGGATTAGGACTTGCTCCGTGGGTGCGCTTCTATGCGTTGTTGTTGGTGTTTTTTCTTGAAGTCGTGGCCTTTGTCTTTCAGAACATTGAGCAGAAACGGCTGGGATATGAGCTGAGTGTTCTAGTCCGGCATAAGGTCCGGTTGACCGAGGTGAGAGAAAAACAAAAGGCTGGGATTCTGGAGTGGGAGAGCTTGGACCAGCTCGCGGGGATGGTCCATTCGGCCTCCATGGACCTAGAGCCAAATCGTTGGCCGGTAGCCTGGATTGAGCGCCATGAATGAACCGTACAGTCTGATGGTCAGGCAACGGATTAAATTGGCATCCTTTTTCTCGCTGGTGGTGGTCAGTGCCCTGCTGTGGCGTCTGTTCGACTTGCAGGTGGTCCGCCATCAGGCCATGGCCGAGGCGGGACGCATCGAGAGTAAACGCAACATTACTTGGAAACCGGACCGGGGTGTCATCCTCGACCGGAATATGCGTTTGTTAGTGTGGAACGCGGAAAGGGAAACGCTTGTGGCTCATCCGGCCAAAATCAAGGATCCCACTGGAACGGCGGCCCAATTGGCGCCCATCCTCGGGATTTCCAAAGAGACATTGAATAAGCGCATGATGTCTCTGGACCGCGATGAAGTGGCCCTTAAACGGCACATGCCCACGGAAACCGCGGCGGTGCTTAACCAGCTCAATGTGGAGGGATTGGCACTCACCCGTGAAGGGGCCCGCCATTACCTGAAAGGGGCCTTGGCCGGTCAAGTCTTGGGTTTTGTCGATATTGATCTCCGTGGACAGACCGGGGTGGAGAGCATTGAGGAGCGCCGTCTGGCCGGTAAAACCCTTGAGTTTCCAGCACGGCGTCTGGGTGATCGCAAGGCGATTCTCGATTTTGATTATATGCGTGAGGTTCCACTGCGTGGCGCCGATGTGGTGCTCACGTTGGACGAAACCATCCAATGGATCGCCGAACGAGCCTTGTATGCCATGTGTGAACCCCAACATTGCAAGGCGGGCATGGCGATCGTCATGGAACCGGAGAGTGGCGAAGTCCTGGCCATGGCCAACTATCCCTCTTTCCGCGCGGATGATGTGGGTGAATATGCCGAGACTGGCCAGATGTCGCGCACCAAGAACTTCTGCATCACTAACATTTATGAACCTGGTTCCACCTTCAAGCCATTCGTGGTAGCGGCGGGTCTTGATAGCGGGGCCATCCAGAAAGACACGCTCATCGACTGTGAAAATGGCCGCCGTTATTTTAATCCAAAAATCAGAAACAGACCGATCGAGGATGAGCACCCGCTGGGGCGGGTCACGGTTTCCGAGGTGTTGGTTCACTCCAGTAATATCGGAGTCGGCAAGATCGCCGAGATGATAGAAAACCTGAATCCCCAGAAACCAAGCAAGAAACTGCTTTACGACTATCTCAGAGCATTCGGGTTTGGCGCGAAAACTAAGATTGATTTACCTGCCGAGACATTCAAGGAATTGTTGCACTGGGGGAAATGGGGTCTCAATGACATGTTAGTGTTGGCGTTTGGCACTGGACCAGTCATGACCTCCCCGATTGGGCTGTCAAAGGCCTACTGTGTCCTGGCCAATGGCGGTGTGCAAGTTCGTCCGCATGTGGTCAAAGGTTATGTCGCCAACCGCAATGGTGATCTGTATCCCGTCCGTATCTCACCCGCCACGCGGGTTGTGAGTGCGGAGGTGGCCCGCAGTGTCCGGGAAATGCTTGTGGAAACCATCGAAAGTGGTACCGGTAAGAAGCATGGACGCAGTGATTGGTACAAAGCGGGTGGCAAAACCGGGACCGCTAAGAAAGTGGTCAATGGGGCCTACTCGGATTCCAAGCGGGTTTTGAGTTTCGCGGGCTTCGCGCCGGTAGATCATCCACGGATCGTGGTGGTCGTCATGATCGATGAACCCGAAACACTGCGTTTTGGAGCGGAAGCTGCGGCGCCTGTGTTCCGCCAGATCGTGGATGAGACCTTGGCGTACATGCATGTGGCGCCTGATTTCCTTGTCCCCCCGGAGGTTCCGAAAAGCAAACGCCGTCCGGGAGCTCCGGCCCGCGTGGAGCGCATCGCACGTATTCCTAGTAACACCACTAATACTGAGTCATTCCTGTCAGGGGTGGCATCCAATGCCGCGGCCAAACTTGGCTCGCTTTGGAACACTGCGGACTCTGATGACCAGGAACCATTCAAGTCTGTCGAGTCTGAGGGAGGAGATGGCGCTGATGCTGCTTTCTGAAGTTATCCAGGGTCTGCCCATTCTCTCCAGGCATGGGGAGAGCAATCCGGATATCCGCCGTGTGGTTTATGATTCACGCCAGGTTAGCCCGGGGGATCTCTTTGTCGCTTTACGTGGTGAGCACACCGATGGGCACTGTTATATCCGGCAGGCCTTCGAAAGAGGAGCCGCCGCCGCTTTGGTGGAGGAAGCTATCGAGGCGGCTTGTTGGATTCAGGTTCTGGATACGCTCAGCGCCCTGGCTGCCGCTGCACGGAATGCCTATAGCGCTCCCGCTGACTCGCTGAAGCTGATGGGGATTACTGGCTCCAATGGCAAGACCACCACTTCATACTTGATCGAGACCATCGGCCAAACCGCCGGGGAGAGCATGGGGTTGCTCGGAACCGTGGAATATCGTTGGCCGGGTCATGCTGAACCGGCTCCGCATACCACTCCTTTCAGTTCGGATCTACAAGAAGGCTTGGCTGCCATGCGGGATGCGGGGGTATCGTCGGTTGTCATGGAGGTCTCTTCCCATGCCCTAGCCCTGCACCGTGTGGATACACTGCTCTTCGATACGGCGGTTTTTACCAATCTCTCCCATGAGCACCTCGATTTCCATGGCAACATGGAGAGCTACGCGGCGACGAAACTTCGTCTGTTCACTGAACACTTGAAACCGCGGGGAACCGCTGTCTTGAATCTGGATGACTCCTGGGCGAAGCGCTGGTGCTTGGAGTTATCTCCACGGCACATCCTCACCTATGGCTTTGAAAGTCCGGCGGAGGTCCGTCCTCTTTCCAGGGATCTTCGCGCGGATGGCATCACGGCTTGTCTGACCACTCCCCAGGGGGAGCTCAGGGTTGAAAGCACATTGGTGGGACGTCACAACCTGTACAACCTGATGGCCGCCATCTCCGCCAGTCTCGCGATTGGAATCCCGGTTTCCGCGATCGAAGAGGGTGTTCGTCAACCGACTTATGTTCCCGGACGCTTGGAACCAGTCCGGCAAGGTCAGCCATTCACGGTTTTCGTGGACTACGCGCACACGCCTGATGGGGTGAAACAAGTCCTGGGAACTCTTCAGGAGGTCAAACATAAGCGCGTGTTGTGTGTGGTGGGGTGTGGTGGCGACCGTGACCGGAAGAAGCGCCCCCTCATGGCCAGCCTTGCGCAAGAGAACTCCGATCTGACGATCTTGACCAGTGACAATCCGCGTAGCGAAGACCCGGAAGCCATTCTAGATGAGATGGAGTCGGGCATGGTCGGGTGTGCTGGAGCCTCCTTCCTGCGTTATGTCGACCGCCGCGAGGCAATCCGCGCAGCCTTGGAGAATGCTAAGGCCGGAGACATTGTCCTTGTCGCGGGGAAGGGACATGAGACGTATCAGGAGATCAAGGGAGTCCGCCACCCCTTCGATGACCGGATCATAGTGGCGGAGGAACTCGCCCGGCTGGGCTATTCAGGAGGGAAGGCCTGATGGCCGGCTCAGATGCGGGAACTAACGATAGGTGAGATTCATGCGGCCATCGGTGGCAACCTCGAGAATGTGGAGCTCTCACAACAGGTCCACTCGGTGTCCAATGACACACGCGGGATTGAGCCTGGTGATATCTACTGGGCGCTTCCCGGAGAGAGATTTGATGGCCATGACTTCTGTACCCAGGCTCTGGAAAAAGGAGCAGTCGCTGTCGTGATCCAGAATAATAAACTGCCCGGTATCGAGATTCCGTGCATCCGTGTTCCCGACACCCTGTGGGCGCTTGGTGAGCTGGCCCTGTACCTGCGAAGCCAGAGCCAGGCGCGTGTGGTGGGGATCACTGGCTCGGTGGGGAAAACCTCCACTAAGGAGTTTCTGCGCCATGCGGCCGGACGGCTGCTCAAGACCAAGGTGACGGAGGGTAATCACAACAATCTGATCGGGCTTCCCAAGACCATCTTCGAGGTGGAGCCAGATGACCAGTTCGTAGTGCTCGAGATGGGAACTGACCGTCCGGGTGAAATCAAACGCCTCACCGGAATCGGACAACCCCAGACCGGGGTGATCACGGCTATCGCCGATGCGCATCTTGAAAGAATGGGGAGTATCGAGGGCGTTTTGGAGGAGAAGAGTGACCTATTGCGTGGATTACCAGCGGATGGGATCGCAGTCATCCCTCAAGAGTGCCGTTTCCGGGATGAACTTGCGGCCGCCTCGAACGCTCCGGTAGTGACCTTTGGAACTGGGAAGGGATCCGAATACTTCGCGGTGGATCCGCATGTGACCACCCGGGGATGTTATGGATTCCTTCTGCAAACTCCAGTGGGCCAGGGTGAGGTCCAGCTGCAGGTTTCCGGTCTGCATCAAGTTTATGCCGCGACCGCTGCCGCGGCTGTGGCGGTCAGTTCGGGATTGCCGTTGATGGGCGTCATCGAGGGACTTCAGACTTTCGCTGGTCTGCCCGGACGTTGCCAGATGCTGGAACTGGAAAAGGGTATTACTGTCATCGCGGATCATTACAACGCCAATCCGGTTTCGATGGCCGCTGCGCAGCGGTTGCTCGAGACCTTTATGGACAGACGCAAGGTGTTTGTCGCCGGTGAGATGTGGGACCTGGGCCATCGCAGTCAAGAACTGCATCAGATGGTTGGGGTATCTCTCGGCTCCGGAACGATTGATCTCCTGGTGGCTGTAGGGAATGCCACGCGCCATCTGGTGCAGGGCGCGCGGAAAGCGGGATTCTCGAACCAGCGGATTCGCTGGTTTGAGACAGTTGAAACTGCCTCGATAGAGCTGACGCATTTGTTGGAACCCTCGGATGTGGTGCTGGTGAAGGGGTCGAGGGGGATGAAGATGGAGGGCATCCTGGATGCCTTGACCCGCCAATTCGGCC
>CAYRBI010000107.1:0-20346 GCA_964422415.1 uncultured bacterium | reverse complement strand
CGGGTGGTGATTACAGCCGATACAGTGGCGGGTCTCTATGACATCTATCTGGATGGCGCCCGGATCCTCGATGGGAATCCCCCTGCCGTGGATGGCCGGTTCGCCCTGGTCTCCACCATTCTCTTGTTCGCCGATGAAAATGGGGAGGACGCCCCTCTCACGGTGTCCTCGGTCGCGATTTATGACCGTTCTCTCAACAGCACCGAGATCGCCATCCTGGGAAATGCCTATCCCAAGGACCCCAACAATCACGCTCCAGAGATGATTGCCCAGTCTACAGGGGCCACCGCCGTGGCGGGTACCGCCAGTGACTACCACTTCGAGGCCACCGATGAGGACAATGACAGTGTCAGTTTCTTCATCGATTGGGGCGATGGAGAAACAACTGACTGGACTTCTCTGGTCCCGGTTCTCTCTCCGTATACCACCGCACATGCCTACGATTGTCCGGGGACATTTATTATTTCCGCGCAGGCCAGGGATGAGCATGGACGGCTCTCGGAGGTCACCCGTGTCCAAACCGTCACGGTGAGCGGGACATGTACTCCAGAGTTCCTGGCTGAACCTTTTCTGCAAAATCTCAAACCGGATGGCATTACGATCATGTGGGAACTGAATCATGCCCTCCCCTGCACGGTTGAGTATGGGCTCACCAACACCTATGGGAGCAGTATCCCCGCGGCCAGCGAGAATTCCGGATATTACACTGCCATCTACAAGGCGGTTCTCACCGGACTACAGCCCTACACCACCTACCACTACCGTGTCATTGCCTCCGGTGCCATCACCGAAGACCGTGTCTTCAAGACCGGCACCGATGAACACATCGATTTCGCATTTAGTGTCTGGGGTGATAGCCAGGGAACCAACGGAGGCCTCTATCCGGCGAACCCTGATGAACCCACCAATGCCATGATGCGCCACATGCGTGATGATGCGGAGATCCACATCGGCACTAATGTCGGTGACCTGGCGGGCGATGGCAACAACTATGCGGGAGCCCATGCTTATTATGTGGACCGTGTGGGGAAATACCTGGGGCAGTCCAAACCCTGGTTCTCGGCCTGGGGGAACCATGATCAGGGGCGGAGCGCGGTGATCCGCAAGTTTGCTGATTTTCCCAGCAAGGACCGGACCGATCTCATCAGTGGCCTCGCACCCCTGCCTGGTTGGGGGAGCTATTCTTTTGATTATGCGGGCTGTCACTTCATTATGATTGACGACGACACGCGTAGTTCCGATGTGCTCAATTGGGTTGAGGACGACCTAAAATCTGAAGCCAACCAGCAAGCCCGCTTTACTTTTATCAACGTGCACCGTCCGCCCTATTGCGAGGTCTGGATATCCGGGGAATCGATTTATCAGACTGGTCTGGTTCCTTTGATGGAGAAGTATGGGGTGGATGCCTGTTTCAGTGGGCATACGCATGGTTATGGGCGTGGATACAAAAATGGTGTCTATCACTGTATTACAGGTGGCGGAAGCATTTTGGATCCGGAGGGAGAGCAGCTGGTTTATGACTGGCCCTTTATCACCGTGGGCGGGTATCAGCCACTCGCGATAGACACTTCTCCACTCGGGTTGGGCGGGTACACGGGTATGGTCAATGAATACGTGAAGGTGAGTGTTAAAGGCAACTCATGGACCGCCACAGCCCTCTGTTTCCGTCCCAATGGGGTTTTTTATGGAATCATCGATGAGTTCGGGGCGTCAGTCTCAACGGTCGAGGATTGGTCCTTGCAGCATTAGTCTAGATCACTGGTTTGTGGTTTCAGTTTCGTTATTCATGCTTTTCCGAAGGGAGGATCACCATGCTTAAAAGACATTTCCCAGTTTTTCTCTGTCTGAGTCTCCTCACCATGGTGGGGATGACTGTTTATGCACAGGAGGAGGCCCCCAAAATGGTTTATGAACCATTCAATCTCGATCAGGTCCGACTGTTGGATGGCCCATTGAAGACCGCCCAGGAGCTGGATCAGAAGTATCTGCTGAGCCTGGAGCCCGACAGTCTGCTGTATACCTTCCGGACCAACGCTGGCCTTGAAGCTCCCGGTGTACCTCACGGCGGGTGGGAAGCTCCCACTATCGAGGTGCGTGGACAATTTGTCGGCCACTACCTCTCGGCCCTGGCACTCATGTATGCGAGCACCTCGGATGACCGTTTCAAGGAACGCGGATCTCTGATGGTGAGTGAACTGGCCAAGTGCCAGGCGGTCTATGGGAATGGGTATCTCTCGGGGTATCCCGACACCTTCCTCGACCGGCTTGAATCGCTCACTAACCTTCCCTGGGCACCCTACTACAATTACCACAAGATCATGGCCGGGATGTTTGCTCAGTATCAGTATTGCGGTAACGGGCAGGCGCTCGAGGTCCTCAAGGGGATGGCCAGTTACTTCATCCAGCGCAACGAGAAGTTCACCCATGAGCAGCTCAACAATATCCTCGATCACACCGAGGAAGGTGGCATCTGTGAGGTGTTCTGGGACCTGTATTCAGTTACCCATGATCCCCAACACAAGGCCTTGGCCGAGAAGTTCGAGAAGAGCTCTTTTCTGGATCCCCTCGCGCGGGGCGAAGATAACCTCACCAAACGGCATGGCAATTCCCATATCCCGCTGGTTGTGGCGGCGATGCGTGAATACGAGCTCACGGGTAAGAGCCGTTACCTCTCACTGTCCTCGTTCTTCTGGGACCGGGTGGTCCGCGCCCGCTCTTATGCCACGGGCGGCAGCACCGATGCCGAAATCTGGGGCGAGCCCTATCAATTGGCGCATAAGCTCTCAACCACCAACCATGAGACCTGCAAGACCTACAACATGCTGCGCCTCTCACGGCATCTGTTGTGTGCCACTGGCGATCCCATGTATGCGGATTTCTACGAGCGCGCTTTCTGGAATGGTATCCGCGGTACCCAGGATCCCGAGACTGGCATGTTGGAGTATTACGTGCCCCAGGCGACCGGCTACCAACGGGTGTATGGGACTCCCACCACCTCTTTCTGGTGCTGTTATGGCACTGGCACCGAGACCCATGCCAAACTGGGAGACAGCATCTATTTCCATGATGAGAAGGCGGTCCTAGTGAACCTTTTCATCCCCTCCACCCTCGATTGGAAAGAGAAGGGCATCCGTTTAGAGCAAGTGACCTCCTTCCCCGAAAAACCCAGCACCGTGATTATTATCCATGTGGACAAACCCACCACCTTTGCCCTGCGTTTGCATATCCCCTATTGGACCGATCAGGGGGTCCGTCTGACCCTGAATGGGACACCGCTGGAGATCAGTGTTCCCCTTTCATCCTTCGCCTCCATTGAGCGCGAGTGGAAGGAGGGCGACAAGGTGGAGATGGAGATGACCATGCGTTTGAGAACGGTCCCCATGCCAGATGACCCCAACCTGGTGGCCTTCGCGTATGGTCCGGTGGTCTTGGCGGGTATCCTTCAGTCCGGTCTTCCCACGCTCTATTCAGACAATCCAAATGTAGGCCAGACCGGTTTCCCTGGTGAGGAAGAGGCCTATTACTTCCTGGCGGATACCCCCAATGACACCTCCTTCCTCCAGCCGGTGGAGGATGAGCCATCCACCTTCGTGACCAAGAACCAGCCTCGTGAGATCACCTTCAAACCTTTCTACAAAGTCATCAACGACCGCTATGGCCTTTATTGGCCCGTCATTCCCAAAGGCTCGGACCGTCAAAAGCAACTGGAGGCACGGGCCGAGGAGTCACGGACTGTCTTTACGCCCGATCCCGCCCGTGTGGTGGATACAGTCATAATTGCGGATGAGGCCTCCGAGAAAGAGCATGAGATGACCACGGAGAAGGGGGCTACTGGCAGTCATCTGAACCACAAATGGCGTCACGCGGAGGTGAGTTTGAGCTATACCCTGCGTGTGCTGCCGGACCAGCCCACCAGCCTCCGGTGTGTTTATTGGGGAGCTGACCGGGACCGGGAGTTCGATGTCCTGGCCGGGAATCAAGTGATTGCCAGTGTGAAACTGGAAGGGACTGAGGGAACCCGCTTTGTGCCAGTCGAGTATCCCATTCCCGAGGAACTGACCAAGGGCAAGGAGAAGATCACGGTGACCTTCATCAATAAGAAAGGTAATGCCGGTGGCTTCTTCGGATGCGGGACAGTACGGGGAGCGAAGGAAGAGAAGTAAAACAAGACATCAGTTGAAAAAGACCTGTTCATGCTGGCCCCGGAGTCCAACTCCTGGGCCAGCTATGACACCATGGATTCCCGCCTTCGCGGGACTGACGGTATAAGGGAATCTCAATCTGGGACGTCATTCCCGCGAAGGCGGGAATCCATGGTTACGGACTGATCCTCATCACATTGTTCTCACTCCCGCAGTTGCTCCAATGCCTTGATGGCGTCTCGCGCATCGACCTTGCCGTCACCATCGAAATCGCCCTCGTCTGTGCCGGTGGTCTTCCAATTCAGGGCCAGACACAGTAGGGGGAACTCATCACAGGGACCGCCATCCTCGGGTGCAAAACGGCCTTGGATCTGAAGGCTGAGGGTCTTGCTGGCTTGTCCGTTGGGGACTTGTCCATCGGTGACAGTCACCGTGAAGTTATACAGACCGGGTGTGGTGGGGAGTCCGCCGAGAAGTCCCTGACGTTGCAGAGTAATTCCGGGCGGAAGTTCCCCACCGGTCAGGCTCCATTCATATGGTTCAGCTGTCCCTGTGGCCTCCAGAACCTGCACATAATCGAGTCCCACAGTCCCATTGGGAAGGTTCTCCGTGAGGATCTGGGGAGATGCTTCCGGCTCTATCCGCAGAGAAAACTTGTGGCCCGCTGATTCTCCCGCCGCATCGAAAACCGCCGCCACGAAGCGAAAGGTGGCGGCGGTGGTGGGCGTCCCTGTCAGGAGACCGTTGGGCTGGAGTTCCATCCCCGGCGGAAGCGCCCCGCCACAGAGGCGCCAGGTGAAGTCAGGAGTGCCATTCGCTCTTTCCAATTGAAGGCTGTATCCCTGACCCATCCTGCCATCCGCAAGGCTGGGGGTCGTGATTCTCAACGCGTTTGTGGGAGCGGCATACTTGAGTCCCAGGCCAGGTTCCCCAAGTGCCCATACATTGACTGTGTCGGGGGAATCCACCAGGTGGAGGTTATGGTTGAGCAGATTAAGGGGGATTTGTGTTCCAGATCCGGCGGTGCCATCTTTTGTCTCGACCAGGACCGGATCTCCAAGAGTACCGTTGGAATAGATGTTAGTGTTTTGTCCCACGAACCAGCCTTTCAAACAGGTGGCGAAATAAAGGCCGCTGAAGGAAGAGGCTGGTAAGCCGGTGGTTTTTTTCCAGTTCGTGCCACCATTCGTGGTGCTTAGGATCTCCCCTCCCGCGCTGACTGCCCATCCTGAAAACTCGTCCGTGAAGTAGACATCTTGTAGATCGAGAAGCCCCTCGTTATTGGTTCTCTGGACAGTCCAGGTTTCGCCCCCATCCGTGGTCGATTCGATAAACCCGTAGCTGTTGACCATCCAGCCCTGTTCGCGGTCCAGGAAGAAGAAGGAGTGCTGTCCACCCCGTCCGGTCTCGTTGATCCGGTTCCAGGTGTCCCCCGCATCGGTCGTTCTCAGTATGACCCGGGTTCCCGCGAACAGGTCATAATCACCATTCTCCACAATCCAGCCGTACTGATCATCAGCGAAGGTGATATCGCCCCAACTAGCGTCAAAATCCGAATTGGCCAGTTCGAGGATATCCCGGCGCATAGCCCAGGTCTTGCCTCCATCCACTGTCTCGAAGACTGGCACGCTCCGGTCTGGGTACAGGGCGAATCCATGCAGTTGATTGGCGAAACACAGATGCTCGATTCCATAATCGAGAATCGAAATGATCCGCCAGTCAGCCCCGCCGTTGTCCGTATAAAATACCCTGGCGGGCAGATTGGAACTGGCAAAGGTATGCCTCGCCAGCGCCCAACCATGGGTGGGATCGACAAAGGACATATCTTGAAACTCCGGGCCGGGTGAGTTGTACAACTCACCGTAATCCACCCCCATATCGTACCTCTCCATTGGCCAACCGTATTGAAGATGGAAGTTCTTGGCTCCATCGGTGGTCTTCCAGATCGATCCCTCCAGATCCTCGATCACACCCTCTTCGTCATAGAGACCTACCACATTCGGGAGCGCCCAACCTGTGTTCTCATCCAGGAAATGGAAGCCCATGACATGGGTACTGGAACCAAGACTGATGGAATTCCAATTCAACCCTCCATCCACCGTACGGTAGAAACTGCCTGAGAACAGCCCCGCCATCCAGCCATTCAGCCCATCGGGCAGGAATTGGAACTGGTCGATGGTCCCCTTTCCGCCCACATGCCGTTTAGTCCAGGTCTGCCCCCCATTGGAGGTGTGGTAGAGCAGCATGGCGTAGTCCTCGTGGATATTTGTGCCGATCCAGCCCTCCAGGGCATTCTTGAAGTACACCTCCTTGATCTGTGGGACATTGGTGGTTTTGTCGATGGATGTGAGGCCAGGTTGTTTTGTTAGGTTGGCCTTGAGCGTTGTACCGGTGTAGGCTGGCAGAGTGGCGGTCTGCCAGGTATGTCCGCCATCACTGCTGCTGGCGAACACGAAGTTGTTACCGCCCGCGAACCCATTCAGCGGATCGGCAAAATCGAGCCCAAAGTAGTACCCGCTCGGGGCCTCGGCCACCTGCCAGGTGGTTCCGCCATCCTCGGTGTAGGCAATCCCCCCACCACACACCCACCCATGCAGAGAGTCACGGAAGTGGATTTCATCGCCGTTAATCGGAAGCGAGGTATCGAATACCCAGTGTTGTCCCTGGTCCGTAGTGTGGCCGAGTCCCAGGCTGGAGAGCATCCAGCCTTCATCCCCAATCCAGTCGAAGTCCCAGGCCGCCGCTCCGAGGGCTTTATGGCTCCAGGTTTGGCCTCCATCCCAGGTTTCATATTGCAGCCCGCTCCAACCGATGGCGACACCATGGTTTTCATCGAAGAAGTGCACCCCGGTGATGCGGTTGTTGGCGTGTTGAATCTCCCATCCGCCCTCGCTGAGTGAGGCTACATCCAGATGGAAAGAGGCGCTGGAGCGCTGGGGCAGGGAACCGCTGTCGATGACCTCGATCGTGAAATCGAAAGAACCGGTCTCGAAAGGGGTTCCTACCAGACAATACTGTGCATCGACTGAAAGCCCAGATGGAAAACTCCCACTCAGTTTCCACTGATAGGGAGTGTGTCCGCCACTGACCTCCAGGGGGCTACGGAATGTCTTGCGGTGGACGGCCGGGGGCAACTCGCTGGCCTGGAGTGACAGCCGTCCGGAGATTACCTGGAATGACAGGCTGCGTTCATCGGTCTTTCCGGAGGAGTCAGTCACCTGAACCTGGATGGAAACCTCCCCAGAGGCGGGAGGGGTACCTGTCAAAGCACCCATCTGACTGTCCAGCGAGAGCCAGCCCGGCGCGGTTCCAGCAAAGGTCCAATTGTAAGGGGTGGCCCCATCCCGGACACTGAACTGGTATTCATAGGGGATTCCCACTGTCCCCCCGGGCAGTGTGTCCGCCAGGATTATGGGGTACTGCCCACTATCAACCTTGCGGTGGAACAGGTGCGCGAAAAAAGATGTACCGGTCCAGGGGGAGGCGCCCCCGGCCCAGAGATCATCCCCGGCCCGAGCCACCGCATTGAGCGCGGGTTGCGAGGAGAGGTTTTCCTGGCGCCAGGTGGCCCCTCCATTACGTGTCAGTAATACTCCTCCCGCAGTAAAAGATTCCAACCCACCCGCGGCTAGAGCTTCGTTGGCGCTGATCACCGCGACATCATAAAGATCCCAGTTCACCCCGCTGGCCTGCACATACCAACGCGCCCCGCCATCCTGGCTGTACAAGATCGCCCCTCCCGTCCCCACCGCCCAGCCATGTAGAGGATCTATGAAGCGCACTCCCCACAGATCGGACATGCTCTCCGCCAAGCCGGTCTTCCAGGTCAGGCCGCCATCTATTGTCAGAAGGATGGAACCCCCGGGGCCCACCACCCAGCCATGCTGATCATCCAAGAAGAAGAGACGCCGGGACTGGAATTGGAAAGGGGTCTCTCTCACTACCCAGGTGGATCCACCATCGGTGGTAGCCGCGATCATCCCCGCCAGCGCGGTATCTTTCCCCGCGATCCACCCGGTCTTGGGACTGGTGAAGTAGACTGTGTTGACCTCCCCGAAGGCCGATTGGTAAGGATGAGTCACCTCCCCCCAGGTCACCCCGCCATCAGTGGAATGGAGCAACTTCCCCGCTCCCCAGGTCGCGTTAGGCACCAGCCAACCCTCCGTGGAATTGACAAATTGGAGACGCGAGCGGGGAATCCACATGATACTGCTATCGGGATCTGTATACAGTTCGTTCCAGGTCTTGCCCCCATCGGTGGTGTGATGAACCTTGAGGGTGGTGGAACCCGTGATTGCCCAACCCTCCGTGGCATTGATGAAACTCATATCGAGTACCCCATCCAAGGGGCTGGTAGCAGTCATGACTGGATACAGATCCCAGGCGGCATAGACGGGTGTGGGGCTGCTGGCCAGGACACAAGCCAAAGTTAGGAGAGGAAACCTCCAGGATTGGCTACTCGAAAATCGGCGCGGCATATCATCAGACTCCTTGGTGGTAAAGTGCGGAACTCTTGTTCCGGATCTATGCCAGTGATCAGCCCAGATGACTATGCGCGGATGTGGATCCGGATATTACTACAGAATGGCCATGGGAACAGCGCGGGGCGGAAGGTGAATGCCATCCCGGCTGTCAGAGAGCAGAGTCTTCAAGGCCAATCAGGAGCCAAACGAAGGGAGAATACTGATGGTGTACCACATTTTCACTGGGTCAGCCCAACACCTTGACATGACTGCACTCCTCTTCTATATCTTGAAAGGTTAGGATGAAGCGGTTCCCCATAGCTACTGCCGCATGGCAAGAGCGGGATGAAGTGTGTTTCAACCACGCTCGGGTGGAGCCATCGGTAGAGGAAATGGAACGAAGGATATGCCAAGGGAGACCATCATCCTGGCGTGTAGCGAGTGTAAGAGCCGCAACTACACGGTCACCAAGAACAAGCGAGTTCATCCCGGCCGGGTGGAAGTTCGCAAGTTTTGCCCACGATGCAAGAAACATCTTGCTCATCGTGAGACCCGATAAGGGTTGGTTCCGCAAACCCTGTAGGCCAGTAGCTTAGCCTGGTAGAGCACCGCGCTCCAAACGCGGGGGTCGGGGGTTCAAATCCCTCCTGGCCTGCCATTCCTTAATGAAGGACAGGTAGAAGGTTCAATGGAACAGTTTCTGCAGCGTTGTATTGATAACTTGAAGAAGTCGAAAGTCATCCGTGAGTCCCGCTTTGGACAGTTTCTCATTTCGGTCTTGGCGGAGCTTCAAAAAGTGACATGGCCCAGCCGTGAGGAAGTGAAAAACTCAACCCTGGTCACCCTGATTGTCATGGTGGTCATGTCGATTTACATGGGCGGCGCTCAAGCCTTGGTGACAGCCATTTACCACCAGATGAAGCGTTTGACCTAAGACAATCAAAGCGAGCATCCATGAGCGATTATAAGTGGTACGCCGTCCATACTTACGCCAGCTTCGAGAACCGCGTGAAGGAGTCTGTCGAAAACGCGATTCGTAAGCAGAAGATGGAGGAGTTCTTCAAGCAGATCATCATCCCGACCGAGGAAGTGGCCGAGATCAAGGATGGCAAAAAGCGCGTCGCCACCCGCAAGATCATGCCCGGCTATGTCCTTGTGGAGATGGAACTGAATGATGACACATGGGCTCTGGTTAAGGACACGCCGGGCGTTTCCGGTTTTGTCGGCCCTGGGAAGACCCCTACCGCGCTCACCGAGGCGGAAATCGCTAACATCCTTGGGATGATGGAACAAACCGGCGAGGCGCCGCGTCCCAAGATCAGTTTCGAGAAAGGCGACCGGGTTAAGGTTGTGGATGGCCCATTCCTGAACTTTGCTGGAACCGTCGCCCAGATCAACCCCGAAAGGGGACGCCTCACCGTGATGATCGAAATGTTAGGACGTGCGACGCCTGTCGAACTGGATTTCCTCCAGGTCGAGAAGACCACCGCTTAGTTCCTTCGAGAGGATTGCAGGAGAAGAAAGATGCCCCCGAAACCGAAAAAAGGAAAAGAAGTAGTTGCGATTGTCAAACTCCAGTGCGTCGGCGGAAAGGCCACACCCGCCCCACCCGTGGGGCCGGCTCTCGGCCAGCATGGCGTCAATATCATGGAGTTCTGCAAGCAGTTCAACGACCGTACCAAGGATCAGCCGGGGGTGATTATCCCCGTCGAAATCACGGTCTATGGCGACAGGACGATGACCTTTGTCACCAAGACCCCGCCCGCTCCATACCTGCTCAAGGAAGCCTCCAAGATCCCCAAGGGCTCGGCGGTTCCACAACGCGATAAGGTCGGCAAGGTGACAAGGACTCAGGTACAGGAGATCGCCAAGTTGAAGATGCCCGATCTTAACGCCATGGATCTCGAGGCCGCTACGAAAATGATCGCGGGTACCGCCCGGAGCATGGGCCTCGAGGTCATCGAAGGATAACACCCCTTTCCGCTTGGCGGAGAGTGTTTGTAAATCATAATCAAGGAGGGAGAGAGTGAAACACGGTAAGAAGTTTAAAGCCGCGCTCGGTAAGGTGGACCGTACCAAGCTGTACACCTTGAATGACGCTATTTCTCTCGCCAAGGAAACCTCGCCCGCGAAATTCGACGCCACTGTCGAATTCACGGTAAACCTGGGCGTGGATCCACGTCACGCCGATCAGCAGGTGCGTGGCACGGTTTCGCTGCCACATGGTACGGGCAAGGTTGTCCGCGTGGTGGTTTTCGCGGATGGCGATCATGTCAAGGCGGCCCAGGATGCCGGGGCTGACTATGTCGGTCTGGATGATTTGGTAAAGAAGATCACGGGCGAGGGTTGGACTGATTTCGATGTCGCCATCGCCACTCCGAATGTGATGCGTGAAGTGGGTAAGCTCGGCAAGGTTCTCGGGCCACGTGGCCTCATGCCCAATCCCAAGACCGGTACAGTGACTCCCAATGTCGCTCAGGCCGTCAAGGACTTCAAGGCGGGGCGTATCGAGTATCGTGTCGATAAGGGTGGTGTGATCCACACCCCGGTTGGCAAGGTCTCCTTTAGTGTTCCGAACCTGCACGATAACATCCGGGCGGTAGCTGATGCGCTGAATCGCGCGCGTCCCGCCTCAGCCAAGGGAGCCTATATCAAGGCCGTCTACCTCGCGACCACGATGGGCCCCAGTGTCCGCGTGGATCCCGCGGAGATCCGGACCGCGTCGTAGTACTGGTATACAGTCGTTTTCGGTCATAGACAGCAGGAGCCTTCGGGCTTAATCCATCGAACTCCCGCCGAGACCGGGCTACAAGATTGCAGGGTTGCTTGGAGCATATGTTCTCCAGCACTTATCTGTTATCAAAAGCCCACTCGGCGGAGTGGGCTTTTTTTGTTGGTGGTAAATGGGAGTGAGAGTGTCATGCGCCCCGGTGGAATGACCTCCCCCCCACCCTACCCTCCCCCGCCAGGGGGGAGGGAATAAGGTCATCTTCCGTAGAGAGGCCTTTTGTTTCTCTCCCCCCTGGCGGGGGAGGGTAGGGTGGGGGGGAGACACTCCGCGATAGGACGTGGATTACTCGCGGCTCCCTTTAAAGAACAATCACTATTGAGAGGAGGTGAGTTGATTGGATCGTACAGGAAAGGCCGAAATCCTGAAGGATCTCACCGAGAGATTCTCGAAAGCGAAGTCCCTGACATTCAGTGAGTACAAGGGGCTTTCCGTGAAAGAGGTCAATGCTCTCCGGCGGGAATGCTACAACGCCAAATTGGATTATGTGGTGGCCAAGAACACACTGATTCTGCTGGCTTTGCCGGAAGAATTGCAGGCCAAGGCTAAGCCCTATCTGGTGGGGACCACCTCGGTTACGGTGGATTGTGGCGAGGGGGTCACTGGTCCCAAGGTGCTCATGAAGTTCGCCAAGGACCATCCGTTCCTCCAGCCCAAGGCAGGCATTCTTGAGAATCAAGTATTGAATGGCGCGCAGGTGGATGCGCTCTCCAAGATCCCATCACGGGATGAACTCCTGGCGAGGATGCTGGGCTCCATCAATGCGCCCGCTCAGAACATTCTGGGTTGCGTGAATGGTGTCTCGACCAAGCTGGCCGGGCTGTTTAAGTCGTATTGCGAAAAGCTAGAAAGCGCGGCGGCGTAAAGCCCCCGGAAAAAATAAATTCATCAAAGGAGATGATTGAACCATGGCAAGTGAGAAGATCGAAGCAATTCTAGAATCAATTGGGGCGCTGTCCCTGTTGGAGGCCGCCGAACTGGCGAAGGCCTTCGAGGAGAAGTTTGGTGTGACTGCTGCCGCCCCGGTAATGATGGCCGGCCCAGCCGTCGCCGCCGAACCGGTCGAGGAGAAGACTTCCTTTGATGTCATCCTGGTTGCCGCTGGCGCCGAGAAGATCAAGGTCATCAAGGTCGTCCGCGAGCTTACCAGCCTTGGGCTGAAGGAAGCCAAGGACCTGGTGGATGGCGCGCCCAAGCCGGTCAAGGAAGGCGTTTCCAAGGATGAGTCCGAGGCCGTTAAGGCCAAACTGGTGGAAGTCGGCGCCACTGTCGAGATCAAGTAAGACCCTGTCTTATCTCTGGGGGCGGGCCTTCCGGTCCGCCCCCAGATGAGTTTTCCTCTTCTCTACCGGTACAACTCCCACCCACTTACCACACTTGTTTGCATTGGTTCCAGGGTGAGTAGTAACCCTGTTCCCTCTTGATACTCGAATTCGTGTGAGTTCCCGGCGGTGATCCCATCAAGGAAGCAATAGAGTGTCCGTTTTGATGTGCTCCTCGAAGTGACAGTAATTGTCGTGGGTCCAAAGGTAATATCGAGTACCGCTCCGGCGTAGGTGATTCCACGGATTTGGATTTCAGTCATATCTGACGGTAACCGTGGATTGAGGTGCAGACCGTCAGCGTCTGCTTCGAGTCCGCCATACAGATAGGCTGGCAAGGCTCCCACCATTCCAGACTCGGGGTACTCTCCGATAAGACCGTATACCCAGGCCGCACCTGCGGAGTTGGCGGGATCACGGCGCAGCTGGTCAGTACGGAACTCATCAAGGATCTTGCCCAACCGCGTATCGGCGTTCTCGATGCCCAAGGTCTTGGCCCGGGCGAGAACATCATAAAAGGAGGTGTAGAAGATGGCGCCACCATTCTCCAGGTGGTTCCCATACTTGGCCGCGTTGGTGTCGACCCGGATGTTGCCCCCAAGATCCTCCCACCAATAGGGGGAGCCAGTCTTTTCGGCGGCGATCGTGTTGGAGCGTGGCGCCCACTTGAGAGCATATATATCGGTCCCCGTGGAGGTCTCCCCGGAGATGATCCGCGTGCCCGAAAGCCAGCTGAGGATCGACTCCGCCTGAGACTGATCCGCCAAGCCATAATAGACCGCCTCGGTATTCAGGAAGGTGAAACCATAATCCCGGATCGTTCCGTTGATATCCTTCGCGCCGATATAACGTCCCTTGGTGGCATCCCAGAACTCCGTGTTGTAGGCCTCACGTATAGTTGCCCGGCGCGAACGTAGTTCGGCCGCCCGGTCCGAATTTCCCCACACCTCCTCCAACTGCGCCATGGCCTCTACCGAGGCGTAGTAATAGATGTTGTCATATGCGTTCTTGTAGCCAAACCGCCAGTTGTCCCAGTAGTTGGTGGGATCCCCCGAGGTGGTGCCATCGGTGTCCCCCGAATCCTCGATCAGGATTCCTCCCTCATCTCCGTGACGTTCTTCATCGAGGTATTGCATGGCCAGGCGTAGCTTTGCCTGCAAGGTCATGCCATAGGTCACATCCACGCAGCCGGAATTGGGCACCTGGGTGGAGTCGGTGAGATTAAAGAGTGTGTCATCCCTTTTCCAGCACCAATACCGCCAACAGCCCAGGATATATTTGGCGTTGTTCTCCTCATGCCGTGATCCTGAGCCGGTCGGCCATAACATTTGATCGCCCCAGGACCAGACATACCCATCCGCGCATATCGGATGAGATATCATCTTGCTGAAAAGGGTTGAGGTATATGTGCTAGTGGTTTCGCTCCACAAATACTTCAGTGCCATCCACTCGAAGTAGGCTGGTTCGTTGCCGAAGGGTATTACCGCCCCCGTGGTATCCCCCATCGCGCCGAAAACATTCCAGAGGTTGTTGGCTTGTGCGGTGAAATCGCCCACACGATCCATCTGATAGGGAATCTTGGCGGAGTGTTCGAGAAAGGAGACTCCCGCCAGTTGGAAGTAGTAGTTCCCATTGTTATCTTGCCCCAGACCATAGGCGGTGAGCCTCAACCGGCGCGCATACACACGCCCCATGATGCCAATCGTCACGGGACTGGTTGGAGTAGCATAATCCCAACGGCTGGTCATCGTGAACCAGTTAGTCCCATCCTCATCGTAACTATACTCCAACAGGAAATCTGTTGGGAAACCATACCCACTCTCACGGGGTGTCATCTTGACCCCACTTATTGAGGCTAACTGGCCGAACTCGAATTCGATCCACTCGGTGTTATACTTATTGGCCGAGACTTTGCTCGACCAGAAGGTCGAGGAATCTCCATCGAGAACATTCTCCGGGCTCATTGAGGGATCCGCCTGGCTGGAAGCTGATACATTAGCCGTAAGTGCCCAAGCAACTTCATTTGTCTTATTGGAGAGGGTGAGTGTAAGGCAGAGGAGAAAAAGTGAGTGTTTTCTTACTATTGGAGTAATGGTGAGGTAGGTCATACAGGAGAGCATAATACTTCAAGAGTAAGAAAACAAAGGGGTTGTCCTTTTTGGAGAGGAGAATGCGCAAGTGTCAGACGAACCCATATGGACTGGACCCGTTCCTCAAGTGGGGCCTGAACTCGCTCTTTTCGAAGCCCGGTTTCATCATTACCAGGTCATCCTGGAGCCAGACCAGGATGAACCTGAGTGGTGGGCGGGCGCGCCATCGGTGGTACGGGATGAATCAGGTACCTTCTGGATGGCCTGCCGGATGCGTACCGCCGAGTCTCCACGGGGGCTGCGGGGGTATGAGATCCGCCTCCTCCGTAGCGAGGATGGTCTCACCTTCCAGAAGGTCCATTCCATCCACCGTGACCAAGTTCCCATTCCTGGTTTCGAACGGCCCGCGTTCTTGATCGATCCAGAAACCCGCCGGTTTAAACTCTATGGCTGTGGTCCCTGGCGGGAGGGACCCTGGTGTATCTTCAAGTGGGGGGATGTGGACTCCCCCACACAATTCGATCCCTCCAATGTGCGTCCTGTGATCCAGCCATTCCCGAAGACCTACAACCGCGATGTGATCCCTCTTGAGTACAAAGACCCGGTCATCCTCCATTCCGGTGGTCTCTATCATTGTTTTGTCATCGGATATCTCAGACAGAATGAGCGGGTGTTTCATTTCTCCAGTGTAGATGGGGAGCACTGGGAACCGGTGGGGAGTCCCTATGAATCCATCATGGATTTGGCTGGGTGGCATGACTTTTTTGTCCGTCCCGCTTCGGTCGTGCCCTTGGGCTTTGGATATCTGTTTGTGTATGAGGGCTCCAACGTGAACTGGTATGACCCGGTTTACAATGTGGCGACAGGACTGGGATTCACCTTCGACCTGCATCACATCATGGATCTCACCCCAACCGCCCCCTTCGTGGTCAGCTCGACTCCCAGCCCCTTCTTCAGCACCTTCCGCTACTCGCATTGGATGAAGGTGGGGGAGGAGGTGTGGGTTTATGCGGAGGTGGCCCGCCCCAACCGGACCAACGAGGTGCGGTTGTTCCGGCTATAGGGGAGTGAAAGTGATTTTTCTCCGTTGTCAGGTGTTAGCCGGGGGCAAGGTAACGGTACTCTATCACTCGCTTTGGTTCCTATGCCGCCGCCCCCGGAGACGGCCTTGTCACCGGCTAACAACTGAATAAGGGGACAGGTGTTACTCCGTCCCGATGTTCTATTGCAGATGTTGTAAGATGTCGTTGACTTTGGTCTCGTAGACCGCTTGCCATTCGGGAGCTAAGAGGCACTCCGTGACTTCGTATCCCCCTTTGGGGTAATCCGATGCCGGGGGACCATAATGGACATACCCATTGGAGCAGGCCGCCATATAGGTGTGTTCGAAGGGGGAGGCTTTCTTGACATTCAAACCGATCTCCACCAGCACCTCCGCCGAGGAAGTGACCAGGACGAAGTCACCGATCTTGATTCCCATCACCTCCATGGAAACAGACGGGACACCCACATCGGCGTTGATCTTCTGGTGACGCCTCAAGGTGGCGATGTCATCCTGGATTCGTGCGAGCTTCTCCATGGTCTGGATGTTGTTGAGATATTTTTGAATGTATCCCCGGTTCTCTTCATCGATCTTCGAGATTTCCTCCCGCCCCAATGACTCCGGTTGAAGATAACGGTAGGAGTAATCCAGGGGGTGCTTGGGATCGAGGGTGTATTTGAGATACAGCGGTAGAAAGGTCTTGAAGTTCAAGCTGGTGAACCGGAGAGAACTCAGGAGGGTGTTTTGCTCCGCCTCCAAAGTAGCAATCCGTTCCTCGAAGTCGTTCTTCCGTGGCAGCTCGATGGTCTCGTTAAGCACGTTCAGACTGGCTTCTTTGGTTTGGATGTTCCGTACCGCCGTAAGAGTACTCAGTCCCAACATCTGGCCCATGGGTTCGGCATCCCGGGGACGGTTGACATCCTTATAGAGGATCGGAGATTGATCTCCACCCGCGCCTTGTAGAAACAATGCCATGGAATCATTTCCCAGATTTTCCTCGATCACCTGTGAAGAGAAGCCGGGGAAATCCGCGGTGATGCCGCCTTCTGGAACGCCCATATAAAGATGGCAGGCGAAATTGTAGACCACGGCCAACGGTGTCCCATCCATCTGGTCAATACGGAGAACACCAATTTCAGGATCGATGGGCCCGACACTTTCGACTTCTTCATCCGGAGGGCAGGGATTGGTGTGGCGGATGGTCCAGGTGGCGCCATTCTTCAAGCGGAGAGTCCGGTTCATGGAGATCCGGTCCTCATGACCCGCGCCCGCGCCGGTCCTGACGGGGACCAGATTCTGGTGGGCACGGTTGACTGCATCGAAGGTTCTGTCGATCTGCTCGTTGGGATCACACAGGAACCGCATGGGGGGGTGATTGTGGGAGGCGTTGACGAGAACGTTCTGGGCGGGGATTTTCAGTTCGTTTTCAAGACGTCCTCGCAGTTTCGGTAAAAAGTCGTCCCCAATCTCGCCGATGCCACCTATCGCGGTCACATCCATTGCGATGATGGCAAGCTTTTTCGTGCCATCATCTACAACAAGCGCCTTGGCATACACAGGGTCATGGATCCGCACCCCTTCCGCGTGGTAGGAAAGATCACTCTTGGCCACACCAGCGCGAAGAGAGGAACCAATGGGATTCTCTTGCGCCATGGATGGTGCATTCATCCAGATGAATAAAAGAGATGCTGTAAAAATGGTTCGGAGGCGCATTGTGAGAGTTCTCCGTCCAGCGATCAACTTGAATAGAACAGTCCCCTTCGAGTGGACTTGGTAAATGTAGCCTAGCGGCCTTTTGGCGAGTCCAGGTCCAGTATTCTCTGTTGCCCCAAGTACTCCTTGGTTTGAACCTCTTTGAGGGATGAGAGCTTGGCCACCGTGTCACGAACCCGCACCGCTTGGCTGCTGACCTTGTCAAGATAAGCCAGGACCGACTCCTTGGGGGCATCCGCTTCGATGGCTATTCTCATAAGGTCGATATATCCAAAGACTCCGGTCAGTGGATTATTGATCTCATGCGCGGCCGTCGCGGCCACTTGCACTACCGCCATCTTCCGCTCCAGCACAACCACCTCGCGCTGTAATTCCTGTAAGCGCAGGCCCGCCCGGATCCGCGCGAGCAACTCCTCCTCATCATAAGGCTTGGTGACATAATCATCCGCCCCTGAATTCAGTCCCTTCACCTTATCCCGTGGTTCTTCGCGGATTGTGACCAGAATAAAGAAAGTCTTGCGCAAGGACTCCTGGGTTTTCACCCACGCGCACAGTTCCACTCCGTCAATCTCCGGCATGATCCAATCCGAGAGGATGAGGTCGATGGGTTGCGCGGACTTGAGAAGCTCCTGGGCCTCCATCGCGCTATTCGCCTTCAAGACCTCAAATCCATCCGAGGTCAGGATCCTCTCCAGCATCTGCAAACTATACGGTTCGTCCTCCACCACCAGGATGCGTGGTGTGGCTGGAATGGGTGGTTCGGTTGGGTTTGTTATTATGGCCATGGATGGATACTCATATCACAGAATGTAAGCGGCTCGGCGCCGTCGTTAGTTATGACAATCGCGTTCTCCAAGCGGATCCCGCCCCAACCGGGAAGATAGATCCCTGGCTCAATGGTCACTACCATCCCTTCGCTGAGTATTTCATGGCTGGGTTTGGAAACTCGTGGTCCCTCATGGATCTCAAGTCCCACCCCATGCCCGAGCCCATGCAGGAAGGCCTCGCCTAGTCCCGCTTGCTCGAAAACCTTCCGTGCGGTGGCATCCACATCGCAACAGGCCATGCCTGGACGGGCTGCCGTCACTCCGGCACGATAGGCGGACATCACCAGGTGATGGCGTTCGCGTTGCCGTGAATCCGGATCACCGTAAAAAAATGTCCGTGTGCAATCGCTACAATACCCCTCATAATAGGCTCCGAAGTCGATCAATATCCAGCTCCCCTCCTGGAGCACTGTGTCGCCGGGTTGACCATGGGGCAAGGAAGTCCGGGCGCCAAACAGGACAATGGGATCGAAGGAGGGCCCCTTGGCTCCAGCTTCCCAGAACAGATTCATCATCTTCCGTAGAATAGTCCTCTCGGTTACCCCCTCCTTGATCGAGAGGAGCAGCTCCGCGAATACCGTATCAACTATCTGAGAGGATTGCTTGATGAGGGCGATCTCGGAGGGGTCCTTGATAACACGTAGTTCCTCAGTCCAGCCACCTACCGGCTTCCACTTGACCACGCCATCCACAATCCCCCGTTGCTTCCGCAGAGCTTCGCAGGTCAGGTGACGGGTCTCATACCCTAGTTTCTTCCACTTATGCAGAGCGATCTCGTGTGAAAAGACCTCCGTGAAGGGCTGGTTCTTAAAGACATGGACTTCGCATCCGTGGACTTCAGTCTGCGCCTGCTCCTCATAACGTCCATCCGTGAAGAAGAAAGATTCGGTGGGGGTTACCAACAATTGGCCATAAGAACCGGTAAAGCCAGTCAGGTAACGTACATTCACCAGTCCCGTGATCCAGGCGGCATCGATCTCCGCTTCGAGCACACGGGCCGCGATCTTCTCTCTACGCGCCTGGAAGGGGGCTTCCATGTTTAAGACTCCTAAGCTGTAAGGCCAATTTCGCTGGTCAGTCTATGGAAACTCTCCAGGCACAACCGTGAGGCGAGCTCGGCATTCTGTGAATAATTGGCGCCACCGGGACGGTCCATCATTTCCTTGGTGATGTCCACCGGACGCCAATGAGTTTCGAGTGAAACATATCCGGTGTAGCCATCCTCAACGAGCGCTTTGAAATGTCCCTTGTAGTCGATTTGTCCCTCTCCGATGCGGACACAACGCGCTTCCGTGGGACTTATCCTCTCAGCGTCCTTCAGGTGCATATGGACAATGTGTTTTCGTAATGCACGATAGCCATCGGGGAAGGGTTTTTCCTCGTTGTCAAAATCGAAGAGGACATTACAGGGATCCCAGACCGCCGCCACACGGGGATGGGCGAGTTCATCCAGGAAGGCCGCTGTCTGCGCCCCGGTTCCAATGTATGTGGAGGCTTCATTCTCGATCAACAGGCGGCATTGGCCCTGTTCCACGATTTCGATGGGTTTGGCGAACTGATCCACGATACGGCTCCAGAGGGGTTCCACGGGCCCACGCCGCCAGAAAGTGAAGCCCCGGATCAGGTCTGTTCCGAGTTGTTGCGCTACTTCGCAACAACGGCGGAGATAGTCATGATGTTCCTGGATCTCCGCGGGATTGTCGATCTCGCACTTATAGAAAGGACTCCCCAGGCAGCAGACCGCCATCCCGGCATCATCACACTTCTTGCGGATTTCGCTGACCTGGGCATCATTCAATTTATGAACCCCGGTATCCCATACGGAGCGGATCTCAACCCCCTGGCACTGGTATTCCTTCGCCACCGCCAAAGCCAAGTCCAGATCCTGGGTGATCTCGTCCGTGAAAACAGCATATTTGAACATCGGTCTTTTCCCCCTGCTTCGATGAACCATGGATG
>CAYRBI010000106.1:0-20553 GCA_964422415.1 uncultured bacterium | reverse complement strand
TTGTTTACCTCCGTTCATTCATCGAATCTCTGCTTGTCAAGATTCGATGAATGTGTTCGTCTTCGACATTCCCAGGGATGGTTTCCATCGCACCAGGTTCATCGATGCTGGGTCTGAGGGCAAGGATCTGCCTTGCCTCTTCCATGGCTTCCCGGCGGAAAGGTTCCACCAGAGAGTCTTCATATGCTTCTCGCCAGGCTTCCTGGGCGAGTTCTTCTTCCAAAAACTGTTTCTTATTCATTCGAGATCACCTCCTTGTTTTCTTGAGACCTCAAACCTGAGGGGCTCAAGAAAATGGGGAGGGGTGATCCTTGAACTGGGAAGAAAGAATGGCCAGCAATGGGGGATGGAAGCAACCCTGAACCATGAGGTAAATCATCCGGAGACAAGGTCTCTCGCGGGGACTTGGAGTGGGAGTCGAAATCAACAATTACTTGATCGGAAAGCGTTTTGGTCCAGGCAGGTCCGATCTTTTTTTGGTGTTGCCTTGTTTCTGCCTCTTGTGTCTGGCGTCAAGCATTCCTTCCCATCAACGGCCACCAGATGGGTAGCGAAATCGAGGGCTGCCTTATCAGAGGATTCTTCCAAGACTATGCCCAACAATTCGCACTGTAGGTCGGGGCTATACGGGATCACTTCGGAGAGTTCATGGAGCATCTTTTTGTCGAGACTGGGTAATGCCTTTGGCAAGATCTTGGAAGCAGTCATCATTCTCAGCGATGGGTTCCCGATCTCCGTCAGAAACCCCATACTGGTCACTAGGTCACTTGAGGAAAGCCACCTGGAGAGCTCGGAAGAGAATCGGTCCTTCTGTTCCATAGTCACTGCCAAATTGTGGTACTCCTTGGCTTTGCCTAACCGTCCTGCACCCAGCGAGCTGGAGAAAAGGTTCTCCAGGAATGCTTCTCTTGCTGGCAGCGGCTCATCCGAGTGGACCATCCCTTCCAAACGCTCCAAGTCCTTCGGGCAGAGGTGTTGGATCATTTGATGATCGAGGTCGGACATCACGGTTCGGAAGGTAATCGTTTCTGCCAGGCGATTGGCGAGGCTGGCAGACAAATCATTGACCTGTTTGGGAGAGAGAGAACCTTTCTTGGGGTGATGGAGGGGAAGCTGATCACCGATTCTCATCCGTATTTCTTCAACCATCGTCTTCTGGATCAATGCGAGCAAATCGCCAACGACGTAGCCTGTTTCCACCATATGCTGCAGCAATCTCTCCTCAAACATTTCCAGGCCCCAGCCATAGATGGGCTTGCCCAATGGAAGGTCCCCATTCCTTCGCCGCATCGCTTCGGATAGTCCGAGGGTAAGTGCCTCTTCGATTTCCTGTTGCTGGGCCACCGAGGATTTGCGTACAGCGAGTTCGTGGAGGCTCAGGAGATGCGGCCAGACTTCCATGAGATCGGCAGATGAAGTTTCCTCGGGATACCCGGATTCATGAAGTCTCTGCAGGCTGAGTTTAGGCGAATAGTCTCCAATGGACGCATCGAGAATCGTTGTGTACAAAGTCCTCAGAATCTGGGAAGAACATTCATCTTGTGTGAGTTCCTTGATACTCCTGAACGCCTCTTGAACGGCCTGCTGATCGCGATTCAGGAAGACGAGGATGGCAAGGTTATGAAGCATGTCGCGGCTGGCAGAGAACTCCTGCTGGAACGTTTGACTTTGCTGCAATGCATGTCGCAGCTTCGCCAACACCGCCGTTACAATCGACTCATTTCGGCACTCCCTAATCTTGAGTACCAACAGCGAATGACGGAAGTCCGAAATCTTCATGTCGGTGAGTGAGAGAAACAACTTCAGGACCCGACGTCGATCCTCCTCATTCCGATGGCGGAGGTATGCGTCAATGACCATCGTACACTTCATAACCTCCGGCGCAGGCAACGAATCCCTTAGGAACCCAAGGGATTCAACGAACTCCGCGGGTAACGGATTGCTACCGAAGGATTCGAGAAGCGTGACCACCATATGACCGGCTTCGTCACCGTCTCCATGGGTACATCCGGCCAAGTCCATCAATGCCGTTCGATGGGTTTCCCCATCAATGAAGTGTGGGGTCGAGCGAACCAATCGAGCGTACGCATGAAGAATCTGCTCACCGCTCCGGTTTGGCTCCAGTTTGTTTCTGGGGAGCGAGGAAAGGGGGTCAATCAGGTCACTCGACGGGCTTCCTCTCGTTAATCGAGAGCAGGCCAAGAGACGGACATCTTGGTCAAGTACGGGTACTGCTTGTGGCTCTTCCGACCTTCCGAGCACCCACAGAGCCTCGTTGATCCGTCCCAACCGAAAGACTCGATCACAGAGGGAGTAATCACTCCTTGACTGCCAATCGGCGTCAAAAAGATCAAGCAGACAAGACTGCAGCCCCTCATTCCTCTTTTGGGGAGGTACCTCACGGAAAAGATCTTGAACCGCTACCTTGACCAGCCGTGTTACCTCGTTGCGATGCATACCCCCACGTCGACCTCTGGGGATTCTTCGAAAGACCCCTCGTGAAGCCACCTGGCTCCTCCGAGATGTGGAGTAAGATTCCCTCCAATTCTTCAGCAGTAGATGGATTAGTTCGGGGGCCTGTCCAGAAGCATCTCCTCCGACCAGCCGAGATGCAGTCAGCAAACAGGCCTCCCGCTGAACAAAGGCCACTGACTGGATCTGTTGAGACAGGCTGAGAGGAAATAAAGCCTCGGAAACCCATCCTGCCCTGAACAATCGGCTGGAGAGCGAACCTGCAAGGTCGGAACGCGACTCGTCATCGAGAAGATCCGACAGACGAGTCAGGAGATCCTGGAACCGCTGAACAGAGGGTACTTCGAGGAGGATCTGCTGAAGCGCGGACTTGGCCGAGGGCGTCAGGTGAATCGGCTGAGAACTTGTTGTTGTCACCGACAGAAAAGCAATCAGCTGCTCAAGAGTGCAATCCTGGTAATCGGATGTCCAGGCAGAGAGGGACAGCAGGGCAGACTCCACAAGAAGTGTAACATCACAAGGGGGCAGGTATTCGGAAAACTGGGCAAACACCTTTCCCAATAAAGTTGGGGACTTCACTGCAATCAGCACGATGGCCGAGCCAACCACAGAAGCGACAACAGAAGGGTCTTTCTCCCGACGGGAGAGGAAAGCACCCAAGAACTGGAAGACCCGATCTTCAACACCCTCCATGAACAGGGCCACATACGGATTCGTGGCGAGAAGTGACATGCAGAGTGGTACGTCTCCAGAGGCTTCCATGTGATCCAGAAATTCAGACGCCAACTTCTGGGCGTCGGTCTCCATACCAAGGCGAGTATAGGCTGCACATAGGGCCATCCAGAGGGAAAGACAAGATTCGGTATCCTTATGGGATATGTCCGCCAAGCTTGCTCCCTGATGCGAGATCGCGTTATCGAGAAAACCTCTCCGGACATACGCTGCAACAATGCTGACTCCTGACTCCCCCTCGTGGTTCAGGACGGCTATCAAGTCACCGACCAGATTCGAGGTGTTTTTGGGCTCTGTAGCAATAGCGAGGAGGTGGCATAAGGCGTGAACTCTCTCGGGAATGTAAGGAAGAGGCAGGTGGAGAAAGACCTCCAGGAGTCTTTGAAATCTCGCATGGCTAACCCGCTCTGGGAATGGTAGGTTGAACTCTTGATCCGGATCGTTTGTGACTTCAGGGAAAAGAGTGTTTGCTCCCTCAGGATACTCAATGTTGGAGAAGCAGGCCCAAATGAACTTCCATAGGAGAACCCCTTGGTCATTGATCATCCTGAGTCCGTGGATGTATTCGGTGGCTTTCTCGTCAGATTTGTTCAGGAGGTACCGGAGATAACCCGGCAAAAGAAGTGTGGGCCTGACAAAATCGAGATGACGAGCGACCGTCTTCTTCAGCCTGTTGAGGGCTACGGGGGCATTCTTGCATTGGCTGAGGGCGAGACAGGCATCCAAGAAGACCGTGCTTCCCCTACTCGGGTGCTCGACGCATCGGTCCAGGAGGACCTTCAGCGTATCTGTGGATTCCTCAGCGAGGAACCTGATGATGAGCTCGGCCGCCCGGTGGGATTCAATCCAATCCAAGTTTTCCACTCGGCCTTTTAGGGAACGTTTCAACCACTGCTTTAATGCGCCCGATGGCTTTTCCAAGAAGAGGCCAATTATGAACTCTTCCAGAAAACCATCTCGTCGGTCCACCAAGGCTTTCCAAAGGGGATCCTGGATTTCAACAAGGAACCCGGCCTGATCCTGTGAGACCAAGGCAAGGCAGAGGTTGTGGATCAGGTAGAGATCTTCAATTTGGTAGATGTGGCCTTGTAGAATCTGAGGCGCCAATTCACGCAGCCACTGAGAACGAATGGCAAGCGGGATGGCAGGTACTCGAAGGAGTCTGGATTTGAGGAGATCACTTTGTTCGCAAGGGACCTCCTTGGTTTCCACCAGCGAGGCCACCTGATAAGGGTGGTGAATGGACAAGGAAGATAGGATCTCAGCCATGCAGGGAATGCCGCTGTTGGTGGCCTCGGTTCCAGAGATACCACCCGATTCGCGACACAATTCAAGGAGCCTCCTTGTCAAAGGAGGATTGTCTTGATGATCAGCAATGTAGGCGGCGGCCAGAAGAAGGGTTGCGTGTTCCTTTTGAGTGGGTAGCTGAGAATAGGCTGCAAGGACCGACGTCTTCATTTCCAATTGGAGTGGAATCCACTGTGGGATTGCAAAGAGGGAGTCTCGTGTTGAGCAAAGGATTCGGTAATAGGCGGTTGGATTCATGACCCGAATCGACCCTTCAAGCCCATACTGTAGGTTTCGCAATCGGAATCCAGCCGCCTCAGAATCGTTGCCTTGATCTCGCACGAGCCAGTCTTGGCAGACATTGTTTACCAGGGCGGGATAATTCTCACCCCAGTACTGATGGTAAGGAAGGTGGAAGTCGTAATACCGTTTGTCGTGGAATGCCTCGGCTTTGACGGATGTGCCTTCAATGAGTCGGTTGAGGTCGCTGGTTAGGTCGCATTCGAAGGCTTGACTTCTGAAGAAGTCGCGCACCATGGAGTGAAAGAAGGCATACTCATTACCGATCTCCTCGTGACTCTCTCTACCGTCGAGATAGGCCTCCACCGGGTGAAGTTTTACCCCCGGCCGTTTCTTCTTGAGTCTTACAAGCCAGGAATGAAAGACCTGCGCCGGAACAGGGGCCGGTGCCTGTGCGAGGAGGTACAGCGAATCCCGCAATTCACCGGTTTGCTCTTCGCGCTGTCTGAGGAGTTGCTCAAATGTTGCTTGGAGATTCCCAGAAAACCGGGTGTCGGGGTCGAACGGCCACTCCCGCCAGTCAGTGGCTACACGGCGGACAAAATCGGCAATAAGGAAACTGCCATTAACAAAATCAATGACTCGATCAATCTCTCTCTGAAGATCGTTGTTCAAGACCTTTCGCAGGAAGGCTCTTAGATCCTCTTCCAGCCATTGGTCGAACCGAGGAAGGTCAATCAGCGTATATTCTTCGCCCCCAAACCGGCTGAGTGGGAGAGAGTCCTCCCATGTCGGCATCAGGACCTTGGCCTTCTTCCCATCTGGTTCTTTGACAAACCTATGGAGCTCAGCGATCAGATCTAGGTTGGGATCACACCGCTCCAGGTGGTCAATAATGATCCAGGAGTCTCGATCTGGGTTGGGAGGTAGATTCCTGACAAGAGCGCAAAGTTCTTCGGAGATGGACCGAGACCATTCATAGAAGTAAATGGGATTGCTCGTTGATCTCCACATGTGCCATCCGAGCTGACGGGAGATCTCGGACTTTCCATATCCGGGTGGCGCTGTCAGGACGAATACGTTCGTTTCGGTTTCCGTGATCGTTCGACGGAGATTCTCAAGAAGGGCAGTCCGGTGAATAACTTTATCAGGGGGTGGTTTTGGGAGATGATTCGGAAACAGGCTTGGGGTCGAAGCCCTCCGGAGGAAGAGTGGAATCTCTGTCTGGAACTGGCATTCGATCTCCTCTGCAGTCCCGGGTGGCGGCTCGTGGCTCAAGGATTGTGGATTAATCTGTTGTACGACGGAATTCAGCAGGAATCTGGCCAAGAGGAAGTTATGACGTGAGTACTGACTGACAAGGTCATGGAGATCCTCGCGTCTCAGTTTGGTGCAGCAGGTCTTAACCCACTCACGGACAGTCTCTTGGTGGCGACAATCCGTCGCTTCAACCCGAATCCAGTGAGTGTCCTGCGGAGCAAGGGCACAGTCTGATTGCTCGGTACCGCAGCCGACGAAGAACAGGATCACGTCCTCTGGCAGTTCGAGGGCTGAGAGATGCGCGAGGAGATTTCTTGAGTCCGTGCAACTGGGAAGATGATGAATGCCCTCGAGTATGACAAAGAGCTTCCGTTTCTCTGCCAAGCGATCCCTGGCTTTCTCGAGAGATGACCTCAATTGTTGGGCGCCTCCAAGTACTGTGTGAACGATGGGCACCACCTTCCGACGTCGCCCACTCGTTCCGATGTGGGGACACAGCCGCAGCATTTCTGCGAGCACCCAGTGCGGGTCTAACGATAATGGGGCTGCTGGATCAATGTCCAACTTGATAGACGGATGAGAAGGTTCTTCTCTGCGAAGTCTTTCAATCAGTTCTTGGACAAATGTGGTTAACCCGAGTCCTCTGTCGGAAGTACGAAGATATAGTTTCTGAAACCCTTGACTGATAGCATCTTCCATTATTGCGAGGAGGTCCCATCGCTCAATGCGGCGAAAGGTAGAACGGAGCCACTCAAGGGATAGGTGCGAAGGTGGTAGGGATTGGATGCGAATCTGTGTAGAAAGGCTGAATCCCTGAGTCGTCCTGAAAACGGGTCGAGTGTTGTCTACAATGGGTGCCAAGTAGAACTCTTTCTCCCGTTCGCTGACCTCTAGGATTTGATTGAGTCTTTGGATGACCTCCTTTGCCCAGCCTCTAACCCGGTTTTTCCCCTCAGGGCTCAGGTTACCAAATTCAGATGTGTTTAGCTTAGTTTTGGCTTCCCTCCCGGGGGTCCATCTGACCTTTCTCCCGGGTTTTTGTTTACCTTCCCCCTCGGCTTTCTGGGGGGTTTCCTCGTCCTGCTTCTTGTAGAGGAGATAAGCGTCACACGACCGGCCTTCTTGGCAAAGGGTTCGTAGAGCCTTGAGCAGTTCCCAGGTCCGATCACTCGGTTCCTCTTTAATCTCCACAACAAACCGTTTGTTTTTGAGGTAGTCGAGCTTGACAGTATCTACCCAAGCCTTCACGGCTTCCGTGTTGAGATCGGATTTTTGGGCCCGTTTCAACATGGTCTTGGATTACGGCACCTTTCTGGGATTGCCCCTTTCAATACAGGAGCTGGCGACCAGGAGACACACACGGGGCTTGAACACGATTGCGTCGAACCAGGATACGTTAAGGGGTCTCCTGGAATGAGAGTCACCACTGGCCTGCTTTACACGGTACTTTTCACCTTGAGTAGCCCTTCTGATCCACAGCGGGTTGCGGACATGTTGGCACACGTGTTCCCCACCTGAGTTGGTGGGTTGCATCGGTGGAGGAGGAACCTTGGATCTTTTTGATCGAACCATCTCGTTCACTACGCCTCAACCCCGGATTTCTTTCCTAATTTAGGAATCTGTGAGCGAAAAGGCAACGTGGGATCGACCATTGAATTTGCGCATCTGATGCAACCTGAGCGTTGATGTATCCCTCTGAAAGGGCTCTCAAAAACATGTCAAGAGGGAAGGCAAATAAAGTTGCAGTTCGGGGGGGATCACGTGATGACCTAAGACAAGTCACTCTACGACTCAAAAAAGGCGGGACGCAACTTTGTGTAAGTCAAATGATTCCAGTGAGATGCATGAACTACATCCGACCAAACATAGGTGATGGCGACCCCAATCTCATTCTCTACCAGCCGTGTACCTAGGACGGGTTCTTTTCCATGTTCCTTCCAATGAGCCACTTTGAACCAAAACGGCTTAGAACCTGAAATTAACCTCAAACTCAAGAATGCTAATTCCTTTCTCGACCGTGATGAACCTCCCAATATCACTGGAGGAGATCCCGCGTATGGTTGATGAATTGGGCCGATACTCCAGAATCTTTACCACGTATGGAGGGCACAGAGTTGTTACTCAACTGGTTGATTCAACTCATCATAAGGGTCACTCGCGTCATTACATATCTCCGTCAGATCAGGGTATATCCTCAGAATGTCGCTCCAAACATAGCTCGAGATCCGAAGTTGGAAAATGAAGTACAAATCGGGATCAACCATGGGCAAGCTGGGTTCTACCCTTTTTCGTTCCGAGAATCTCAAAAGCCTTTCTTGGGCTGTGAACCAGATTCTCGTCCTCGCGGCGGAGCCGGATTGCTCTGTCTCGGTCCAAACCATCGCCCGGCGGGTGCTTGCTCAAGAGGAAGTGTCGGTCAAACGTTTTCACAATCCCATTGTTTCGTTTGCAAAGGCCATTGACGATGTTTTTGGTTCTGGCCCCCAACAGGAGCAAAGTTTAATCGAACGGCTTGGAATTGAAGGGATTGCCTGGAGGAACCTGGCCTTCGAGTTTCCCGATCCATCCAATATTACAGTTAAGGCCCCAAGGTCTCTTCCCAAGACATTTCACTATTCAGATTTTGGACTAGCAGACAAGCGTGGAAAAACAAATCCAAACACATTATGGGGCGTTCTCCTGCACTTCGCCAGGAACGAGGGAGTCCTCAATTATGATCCGTCGTTGAGGAAGCCTGTGAGCCGCCTCGTTAAACACCTTCAGGAGTTCATCGGTATACCGGGGAAACCCATTCTTTACCGAGAGGAAGACATAGATGGGAACCGCCACGTGTGGCGCACGGAGTTCCACATCATCGTCGTCGACAGGGGATCTTGGTGAAAAGTCACTGGTAGGAAATAACTCTAGTTCAAAGATTTTTTCAGCGTCTAGCCTTGATAATTCCAACAGGGTCACGTCCTCCAGTGAAGATTTCACGGATTATTGGTGGAGCCTATGGGATTCGTTCTGACTACCTCAGGCAAGAATTTTAACCCATAGCACGACCGAAATGGATACCAAAGCAAAAACTCCTGTTATCGGCATGAGTGGAACGTTCCTCCCGAGTCCGGAGATTTGCGAAGAAATCTGCCTGACCTTTCTTGAAATCCTCCCAAACCAGGAACCGGAGACACCTTCCGGACGCTACCTCGAACGGGTTGTTCGCGCGAACGGAGTTCTGACTGATTTCAGAAGGGATTTCAGAAAACTCCGGCGCTGGCTCAAGGATAATACGGATATTGGGAAGGGAGGAAAACTCACTTCACGGTCTGGCTATACCTCCTTCAGGGGAGTAACCGAATTATTCACAGATTTGGAAATCTCGAACGAGCTCCACGCTGATATCCTTAACGACCCACTACACGCCGAATCCTTGGCTCGAGGGCGAGTTCTCAATTCCGTAACCAACCTTGTTCTAGATGAATCCAGCAATCGTCTATATGCGAACGGTCACATCATAAAGAGGCCACGTCCTGTCCTTTACGACTTATTGAGGGCAATCCTTTATCTAAACGGACGCGGCACATATACCAACCTCGTAATGCAGATGACTCTGCTTGAGCGGAGAATAAACCATCGTAATTTACCAAAATATAAGAGAGAGCTTCTTATATGGATTAGACAACAATTTCCTGAAGCTGACATCGTCTCCGAACACAAATCATATTTAATCAGAGGGATTAATTTCCTCTTGATCACCAAAACCTGATTGATATGAGGCGAACAACACTTCATAACGTCAACCTAATAGTACGGCTTTGGAACTGTGATGTACGACCTACATTTGAGGAGATAATGGAAATCATGGAACGACCCGAACGATTAGAAGAGGAAATTATTGTCATCCACGACTGGGATAATGAATGCGATGAGACTTTGATCCGCCGACAGATACGTTCATCCGACCCAGAATCGGGTTTTGTGCGCCGTGTAACAACAACTGAGGCGATAATTTCAGATGGCAAAATCATCCAAAAACCTTCTGATATGGCAGGAACTTGTTCACACGGATTTTGTCGCACTCGGCTTTCATCTGGCCATCTGGTCTGCGCGCGGGATGGGCGGGCACTGTGTTCTCGCCACGCCGCTCGGTATAGGGGGGAGATTTATTGCAAAGGATATTGCTCATTTGTCGCCCACCTTCGCAACTGGATCGGATGGTGGCTCGTTGACGTCAATAGGGACACTCGATGAAAACAAAACGGATTTCCCCCATTGAGAAACGTAAACGCTTTCATGAGCTTGCTCGTCTTACCGGTTTGCATGACGACACTCGATACCTGGCCTTTGAGCGTGAGTTGGGCGAGGGAGAGGTGAGTTCTACAGAGGAAAAAGAGATTGAGGAACAGATGATGTCACGCCTTTGGTTGATGGAGCAACAGGGTCTTGTTGTTCCTCCTCCGTGTCCTGCAGACGTGTCAATTGGTTCCATCAAGATTGGTGACGCCCCATCCCTTAAGCCTGGGGAAACGATTCCAGTGTATCACCCTAATACTCCATGCAACACAATTATCATTGGGAAACAAGGAACTGGGAAAACGGTTACTTTGTGTGAGCTGACCAAGGGGATTATTCAAAATGGTAACCGTTGAAGCCCATGATGTTCGAGGCGACATGAAGCCCCTTCTAAGGAGCACACAGTCATCCATGTATCTGGATGGCCGTGATTTCCCATTGACACCCTTTATGCCCGAGCCGGAAGTGGATTTTGAGACCAACCTTGGATTCATTCTTTCTTGCATTAACCACTACCTCCAAACGGGTGAACGTACCGCAAATGTTTTACAGCATGGTGCTCGGGAGCTGTTTGCAAAAGAGGGGGAAGTTAGACCATCAACACTTCGAGATTATTTGCTCATTGAAAGACGTTGCTTTTCTCGAAACACGGAGGCGTGGAAATCCGGCATCGACCGGCTGGAAAATATAATAGGCCAGTTCCCTGGCTGGAACGCACAAGTCGGACTCACCGTTGCGGACCGTCGAAAATACAGTCTCCTGTATGTCGATGAGAAAAGAATATCTCGCGATGACAATCGTGTTTTCTCCGTAGCAGTCCACATGTCTCGGGTTTTCTCTTGGCATATGGAACATACAAATCCAACCGGCGGAACCGAATATGTACAAGATGTCGATGAAGCCGACATGCTCTTTTCAGAGAATTACTCGCGTGGCCAATTCAGTTCACCTTTTCTCCAAACAATTCTTCGGCAGGGCAGGGGGGTAGGATGTACATCGAACCTGATAATTCATGACCTGGCATACCTAGACAAAGTAGTTCTACCAAATATGGGCCACCTCATCTGCTTTAGGGTAACTGCAAGAGATGACGCCAAAATTGTTTCTTCAAATTTGAATCTTCCTCAGGGTGTTGAATCAGCAGTTTCATCGCTTAGGAATCGTGAGTGTTTCGTCCGCTTTGACGAAGCAGCGGATCCATTCTTAATGCGGACAGTCGAAACAACACTGGATTTGTCCCCTCCAACACACGAGGAGATCGAGACATTCAAGGAACGAACCCGTCAAGAGCTGAGTTCCTTGGGAATCGACCCAGCCTCCCCCGCCACCACCAAGCTCACGATGGAGGTCACGGAACCTACTCCGGCGCGGACAAGAAAGAAAGCGATGTCGGAAAAAGCCAGTGTAACCTTTAACCACCTCAATCTCCTTTGCGCCATCGAGAAGACAGGTTTTCGTGGAATCATGACTGTGTACCAGGAGGTCGGAGTGTCACCCACTCGTGGACGGAAACTGGTCCAGCAAGCCGTTGATGATGAGCTGGCAGGCGTCCACATCCTTTGCCTTCCCGGGCGGTCAGGCCAACGGACGACATGTTTCCTGCGAGTCGCGGGACGAGGCATGATCGGGGCCCCTTCCAGGTCCGGAAACGGAGGTGATGAGCATAACGCCTACTCTAGGGAGTATCACCACGAGTGGCAAGCTCGCGGCCTTGATGTGTATATCGAGAAAGCCATTGCTCATGGGGGAAAGTTTGCGGATCTGGTTCATCGGTTTGTGAATGAAGATGGGGTCACCCACCACATCGCCACAGAGTTGGAGATTTCTACGTCTGGCTTCTCAAACGCCTACAAGGATCTCCGTGAGTTCGATTTCGTCTGGCTTGTTTATTCCACGGAACGCTTCCAGGAAGAGATCAGAGAAATTGAACGTGAGTTCCCGAATGATGTCCATAAACGCCTTTTCGTCACCACCTTTGATAAGTATCTGAGGGATTATCTCAAGTGGTGGGAACGGAGCCATTCATGAGTAATGCTGGCATCACGCGGATTGAGTTCCTTATTCTCATTGTTTTAATGGTGTTTGTGATAGGTGCACTGATCACAAACCTGTTCTCATCGGCCTCCTTTGGACTTATCCCAATCTCCGGGTTCGACCCTCTTGTCACATGGGCCGCACACACCGGAATGCTGATGGTTTTCATACTTGCTCTTGTGAAATTGTTGAGCCGGTCAGGGAAAAGGTAACGGATATGACCAAGATTACTGATCCCACAACACATTCAAACCCTCAAGACGACACATGGAAACGAATTCACGGACTTATGTCGCATATAATCATGATTGTTTCGCGACTATCTCATGATAGCGGCCTGCAATACTGGTCTCATACACTTGAAAAGATGGTTGCCGTCGGAGGAATACTAATGACATATAGCGACTCGAAGCGCTACCAGCGAGACTTGAGAGGAGAATAAACTATGCCGCTCCCGTTGTTCTCGAGAGACACACATGAGCCACCCCGCGTGAAGCCCAGCCTCCGGGACGCACTGGATATTATTGTAGACAGTTTGCTGGGCATTGTCGATACCGCCACCGTAAACCACTCCCATTTGCTGCAGTTCGAACTGAAACTGGATTCTGTTGAATCTAGCCTCCATGCACTCATGAGTGAACTGCGAGCGTCCGCAAGGGCTTTTGAGGAACGCAGTGATAAGGATCAGAAAAACGTCGCTGTTCTACCAAAAATCGATGCTAGCCTGAAGTCCATTGAGGACCGCATCCGTTCCCTTGAGCAGAACCTTGACCAGGTTCGCCTTCAGACAGAGGCCATCGCGCGGACTCTTGATGGACTCACCACTGAATTCATTGAACGCCAGGTCAAGGAACCGCTCCAGATTGAGTTGCTTCGAATCTTTGATTTGCTTTCGAGGGCCAAAGCCAATGGTGGATCCGAATGCACGAGAGAGGTCCTTGATCGGATCGCGGACGTCTTCGATACTGCCGGGTTACGCATCATAAAGCCAGCGTCGGGAGATCCCTTTAACCCCCGATTCCACCTCCCTTTGGAGCGCAGAGTAACTGAAGAAGGCGCCTTGGTCGGCCGGATCGCGGAATCATTCTTCGCGGGTTTGGCAGACTCAAGTCATCTGATCGCGCCCGCCAAAGTGGCGGTCTTTATCACAGCTGAAGCGAACTGTCGGAAATCGTTGGAAGGAGGACAAGAAGTATGAACCAGAACCAGAAGAGTTCCAGCGTAGTGGGCATCGACCTGGGGACAACCAACACTGTTGTTTCGGTCATGGACGACACCGGTAAGCCCAAAACGATTCCCAACAAGGATGGGGAAATGAAAACTCCTTCAGTCGTCCATGTGGACCCTGTATCCCGCCAAATCCTTGTCGGGCAGGCAGCCTACAATATGCAGCTTCTTGAACCCAATCGGACCTTCCGCAATTTCAAGCGGGACGTTGGCACTGACGCCTCCTATCTCCTTGAGGGGGGACTTGAGGTAACACCGCTGTATTGCCAAATGCAATTGCTCAAGTACATCCGCGAGTCGCTGATCGACCATTTCTCAGACCCCTTGGCGGGAAGTAAGGCGGTTATAACGGTTCCAGCGTATTTCGGAGAGAAGGAACGCCAATCGGTCAAAAAGTCAGCCGAGGGAGCGGGGATCGAGGTGATTGCTTTGATTAACGAGCCGACAGCGGCGGGACTCGCTCATGGCCTCCAGGAGAAGCAGGGTGACCGTCTCGTGGTGGTAATCGATTTCGGCGGGGGCACTTGCGATGTCTCGATTCTCAGTTACCAAGGGAGTGACGTCGACGTCATCGCCAGCTACGGTGATAAGCATTTGGGCGGAAAAGACATCGATGACTCCATGGTTGGATTGGTCCGGGAAGCCTTTGAGCAACAACACGGTATCACTCTCACGTCTGAGGTTTACCCCGTTGAAACGTTCGCCTTGCTCGAGGAAGTCCAGCGCCAGAAGCACATGCTCGCCTCCCGGACCGAGGTAAAGATTTGCGCTAGCGCCGCAGGAAAACAGGTTGTCGTACCCCTGACTCGGCTGGACTTGGAACGCCTCACCAGTTCATTTATGGATCGCATCGAAAACCTTAACGAGGAAGCTCTCCGGTTGGGTAAAGTGGACCGAAACGAGGTCGATGCCGTCCTTGTGGTTGGTGGCTCCAGCCGTCTTGTCCCATTCCGGGATCGTGTCAAGCGGTTGTACGGGCCGAATAAGATAACTCAAGGTCAAGTCAGTCCAGACCAGGCTATTGCCGAAGGCGCGGCCATCCACGCGGCGAAGATCGTCTACTCCTCGGGCGGTGTGCTTGTCGGGGAAACTCTCCGCGCCATTCCCGCTCCAGCGATTAAGTATCGCGACTCCATGCCGCACAGCCTAGGAGTCCTGGTCCAAGACCCGGTTTCAGGGGCGCTCTTCTGTTCGGTTATCCTGGAACGGAACACCCCTATCCCGTGCAAGGCAGCAAAAGTGTACTCATCCGTTGAGGATTCCCAAACCCGCTTCAAAGTAACGGTTATCCAAGGGGAAGACGGACAGAAAGACTCTGATTGTCTGACCGTGGCGGAGCGGGAGCTGAACCTCCCCACGCGAAAGACCACCGAACCGAGTTTGGATGTATCCATGGGCTACGACGATTCGGGGATGGTAAATGTGACAGTGGTCGACCGGATCTCCGGCCGCACCGAAAACATAACGACCGATTTCTACGCAAAGATTTAATCCTGCAGCAACAAGTGAAAGGAGACAAAACCGATGGCTAACCTGTTTCGTGGAATCGCCCAACGCCTGTGGGGCCTATCCGAAAGAGGGAGCGAGTCTTCGATCCGGTCGGATTCGATATATGAACCGCCCGCTCCACCGAAAGTCTGTATTCCAACACCCAATACCGTCGCGTACGTGGGCACTTGGTATATTGCGCCTCCCCTGCCTCCCCCGCCTCCGGGGCCTTACGACGCCATACTGATCGACATTAGCAAGAGCATGGGACATCGGGACTACCCCCCCACAAGGTTGGGTGCGGCAAAGAAGGCTACCAGAGAGTATATTGCCAAGCGCAATAAAGCAGAGCCAGGCGCCCATATTGGAGTTGTCACCTATAGCTCTGACGCCCGTATCATCTCCACAGCTCTTCCTGTTTCCCAGGCACGGGAACAGATTCAGCCTCAAGTGGATTCCCTTCAACCCGAGTACCAGACCGACACCGCTCAAGGTCTCCGGCTAGCCTGCTCGATCCTTCCTGGAATGTCCCATGTCGGACGTAGACGAATCATTCTTTTGACGGACGGGTTCTCCAATCTAGGGGAAGACCCTGAAGAGGCCGCAAGCCAGATCAAGTCGAGAGGTATCGAGATTTGCATCATAGGAATCGGCGCGCCAAAGGAGATCAACGAAGGACAACTTCGACGGATGGCGTCGGTCGTGAACGGCGAGCTGCAGTATTGGTTCATCGGGTCCGCTCCCGACCTCATAAAGAAATTCGAGGCGCTGGCCCTGCGGGAATTCAAATGAGGAACCGGCACGGAATCGATTGGAAGGAGAGGGAACCACAAGAGGAAAACAAAGTTAGTGGCTCATGGTGAAAGTAATCTTGGTGTAAGTCGATGAGGGACAAATTGGAAAGGAGGTGAAAAAGATGACTGACAATGTAACAAGAATCAATTCTAGAAACAGCCAATCAGCCCGACTCGGTCTTGGTGACGATTTTGTTGATCCCGGGGATCGTGAATTGGCGGGAACCCACGAAGGCGTGATTCAGGAGATCCAGCGGATCGAGGAAGAAAATGGAACGTCCTATCGCATCCGGACGAAGGTCCGGGTCGAGAACAAGACATATCAACTCACCCGTTTTCTTCCAACTCCAAGGAGCTTTAAGGAGGAACTCAAGAAATTCGGTGTGGACATGGATGTCACCGACATTTCCCAAGGTCTCGATTGCTCCGCCCTCATTGGTCGAAAGGTCATAGCCGAAGTCGAATCCAAACCGACCAAGAACGGTACAACCTGGAACTGGATCACCCGCATGAATCCGCTCTAACCACGGTCGGTTGTTGAGCAAGCGAAGTTCAACAATACCGCCCCCACCCCGTGAAGAGGGTGGGGGCGGACTGAAAACTGAAAACAGGAGGAATCCATCATGTCGTTTCAACCAATTGGCCGAGCCAACAAAGTGAGCGAGGATCCTGAGCAGCTGCTTGGAGAACTTGACAAGAGGAAGCTCAAGAAGGTGGATAACGCAGTTGTGAAGATCGCCATTTGTCCGCCTGACAAGCTTCCCATCTCAATCAGGAAGCTGGATGAGGCTGAAGGTGATCCGCCGGATTATCTGATTGTTGTCACGTCAGACGAGAGATCAACCCCTAGGAAGCGAGCCCGCACCATCGGGAAGGGTGAGGGGGGTGGGAAAGCATAGCCTCTTCGCCATCCTCTGAAGGAACCGACGTGAGCCTTCGCCGGATCGATCCCACGACCCTTTACGAGACCCCGGAGGTCGAGGAACTCCTGAATGTCTTCATGAGCCTCGACCTTCGAGAACATGACGGGCATGTGAAACATAGGAGACTTCATTCGAATCTGACCAAGGAAATTGTTGATGGATGCCAATCGCACCACTTGATCCCTTCACCCAATACCACTGGTCCGAGATCGACCGGCAGTTCCCTGGGATGAGCCTTGAGAGGCTCCGAATGGTTGGGGGACTTCGGTTTGACCGGAAGGGGTACTGCTTGGGGAAACACGCCATGGAAGCCTACGACCGCGCTCTGAGGTGTGGTAAAATCTCTATCGAACGCGGTGTGGGCTGCCGGAAGGAGGCGGCAGCAGATGAACCCGACCAGGAGGCAGATCGATCAGATCGGGGGTTACCAGATCACCCCCTACCGCGGCCGGATGAAAATAGTGGGAATCACTGCGCAGACACAGAAGCGGGATTTCAGTCTCGGGAGGTTGTCCGACGGCCGTTGGGAGACCAGCTTGCTGAGCACCGGAGGAAAGCGGCCACCGCGAAAGCAGTTCGTGGCCACAGACCTTGAGCAAGCTTTCCGTGTTGCAGAGGAGCACTGGTTTGTACCGGTGGAATTGGTAAGGAATCCCAACCCGGAAGGTCTCCGCATTGACCAGGTCTTCGTGGAATGGCTGGATGTGCACCCTGCTCATGAGACGACGATCCAGCAGGATTACCTTCCGCGGGCGGAAAGGTTTTCAAAGTGGGCAAGATCCAAGGGGCTTTTTTTTTGGAGGGATCTTCTTCCGAAGCATCTCCAGGAATACGCCAACGAGGGTGCTCACAGACATCGTCGCTCGACCATCGAGAAGTTGTGCCGGGTGGTGCGAATGGCCTCGGAGTTTGTTCGCGACAACTATCCGGAGCATTACCACCCTCTCCCCATCCGGTTGCCCAAGGGCCGTGATTGGGGGAAGCCGAAGGGGCGAGCAACACTAACCATAGAGGAGGCCGTCGAATTCCTGTTCTTTGTCCGTGAACAGGAGAACGGTTGGAATACACTTCCGGGATTCGCCTTGGCGGCGCTCGCTTCCGCGCGAGTCCAAGAGGTCCGGAAGTTGCGGTGGTCCTCCGTGGACCTGGCGAGTGGCGTGGTGGCCTTTGAGGTGGATCCAAAGGCGGGTGTTCAATCCTTCCGGAGGATTCCTGTGACGGGTCTCCTCGTGGATATTCTCGATGAGGCTCGGGGCCGGTGGAATGCTGCTCCGGAGGACTTGGTGGTTCCCACGCACAAGAAGGATTCATTCGGTCAGGCGTTCCGGCGGTACCGGGACAAGTGGCGGCCAGGGCTGAAAATCGAGCCATATGGGTTGAGGCGCACGTTGGTGAAGGCCTTCGTGCTGCTGGGGCTACATGGATACACCCTGGAGATCTACCGGGGTCACAAACCCACCCAGATTTCGGACGTCGAGTGGCGGTATTACCTGGACCGGCTGGAAATGGACCCCAAGGGTCTTTCCGAAATGTTCCGAAGACAGGTGGTGGGGCCGTTGGATGAAATCCTTGAGCCTCACCGGCGTAAATGGAACACGGCCCCAGGGAAGGTGATCCGGTTGCTGGGGTAGTTCCAAGGGGGCAGTGCTTCTCCGGGCTTCTCCGGATTGGCAAAAATTAGACCTTAAGTGCACTGAAGTGAATTCGAAGCAGGAAACTGGAAGTGAAGCGTTGTAAAGGACTTGTGAATGGTGGAGCTGAGGGGGATCGAACCCCTGACCTCAGGCTTGCAAAGCCCGCGCTCTCCCAGCTGAGCTACAGCCCCACCGTACGAGGGTGACTATGATCCGTTTCACGCCGGTTCTGTCAAGACCCGTCTCACTTGTTTGAAGGTTTCATAACCACTCCTGAGGATGGGTGGAGCCTCAAATAAGGATATTAGCACCTAATGGGCCACTGAGTCTTTGGTTGGGCGGGGGATTAGTGGTGTAAAGGGGGGAGAGGAAATGGAGGGGGAAGGGAGGAGTGGTGAATTCATTCGCCTTTCAAATGCACTTACCACTTCATACGAAATTCAAGATTCTGCTTACATGTCGGCTGGGCAGGTAAATTCGTTGTTGACGGTACTGTCGTGTAGGCATAGGGTGTTTGCATCTTCCGCTGGGAGGGGGCTTCGCCGTGAATACGAATCAGGTGATGTCGGTGGTGGTTGGTGTGCTTTCAGGTTCCAGAAATGATAACTTACTGTACATTGGGTACCATTCCATGAGACGGGCGAAACTACCGTCAATCCTAACTGTCGTATTCTACCTCGTCACTAGCTCTCAATGTCGTGTCGGAGCTTCGGGTCAAATCGATCCAATGGAATCTGAAGTAGCAAGCCAGAAGGCTTCTACTCTTTCCTCTGGCGACATATGTGACAGCGAGGCTTCGCCTGAAATTATTGAGACGTCCAATACATGTGGTGTTCCCTTACATATCTTGGATTTGGTTGTCGAATCCATCGGTTTCGACAACGATAATACCTTGAATTCCAGAAAGTCAATGATCTTGGATGTGAGAAATCAACTGCTACATATCGCATCGGATGAGGAAGCCTGGCCACAAGCCAACGAGGACTGGATAAAACCGATAGAGAAGCTATTGGGACCACTTGATAATGATTTTCTTATCAAACTGCTAAAGGGGAATTTCTACCATTCCGACTGTTGGCTTCGCCTGAGAAGCAACTACAACATAAGCTTCAACGGAGAAAATCCTTCGGTATCGGAAATGCACGATCTGTTCTGCGCACAGGCAAATCAACAGAACATTCCATCAGAAATTCTTGGAGCTGTTTGTTACCAAGAGAGCACACTCACCCAGTATGGGAATGACGGCTTCGTCGTTCACAACCTTGCCGAATGCAGAGGTCTATATAACGGAACTCAAACAACTGGAGCACCTCCTGGCCTTGGATTGATGCAGTTGACTGGTTCCACTGCTACGCAGTTCGATGTTAAGAGGCTCATCACAGACTGGAGTTATAACCTCTCATCCGGTGCTCAGGTTCTTTCGAGTAAATATGAGGTCGCTCTATCATCTGACCCTGCATGGATGCAGTTGTTGGAAAGGCAATACAGAGGATTACTCGAAAACTGGTTTTATGGGTTGGCCTTTTACAATGGTTACTACTCCGGCAATCCATATCCTTACAGCGTTTACCAGTGGGTCGCCTCTCCACCTGTCGGACTGGCCAGTCTGTTCACAGGAGTGGCAATCACACGGCCAGAGAATGCTGTCAATGGCTGGACATATGGGAATTCGTTCGTGGCAAAACCGACAGGTGAATGGCTCGATGGGATCCAGAACGTGTCACATGGCACCGTACATGCTAGTGGAGGCTGTTCATCCAACGCTGAGCTCCCCTCAGTAGAAACAACAGGCGTATCCATATTATCTCAGACCTCTGCTGTTTTCGGCGGAAAGATTGTATCCGATGGAGGCGCTGCAATCCAGCACCGGTTATTCGAGTATGGATTGAGCGAAGAGAGCCTGACCCGAACGATCGATGGCTCCAATATGACCATTCTTGGGATTCTGTTTTCTCTTTCGGTTAATGGATTGAGTGCAGGCTCAACATATTTTTATCGTGCGGGTGCCTCCAACAAATCGAATCCGGTTGAAAGCGACTGGGCTTTCGGAGAGTTCCATTCTGTTGCCATGCCGGGTAACGGTGATTCTGCTCCTCCATCACCTGACCCTATGACATGGGACACCGATCCCTATGCAACGGATTACTATGCAGTCGAAATGATAGCGGCCCACGCTACCGATCCCAA
>CAYRBI010000105.1:0-20928 GCA_964422415.1 uncultured bacterium | reverse complement strand
GACAGATCAGCCAGATCTTGGCCGGAGCCGAAAAGGTCCCCCGCCTGATTTTTCTGGTTCCTCCCCTTTCCAGGGGGTTAGTTGAGGGGGGTTAAAGTAGCGACAAGCACCTGATGATGTGGTACTTACGTTTCTTGGAATGGGATACGTAAGGGGGTCACGAAACCAGATGCTTGTCGAAGGTATTCTACAAAAGACATAGGTGCTGAGAAGCCATCGAGTCCAACGGGTATACGAGGAAGGAGAAGGTCTGTTGGCGGAGAGCGTTCCACGCCGGAAGAGCGCAAAGAGATGAGGCGGTGCCGGTATTTGCTGCTGAAGAATCCAAGTAACTCGAAGCCCAAGGATAAACGCCGTTTACGGATATTGCTGCAAATGAACCGTAAGGTTGTGAAAGCGTATTACTTGAAAGAGGCGTTTCACGTATTCTAGGAATACAAACAGGCGTGACATGGGGCGAGTTACCTCAAGCAGTGGTTCTGGTGGGCGACCCACAACCGGAATGATCTTCTAAGAGATTTCGCGTGGATGCTACACCGCCATTGGGATGGGATCATGGCCTGGATACGGACTCGTATCTCGAACGGTTCGCTGTAAGGGATGAACCTATATACCACAGTTGAATCTTGTGAAAGTCCCATAGATCCAAGACAATCAGGTTTATGAAGCCAAAACAAGTTTTGACGAATGGTCGGCTCAAAGGGTGAGTCCAGAATGGTCTACCCAGCGGTGGCTGGAGGAGCAATTCCGTTCAATACTCATGGGGACCGGGTGTATGTTGAATGTGACCCACGGGCGGCAGCCACAGCGATGGTCCAGTTACCGTTTTTCATTATTGTCTTGAGGACGACTGATCTCTTCGAGCAATGATTTAATGATTTTCCGATAACTTTCACCAGCCCCAATCCCCCCTCGAAGGTCGATGTGCTAGAGGAATTATTGCTGTCAATAATGTCTAAAGACCGGCTCTATGCGCACATCACCATGAGGCATCGTAACTTTGGTAATGAATACGTGATGTATGACGCCGAGAAGCGAGGAATGCCGTCTCTCTTTAAGTTACGCAAGATTTCAATAGTAAATGCATTACTCGAAAAAGCCTTTAACTGAACCGACCGGACTTCAGCCGGCCAGGTGTGGCGTGGAGTCGAGGAGAAGCTGGGATGACAAATTTGACCAAGAAGTGCCGCATAATTATGGTACGCCGTGAGATCAAGGGTAAAAATGCGAGGAGATGGAGAATTAGGAGCGGAATGGATGTGAACAATTGATATTAGCTTTTGTAGATCCTCTGAAACTAGTTCGCAAATATGAATACACCGTTCTGACAACGTCACTGAAGGATGAGATACTGACCGTGGTGCAGCTTTACCGTGTACGTGCCGATACGGAAAATGGATCCGATAAGATGAAGAAACAATGGGGTTGAGGAGGATATACCACTCACGATCTAGAGCGCTGCCAAATAATAGCATGGATTAATGCGCTGTTGTATAACTGGGATTCCTTGTTCGTGCGTTTGGCGATTCCGTCGCTTCAAGCCGAAGCGGTCACCAGCCGTCCACTCGTAAAGCTCCGGACTCCTAGTTGGATTGACACTATTTAATGTTATCTCAAGAATTCCAAATCCTCTGTATTTATGGAAACATCTCAGGCCATTGCGCAATGACCACCTCCTGCATCGATGGGAAAACCCTCATTTGGTTTCCGGTATGGAGACAGAAACGGCGCCATTGCGCTCGACTGTACAAACTGCCGATCGGACCACATTATGCGACTGTGTGCCATCCAAAACCATGAACATCACTCGAAACCTCTCTTCGTCTGTCTGAACCTCAACACGATAATGGGATGATAAACTGACCTGACCCCCTTCTTTGTACCAATCTGATTGAGGACGCATCGCCTCAGGAAGATAGGGTATCGCCACCTCGACTGCTTGATTGGGATCTACCACTGGTTTATCCGGAAAAATGAGAGTTTCATAAATCCCAAACGCTTTATCTACGTCATCCATGGAGAAAGGCCTCCGCGCGGCAATCAGACCTTCCCATCGCCGCCCCCATCGAATAAACCCAAAACGGTATACCACAACATCATCCGTCTCCCATTGCGCTTTTCGATTTATTCCAGCCTGGAATATTTGATCTTTCGGGCCTTCTTCTTTTATCCATGCATACGATGGCATGTGGAGGGGACCCTCCCACACCGCGAGATCGGCGTATACAGTTCCAGGAACCAGTTGCATTTCGAAGGCCTTTGCACCGTAGGACTCATACCAGTTTCCATTAGAAAGCTGTTCACGCCAATTCTCGACATGAAGATTGTTATCACCCAGGTTATTTGAGCACATTAGAACACGCCGGTAATGACTCACGCAGAATACTTTGTCTGAATACCCCCATGTACCTGGAACAGTAATCTCGAACGCAAGGGGCTTATCGCTATTCAGGGGAATGACATGTGTCGACGCGATGGTATTGATAATTATGGCCAGTAGCAGCGTGATCATATCCACCTCCTTTATGGTATGCCGAACCTACAAAGAGATTAGCAGGAAATACGTTGCATTCACCCGATACGAGCTAGATGTGCTTGACTTCAAGGATTTCGATTTCATAAATAAGCACCGCATTTGGTGGGATGAGATCTCTCACCCCTGTTTCCTTATAGCCAAGATGAGGACTGATTATCACTTTTCTTTTTCCTCCCTGTTTCATCCCTTCAAGACTGTACTTGATACCAGGAATGACCACACGGCTACCAACTATGATTTCACCAATGTAGTTTTCCTGAATTGGCTTGCCTTGATTTAGCCATCCGCTCAATCGGACTGTGACCGTATCGCCTTTCTTTACAGTTGGTCCGATACCTTCAGATTCAGAGATCAGCTTGATGCCTGGTTTGATTTTCATGGTACGGGAACCTATTAGTAACAACACCAGTCCTTTACTGTCAGCGTGCCGGTGCCCCGGTTGATCATTCCGATGACCACCAGATCATTGTCCATCTCGCCCAGCTTCCCGATTCCGGTTCCCCACCATGGCGAACTCAATCCCCAGATGTACAACCGGAACGTCACCGTCGCTGAACAATTCTGCAGCGCTGCGATCCTAGTCAGATCGGCATCCACCACCGTCCCACTGTCCCAAGCCAAACCCGCCCCCGTGTACGGAGGTGCGGGCGAAAGCGTCACAAGCACCGAAGTGATAAAGTTGTCCGTACTCACAAACAACGCCATCGAATATACCTCGCCGATGGCCTGACTGAACGCACCGAAATGGACACTGAACAAACTGACCGTCGCATCTGCCGTTACGGACGCCACCAGCCACTCGATATACCCGTCCGGATCCATTGAAGCCGAATCGGCGTAAACCACCACATAAGCATCGTCGTTGTAATACCTGTTCGATTCGACATTCAAGCCCGCTCCCACCGAAAGCGACGCGGAATGCAACCAAGCATGATGCATTGTACACACAGGGTTCTGCAGTTGATCCTCATCGAACGATTGGAATTCCCACTCAAGCAAATGCATCCCGGAATCGAAACAGATCGTCACAGTGTTGTCGGTTGACGTGGACGCGAGATTTGCTGCTCCACCCTCGGCCGCCTGTGCAGCACCCGCCGGTATGGAACATTGGACAGTGCCAGCCGTCAGCATTGGTCCAATCGTTACCATGTAGATCGATCCTTGACTGCCCACCACCTCTTCTAGCACTGCACCTTGAGGTGAGGCTGTTCCGCTGAGAATCAAATCGGTTGAGGGATCGTCAAAACCTATCACCGGCCGATCGAACATCACTGTGAATACTACAGAATTATTAACCGAACCGTTCTGCGGATCGGATTGTGCTGACGCCTTCTCGACTGTCACCACTGGATTTGACGGCAAGTTATCGAACGTCACGTCCTCAAATTGATACAGATAGACACCCATTTCCATCCCATCGGTTACCCCACCTGTATCGGCATCCACTACGAAGTCCCGCGTGAAGGCACTCGTGTTAATAGCCACCATCTCAACCTTGATATTAAGGGCGTCCAGGTTGGTCTTCCGCGGATCGCCCACCAGCCGCTTGAGTGTTATTGTCCCTGGATTAGTAAATGGCAAATGCACCGTCATCGGTACATAACCATTGCCGAAATCCGCGTTGTCGTGTACACCGTCGAGTTTCTTGTTAATCAGGCACAAGGAAAAATCATCATCCTTCTTGAACGCATAGACCGAAACAAGTGGAATGTCCGCCTTGTATACCTGTGTTGGATTCCCGGAATCCATCATGTCGTAGGTCGGCACACTTTGAGACGTGGTCACCAGCATTCCATAGCCAGGCACGCCGTTGTTGATCATCTCCAGCGCCTGCCATGCCGGATGCGGGCGATAGCCTGTATGCACCGGTGTGTGTGAGCACCAAAGACCCTGGTCTTGGCTGTATGTAAAGAAGGATTGCTCATCTACCCCCATTTGCGATCCATATAGCCAGAAGTCCAACGTTCCGATGGCGGCTGCCAGTGTGCGGCCGTAGGTAAACGAGATATTCTGCTCCTCTTCGGTTAGCGAAACACCATTCAGGCCGTCCATCAAATAGCTCGGCCCGCCCTCATACATGCAAATACGAAACGGTTTGCCCTCCTTGACCATCTGCGACTCCAGTACCAAGAGGGGATTGATCTCACTTGTGGCCGAGCGGTCACGATAGACTGCCCACTGCTGCACGCCTGAGTCGTTCCACACCGTGCCACCCACTGGATCGTTGCGTTCCCATCCACCGAGATAGGAGGTGTAGCCGATCCCAAGCGCTTCCGGACACTCGTTGAAAGCCAGGATTCCATAGTTCGATTCGGTGAAGTTGTTGCTCCAGCCATTCAGAATCAGGCCGAGTTTGCCACACGCCGAACTCCAATACGTACTGTTGTCCTTTATGTATGTCCAGATATATTTGCAGAAACGCCCATACGTCTGTGCAGCATTATCGCCATATCCTCCACGGAATCCGAAAAACAAGGCTGCGTTCCAGGATTCATTGCTCATCTCGATATATATCGAACGGAACTCCTCGGTCCATGGTGTCGTCACCCCGCCACGTTGCGCGATACGCATATCGCCATAGGTCGTTCCGGCCGGGCCGCATAGGAATTCGACCAAATGTAACCAGTCCTCCTCGCTCCACCGCATATTCGCCGTAATCCAAGGAATCGGGCGCGTCTCGGGCGTTGTCCCGCTTTCATAGGATATTTCGAGGGCCTCGTTCAAATGCAGGTTGTCTAGTGCGGACCCACCGTAATTCACATTCCACCCGCGCATACTCATCACCGATGGATTCACGATATGCTCGAAGGGTGACTCATGATACCGCATCCGCAACACTCCCTTGTTCGTGGTACCTGACGGACCGACATATTGCTTCCACATATCAAGCGAGTCCTGCGACAGACCACACGCACCATTTGCCTCGTTCACGCAATACAGCACTGCGTTGTCGATATACACTGTCCCCGGCCCCTTAAACATAAACGACGGTGAAACGACCCCGTTCGCCCCTTTGTGCCAGTCCGAGACGGAAAAATCCGCCGAAACTTTCGTCCACGATCCATTCTTCAGACCGGTTACTGTCTGGTCCAGCAAATCCCCACAAGTGAAATGCACCACGTTACTGGTCATGCCCTCGCCATACACCCAGCATTCCATCCGGTATGTCCGGCCGGGCACAAGCTGATACACTCCCCACCAAGAATCTTTCGTACCCCCATACGTGTATTGCGCAATTCCAAATTCTCCGCTCCCCGTGCAATCCACCCGCAGACACCCCTTGCCCGGGTCCTCAGCCCGCATCGCCGCCGGTATCGTTCCCGGATGTCCAACGATCGACTTGGTTATTTCGCTCTCCAGAAAACTCCAATCAAACGCCGTGTTCCATGTTGTCTCGTTCTGAATATCCAAGATGCGAATGCTCCGCGTCGATTCCGCAGGCGCATTCAACATATCCAGTTCCACAAACACCAGGTCGCCCCGCGCGATCGCCGGACAATCTGACGGCACGTAGATGCGAGTTGCATGTTCCGCCAGTGGTGTACGCGACCGCACAACCTCATAATGTGTCACATCCTTGGATGACGACGCGGTCCATGCTAAATGCAAGAAACCATTGTTTGATTCGACGGTAAGATTTGCCAGCGCCGCCGGACTGCCTTGCTCCGATGCCGGTGTCGTCCGGAAAAGCATGTATGGACGTGAGTGTGACCGGCCCGCTCCATCCATCACCTGTACCGTGAATTCCGCCTCAGCCGTTGTCGTACATGTCCCTACAAGCCGGCCCGACGCATCCAGACTCAGCCCCGGCGGTAGAGATCCCGACGCGAGTGACCACACGAACGTCCCCGTTCCGCCATCGGCCGAGAGTGTCGCAAGAGGCGAGTCCGACGTATAGGCCGTGCCGACGATTGGATTGGCGATCGACTGGGTTGTGATACGCGGCCCGTTATCCGCCGAAGCCAAAGCCGCGGCACCAGAGGCCGTCGCATAGTCCGACGCGTTCCCTTCCGTGTCGTACGCCCGTACGGCGTAGTACCAGGTCTCCCCGTTCGTTATCCGATAATTATCGGTCGCCTCGGTTGCGGGATATCTCGCTGTCACCCCGCTCAGACCAATCTGCATCCACGCCTCCGCCACATATCCACCGGGCAGAATCACCCCCTCGTATACCTTACTCACCTTCGTTTCGTTTGACCCCGTATCCGTTATCTCGCGGTATATCCGAATGCGCCCCCCATCGTAAAACCCCGAGGACAATGTATCCCAATATGTCGTGTCACAGACATAAAAACGCCCATTGCCATCCTCCCCGATCTCCGCTGGCTCCCAATAGCCCTGTGCGCAAAGCGGCTCCATGCCTGGATTGTTCGTCCAGTTGTTGATCCGCAACTGCTGCCCGTACTCGGCTCCATAATACGGAGGCGATGTTTGGCTCATGACCTGAGTTACCGTCCACTCGGCTGGCCGCGAGAGGTCCGCCGCCTCAGCCGATACAATCATCGCCAAAATCACACACCAACACGCTATTTTCATGGTGCTCAACATCCGGATAATTCGACGATTCCTATTCACATTCAGACCTTTTCTCTGTGGAGAGATGATAATTGGTGTCACCAATACAAGCAGATGCCAATACCGTTAGTATATAGGCCCGGGTATATGGATCACAATTAATATTAACTGTACTCTTCGCCTTTCCTCACGGCTAGACGATTTCCCTTGCTATACCTGTACGCTATTCCATTGGGTCGACTCGCCAGGATAATACTACAATACTGCTCAGATTGGTCACCAGATAAACTTCAAGTCCATCTGCATGTGTCAGGCCTTTACGGCAAAGAAAGTTGTCGATCAAATGTGTACATCGATATGCCTCGAAACACAAGGTCCACATTAATGCAGCCCTCTCCAGAGGCAGCATTGATGAAATAATGTGGGACCTTACCAAGGACAAGGCCGCCGCCGATTCACTCGTCCTTGATGGCCATCTCTTCGAACAACAGTAGCAGAATAATTCATCATCAATTGTCCTCCGTACCGATTGACATTTTATATCCAGTTCCTATTGGTTGAAGTTTTATCTTGATCAATAAAATCTTGAATAACTTCGAGTATCATGGTCTGGTCACCCTGTGTGGGAGTCACACTTCCTCCCTCGCCATACTCATTTCAGGAATAGATGGTGGACAATATCTGACCGGGAAGACCCAACTTCGGTTGCTGCTCCAGATCATTATTTACTTGATCCAAAGCCTGTTTCCATTTCTCACGGTTTGGCAACTGGTAACAGGGACGGAGGTCATGCCAGGGACGGGGATTCCAGCCAGCCGGAAAATAGGGAACATACGGAAGTACCTCTTCCGCACGAAGCATGCCTGCCCTAATGTGCAAAGTCTTCAATTTTCGCGTAGGGATGAACCTGTGCAGTCTGTTCACCTCTACAGATCCGGTAAATCCGCTTCAAGAATACCAACCATCCTGTTGGTCCACTGGAAGATTCCAAAGTCGATTATCTGTAAACTGGTCCTGGGTTATCTCAATACCCCCAAAACCAGTTTACGTCATCTCTCAGATTAGGTTCAATCGTAACGTAACCATTCCTCCACATCGGATGGGATTCCGGGCGTATTGGTCGGTGATGGTGTTCCAGTTGGAGGTTGAGTTGGTGTATATGTGGGTGTATTCGTATCGGTAAATGTATCCGTATTCGTCAGAGTTTGTGTAGGAGTTGTTGTTGACTGCGGAGTCATAGTGTAACTGACAGTCCAAGACGGAGTTGGAGTCCACGTCTTGGTAAGCGTAGGAGTTGGAGGCTCAGTATTAGATGGAGTGGGGGTGGGAGTCCACGATGGGGTCGGGACTGGAGTCATTGTGTTAGATTCTGTCGGAGTATCTGTAAATGTGATGGTCGGTGTTTCAGTCGAAACAGCAATGTGAGGACCAAATACTCCACCTGCGGAAGCCTTACCCAACGCAATAATATCCTCCGCACTCATGCAGCACCCAACCATAGCAATGCTGTTTACATATCCCACATTCGTTTCGCTATCATTGTCAGTGAAGAGTAAAGTTGCCAAACCACTCCCTGCTGGATTGAGTGACCACCGGCCATCCACTCCCTGACTGAGTGTCTGACTGCCAACATAGACTCCATCGATGTATTTGGCCATGGTGGGGAGGGTAAGGTCAATACTCACAGCCAAGCGGTGCCATACACCGGCGGTAACTACACCATGATATGAGGGACTGACTCCAAGTCCATTGCTGTCCCCCCTGACAAACAAATCCGCATCGCTGGAATTAGTAGCATCTGTTTGTAAAAGTGCTCGATAGGTGGCATCGGAGGAGGATGGATACAACAAATCCATAATCAGTGTGTATTGATTTACACGTGTTCCACCACCATTGGCGGACAGATCCGGGAACATCGCGATTCCCTCCGTCGGTCCATATGCAGTAACCATCATGACATTTGATGGAACACCTTTGATATCGGGAATGCCAAAGGATGTAGTTGTCCCAAATTGAGTGTTCCAATCAGCATTACCAAAGAATTGAAGATCATACCCGACCGTGGCTCTCAGGCTGGCATCATCAAAATTCCACAATCCACGTACCTCTCCACATCCAGCCTGGATGGGAGTCGGAGTTACGGTAGGAGTCTGTGTAAAGGTCGGTGTGGGAGCATAGGGATCGATGGTCGGTGTAGGAGTGACACCACCCGAAATCCGCAGGGTGAGGGTTGTATTCTTGGATGATCCGGGTTCTTCATAGTTCACGGTCAGGATGACAAATCCCGCGGTAGCATTGGGTTTGATATGCACCTCTGGAACCAGAATATCCACCTGATCAGTATTATCCGCGGTAATACGTGCCGAGGAGGTCACATTAAGATCAGCGCCATTCTCATACTTCGCGATGGTTTGGATACGAATAACATCTCCCGGTTCCACATCCACAATTCCAGGAGTGTCTTTCATGATACTTAAGGGAGCAAATTGGGATTTATCAGTTTGTTGTTCCACGTTCAAAGACAAGACATAATTACGGATTCGGCGCTGAAGCTCGACGAAGCCTTCGCGCCAAGAAATCATTACTGTATCGTCATTATTCGTAAATTCAACAGCTGCGGCCCCCTGATTTGTGCTACCACCTTTACTCCAGGGACCCGTTGGGGGAAGGAACTCCTTGATCGTTGATCCATCATTAAACCGGATAAGACGGACACGGTCTGACATATCTGATCCAGCCATGACCAAAGATGAATCTAAGGAAGTGGATACGCATGTTTTCGGATTGGGTAGTACGCAATCTCCAAAGCTGTTCGGTGGTGCGCAGATAGTGAATTGGTAGAGGAGGGATACAAGAGCAGGTTCTGCCTCCAGGTTGGAGATATCGTACGTCTCCAGGTACACATCCCAAGGACAAAGCCCGCCTAAGTCGTCGTCACCTCCACCTCCCTTTGTTATCGAGATTACACTACAACGGGTGCCTGTAGAATTCACATTGATTTCAAACGGAGTCATCTTGGTTGATGTCCCGTTGAATAGAAATCCATTGTCATTCCATATCCCTAGAAACTGATCCGCTTGGATGACTCCCACGAAATTATCTTCTAACCGGAAATCAACACTTTTACAAATACGGGTTTCGGGGTGAATGAGTGTCAGGTTGGTAAGATCCCATAGTCTAGTAAAACCACCACCAGAGGTAGCCATTCGTGACCCTTGTGGCGAGATGGTGAATGTATTGACCTCGGTATGAAGGGTCTTCCAGAGGGTATCCGTGAAGGTGTTGTACATGAAGATGGAGGGTTGCACCAGTGTTGCCAGAATTTGGCAATCCTCGGTAAAGTCCATGCCCTCGAAACTGGGATAAATATAATAACCTGTTTCAAAGACATTCTGCGACTGTACCTGGGTTGTTGTGGCGTCAAACACCCATGACATGGTCCTCTTAGCATCCTGCGTAAAAAGTTTCTCACCATATTCATCTACATGGGCATCATCCACCGGGTAACTGTGCGCGAGGGAACCTCTGAAAATACCTCTTCCAATCTCCCAGAACTGGAAAGAAGAGAAGTATGTTTCTTTCTCCATGAAAACATTACTTGTTTGAATTAATGATAATCCCTTTTCACGGCCTGTTACGAGAAATTGCCCAGATGGATCGACCAGATGTTTCTTGACACCACCTATATCCGGATGATGATCGAGCCAGCGTAAGAGAAGTCCATTTGAATTGTAGATCCGTGTTGCGACCGGTTGTGTAGTTGAAACAAAGAGCTTCCCATTCGCAAAAGAAGCGGTCGTGGGAGGAACGGGATACTCGTAACGGTCAATCACATCAAAGCTGCTGTTGTTCCAAAGGGTCAGTTGTTTGTCTGCACCGAGAGAGAAGAAGGCATCAGCTCCCGCGAAAGTTCCCATAAAACCGACTGATAATACCTCTTTCGTGTGTACCTGAAGGCTTCGTATCATGGAACCATCGCTCCGATTGAGGACCTTGACTTCTTTGTCATTACCACCACTCAGAACACGGTCGCTATTAACACTCACGGAATTGACTGAACCCTTGTGATGTGTCACCACCCAGTCAGTGGTATGTGTTCCCAAATTGTAAAGTCCCACGGATCCATTCACATCACCAAAAGCCAGATAATCACCCTGGAGAGCAGCGCAATTTATCGGGTATAAATGCGTGAAGGTATACAACGGATCTGGGTTGTAGCCATCCGCGCTCCATTCTCTGATCGTACCATCATCAGACACGGTAACCAAAGTATTTGCGTCTTTATACTCACAGAACACAACTTGTCCATCATGAGCTATCAGGATTCTTTGGAGTTCATACTGGCTCGGCACTATCCCAACCGAATAAAATGCAACCGCACCCGAACTGAATCCGGTAGCCAAGGTGAGCCCATCTGGGCTGTATCCGCCTGAGAGTCCATATCCTCCTGCCGTGACATGATACCGTTCCCAAGCTGTCTTATGTCCATAGAGGGTCGCAATCGTCTCTGTCGAGACTTGCTGTGTCCCCCAATTCAAGGTTCCAGTAATAGTGTACTCCCCCGGTTGTGTGATCAGATTCAACATAAAACTCTGATCCGAGATATCAACGGTATCGGTTTGAGTGGTACTTAACACCACTTGACTAGTTACATCGGTTTCATATCCATCATCAAACACTGCGGTATACTCGATATTTCGGAACACGCCTGGATTGAGTGTTAACGTAGCAGGATCGGCCACCAGGCTGATGACATGGCTATCTCCCACTGTGACTATCGCATCGGCGGTGAAATTCCGTCCATTCTCACGGTAAAGGGCACGAACTATGAACGAACCACTTGCGGTCTGACTCAATGTAATGCTACTACCATTCACGGTAGCAGCTGTCTCAGGAATCACTACAAGAGTGGCCATCTGGTCGTTGGTGTATTCATCTGGGGAGACATCGGCTCTTGTGTCATCATCATAGATCGCTGTCACATGGAATTCCTGGCTTTCCCCTTTTGCCAGGGTTCGCGCCGTTGGGCTGATTTCCAAGTCAACCGGTTCAGTGCGACCATATGTCTCCACATAGTTCCAGCTCCAGGCGATTACAATTTTCTGATCGTCATCTACAAAATCAACAAAACAGGGACTGCAAGATTGATAGCCTGAATGGAGCGGATAGAAATAGCGGAGTATCCGGCCTGTCTTCATCTCAAAGAGAACCACTGTGTTACCATAGCCTAGAAGTAGTAGGCTTCCATCTTTTGAGAGTGCGGCATCGTTGGCAACCTCACCATAAGAACCGGTAAAAGAATAAATACCTTCAGGTATTCCGGAGTCCATGTCATAAAACTGGACTCCTTTTGAAGCATCTAAAATGCCTATACGACGTTGGTCAGGATGGTAAAGAATCTTGTATGGGGTGTAGGGATCGGTCAAAGTCATATTATAGAGTGTTGCATTGGGATCATTTCCTTTCATTGTCACAACAGACTTATCAGCTGGTATGGTAAATCCCCAGAGTCTCTCGTCATTGGAAAAGGCGGATTGAAAATATTGATCGGTTCCCGGATAATTAGCATAAAGATTCGTGGTGAAGGTATTGAACAGTCTGTCGCCAATAGCAAATCTTCCACCGGTTGGAGAAAGTGAGAATTGTGATGTCCCATAATAAGCATTGATCTGACGGTTCTTTATCATTGGGTGGAATCCATCAGAATCCACGGTATCCACTTGAAGACCAGTTACGGATGATCCCCGAGTACCACACCAAGATAGAATTTGTCCATCATTAGAAATACCAAAAGCTTCAGATTGATGTACAACAGTTGTTCCAGATTGATAAATCCCCAAAGCTGGATGGTCGATAATAGGTTTACCAGGTTCAATTGGAACAATTTGCAGGCCACGATTTGTCATGTAGAAGATACGGTTTCCATCTTGTTGAACTCGTGGTCTTTTGTCCATTCCGGAAATGTATCCACTTGGATAAGATGAGTATCCATAGGCTCCTTGAAATTGTCCTTGTGGACCCCAATTCCTGAGAAAGGATCCATCGGCACTACTGAAACAACACGCCGAACACCAACCAGTTCCATACGTGCTGGAAGTCGAAAGGGATTGTTCTCCCGAAGTGACAAGAACAGAAGAACCATCCGGACTGAAAGCCAGTGTGTAGAGATAACCCCGCCACAGACCTTCTGATTCCGTGTCAAGATTGACTGCAAAGAGCTCCAATCCGGATTGGTTAAAAACACGTAGTTGTTGAGGAGTTTGTGGCGATTGATTGGGCAGTCCAGTAACCATGGCAATGAGGTTTCCATCTTTGGACACAGTAGCACCTTGTGCTTGTTGACTTGAGAGAGAAATTGACCTAACCGGTGGGCCAGAGGCTACATTCCACAGCTGTGCCACGGCATCTGTACTAGAGGTCAGGACCTTTTTGCCGTCTCCCGTAAATCCAACAGCCGTTACCTGTTGGCTATGCCCTATCAGACGGCGGACCTCCGCTCCTGTCTCGGCGTTTAGGATATAGGCGCGTTTATCACTGGAACCAATAATGATTCTTGTTCCATCTGGGGAATAGTCCACAGCGTTAATGACAGCATCACCCGGAATGAATTCCCAGAGTTTTCTCCCAAAATTGAGATCCATCAGCAATGCTTTACCTTCAGTGATGACCATGAGTTTGGTGAAGTCAGGAGATGGAATAGCTGTGGTGACTAGTAAATCCGAGAAAAGAGATTTTACTTGAGCACCCGTCTCAAGGTTCCAGATGTAGATAGCGCCATCCCGAGTTACAGTGACTGCTGATGAATCGTCCGAGGAAAAACCCGCATAACGTACTTTGTCATAATGGTCTTTTAGCATCATGATGGGCGTATTACTACTTGCTTCATAGATCCACGCAGAGCCAGAGTCATAACCCAAAATAATTCTGTCTCCAGCTAGGTTATAGCGGCCATTGACCATTGTTCCTCCAGGACTTCTATAACTGAGTGTCCAGCTCTTGCTATTGGTTGAGCTATCCGGCAAAGAGTTATCTTCACCAGGATTGTTGACTACATAGCGCAATCCAGGAATAGAACCAATGAGTGTTTGGCTTCCGTTGTATATCACATCACTTCCAGTCATGGTAACAGTAAGCTCGTCACCAGGTTCGAGATTAGCGAAATCCATTGAGACTAATAATTCGCCCTTTGAGAAAAAGGGTGAGGCAAAGGTGATGATACCATCTGTGGCGGATAAAATGGAAATACCATTTGCAATGAATTGATCATAATCATCTACAACACCATTTGAATTTGTATCCCAATACAATCTTGGATTGAACATCTCCGAATCCGAAATGCCCAAAATATTTTTCACCCAGATTGTAATACTGCAAATATTTAAACCAAGGGGATCGAAATTAACTCCCAAAAGATTAAAATTTTGGTGGGAGGTAGACTTCGTGGGATTTCCAAGGTCAATTGGTTGGATCCAATGGGAAGCAAGAGAGAGGGTAGGATTTGTTGGTGTAAATACTAGATTGCTTTCATCAGCGCCGATATCGGGATATATATCTCCTTGTGGACGAGACTGGTTCTCAATATCAATATTAAGATTAGAAGCAAAAGCTCCTCCGAGTGCGGAACTTCCTGAAAGAAGATACCCTGTCTCATTAAGGCTCGGATCTCCTAACCTCGATGAGAAGCCTGATGGAAAGTTGTCACTATACTCACCAGAAAATCCTCCAAGAGCTCCCTCAAGATTGACAAGGTTCCCTGATCCTTGAATCTGAGGACTCTTAAATCCACTTACAGCTACGTATGCCCCAGAGGCGTCTAAAATACTGTTATTGACAATCAAAGAGTCACGATTCATATTTGGAGGTACAGATTGAGTATTGTTTCCGGAAATGAGATAATACCCTGTATCAACCAACGTGAGGGATTTCATCGTACAATGGTTCAAACTGATCTTGGATGGAACCTGCCAGTTTCCTGTAAAACTTAGGTAAGGCATATAGTTTCTATTTCCTTGCAACCAGACAGTGTTAGTTGCTTCAAAAACGATACTGTATTGGGATGACAAACCCTGCCCAAAACCAAAGGTTGTAATCCCAGAGTAGACATGCCCTGAATCCTGAATCCAACTGCAACGGTCCATATTAACTGAAATGTTGGAGGACAGATCATTATTAAAAGCAACAGCATAGAGCATCCCATGTTGGCCTTCGATTGATTTTGTCTCACAATCGATTAAATTAAGGGTTCCACTACGCATGTATACCAGATAATATGTACCAGATGTCCCTTTTAATGGTGTCAGATCAACTTTGTTTTCTGGAGTTCCTTTGATTGTGAGTGTAGCTCCCGAAGCTCCCAAATCGAAAGGCTGATAAATGGGTGTTGAAAAAATTGGATTGTTAAATGTGTAGTTTCCACAACCGAGAGGATAATAATCCATTAGGATTGAGTAATTTGATGAAAAAAAGCAATCATTAAAGGTTGCGTTGGAGTGAATTCGGCCAAGTGAAGGTTGTAGTGGATCTACATATCCCCCCATGTGTAATGGATAGCCAAGGTAGAAAGAGCAAGAGTTGGCAGAAATATCACCATAGTTGATCAAGGAATGGTCAGAAGAAACAGAAAATGTACAGTCTGAAATTGTACATCCAGGTGATGTGAATCTCGTTTCGACACCGCGATTTGCATTTCCGAACAAACAACCAATGAATGTTTCAGTACCTGTTGTTCCTTTATCTATAAAGTCCTTATGGGAACGTTTGATGGTTCCAGTATTATTATATCCACCTTCATATATGATATACTTCCAACTACAACCATTGGTATAGGTTCCAGTGATTGCATCTGCATAACCGTAATCAATGATACGTACTCTCAAAGGTTTCTGAGTGGAGAGTCCTGAAAGTGTGCATTCTACATCATTAAAAGAAAATGCAACACCAGTAGAATATGATTGATCTTCCAAAAGAATTCCAATATCGTTACCGTTACCATTGGAAATTTGCTGAATTGTTGTATTGGGTTGTTGAACCTCCCATCTACCCTGGTAAGTGTCCTGTACTCCATCTGTGTCAATCATATTTATGGTGTAACTGGCCTGACCAGTATCTGAGTTGATCATAGCCACTGCCATTTGAACTGCTGTGGCACCTGAGATGTTCCCCCCCACCCCGGGGACATAGGTAGAGTCATTGCCCGGAACGTCATCAACAATGACCACAACCCCTGCAAATACGGGTGAGCATATCAACATAACCCACAATACAAGGATACATAGGGCACCACAATTCTTTTGTATATATTCCTTATATGGATTGCCCGGTAGAGTGACATTTAACATCGTTTTTCCTCCACAAGAAATACTCGTCACTCTATGGATACAAAGCGCAATCTCATTTTGCGACAAATATATTCATCGATATTTGAATATATCTCGTACTGAACGACTAACACTAACATTAACAATGGGTTACATACTATGTATTATATTCATGCCAAGATTGTCTGGACGAACAAAAGTCACACAATTAATGAGGATACCTAATAGTGTATTCCATTCGTGTTTGTGGATAGAGTCGTTTGAGTTTGATCCTGGCGTCGGCGTTGGTGAAACGCCAGTCAACCCCCATTGGGCATCGGGATATTGCACATCTACCAGATCCTCCATCCGGGCCACAAATTCCCCCTTATGCTCAAGGGGAATTACCGGCATTCCCACAGGTGCGGCTTGAGTTTCTTTAAGCGTTCGAAAGATGGTTTACTTCGTACCGGACTCCATGATTTCCAGTTCCACCAAGCGGTCAACCAGATGTTTCTAGGTCCATCGCGCCGTCCCTTCCGGAGCTGGCTCGCATTGAAGGACGAGTAAATGTGCCTCAGCTCTTCCATCCAACCGCCGAAGGTGCGAAGGTTGGTCCTGTTGCTTGCATTCCAAGACAGCCAGTAGGCCTTACTCAACAAACCACTACTCCCTACCCACGGCTCATCGGCTCCCCCCACATCCCCACCGAAGCCAAAAGAAGACTCCAAGAGACATTCCGCTTACCTAATTCCTTCCATCAATTAAGGGAGATTGAAAGGAAACTGCGGGCGATCTTTAATTTCCATCACACAGCTCCATCTTGGGTCAATGCTCATCTCCCTTTCGACCGACACCTTTGGTGACTTTTTCTAATGAGTCAATGCACCTTGCAGTACATAGGTTTCAAGCCTGATATCCACTCCTGTCTAGCCAAGAGGCAACCTCAGTCCCATTGTTTCCGTGCTAGGCAGCATCATTGTCAAATTGTGCCAAGGCCCAGTGAATTTCTCTGGCACCTATGCCGATACCATAGATGTATCCTCGAACAAATCCTGACCTGGAAAACTCCACCTGGTGGAACACTACTGTCAAATAAGTGGCACAATGTGAGGGGTCTGAAAGAATTTTCGATGGGAGGGGTTCAGTTTCTCGATCAAGAGGCCAAGCGAATCGTTTGGAGTGACACCCCGGAGAAGCACTGCCCCCTCGGAACTACCCCAGCAACCGGATCACCTTCCCTGGGGCCGTGTTCCATTTCCGCAGGTGAGGCTCAAGGATTTCATCCAACGGCCCCGCCACCTGCCTTCGGAACAGCTCCGAAAGCCCCTTGGGGTCTACCTCCAACCGGTCCAGGTTATACCGCCACTCGACATCCGAGATCTGAGTGGGTTTGCGACCCCGGTAGATCTCCAGGGTGTACCCATACAGCCCAGGAGCACGAAGGACTTCACCAACGTGCGCCGCAGACCATACGGCTAGATTTACAGCCCTTGCCGCCACTTGTCCCAGTACCGCCGGAACGCCTGACCGAACGATTCCTTCTTGTGCGTGGGAACCACCAAGTCCTCCGGAGCGGCATTCCACCAGCTCCGAGCCTCACTGAGAATATCCACGAGGAGACCTGTCACCAGAATCGTCCAGAAGGCTTCGGCCAGTGCTTTGGAACCCTGTTCGGTTAACAGCTGGATTGCCTTCTCGAAAGCGTTAAAGTCGGTGTTGGGGTGGGTTATGTTCAGATCTCATTTTTCGAGATTGATCTCACAAAAAGAGAATCGACGAGATCCTCCCCGATCGGAAGACCCGCTGTTTCCCCTGTCCTAACTACGCTCGCTTCGCTCTCTTCGTTAGGACAGGGGAAACCAATTTACAGAAAGAATGTTGCACCAACTCTCCGAGGTAGAGAATAAAAAGAGAGTTTACTCTCGTACTTAAAGACGTACAAGTTTTTTTCTTAAATAAAAACAGATTATTATGAGTCTCGATAACATCTGTACAAGCTTCTTTCATTTCGTCTGTCCACAATGCGGAACACCGGATCCACTCTCGGTGAAGGGCACAACCAAATCTCTCGGAGGCCTGTCATTCCTCATAGGCCCGACTTCAAGATGGCCTCAGTATCCTCCTCGATCTCAAATGGAATCCTTGCCAGCCAGGCCTTCGGGCTTGACCGCTGTTCATCCCCGGCGACACTCCAAGACCGGACATCCCGGCTCCGGTTTTCGATATCCATTTGCACAACAAGGGCACTAAAACGACGAAGGGGACTCTGACTATCATTTTTCCAGGTCCAACCCATAGTGGTACCCACCCCGACTAGATGGTGTTGAGAGCGGGGACCCATGCGTTTCCGGTTCCCTCAGAAACCGTGTGGTTGAATATGTCGATCACCTCCATGAATATTTCATCAATCCGTGTATTATTAGGATCACAAGTGATCGTGTTTCCACACAACCCGGGTACAGCGTCACAAAACACCTGGAGCCGCTTGAAGACTACGAGTTCCCAGATGGCCGTATCTGGAGGAAAACTAGATGACAAATAACAATGCCTCTCTACCGTACAGAGTGCCGTCAACACGGCGCATGGAAGCGGTTCAGTCCCCGATTATCCCAGTTGTCGGAGAGCTGATCCGCGAGAACCCAGGGACGATCTCACTTGGGCAAGGCGTTGTGAACTATGGTCCACCTGCTGAAGCGATTGCCGGGATACAAGCCTTTCTGGCGGATCCTGTGAATCATAAATACGGAATGGTTCAGGGCATTCCCGGACTCCTGGAGGCGCTTCAGAACAAACTCGAACGAGAAAATGGAATTAATGTGGAATCCGGCAGCCGGATCGTCGTGACGGCCGGAGCGAATATGGGTTTTGTCAACGCCATACTGGCAATTACCGATCCGGGAGATGAAATCATTCTCCAGGTTCCCTACTATTTTAATCATGACATGGCGGTGGCGATCGCGGACTGCAAGACAGTGTGTGTGCCGGCCGATGAGGATTTTCTGCCCCAGCCAGACAGACTATACAATGCGATCAACAAGCAGACCCGGGCAATCGTTACCATTTCGCCAAATAATCCGACGGGTGCGGTCTACTCTGGCCAAGTACTTGGCGATATCAACAAACTCTGCCGTGAGAACGGGCTCTACCACATCAGTGACGAGGCTTATGAAAATTTCACCTATGATGGTGCAAACCACTTTTCACCTGGCTCCATCGTGGACAGTGCTTCCCATACCATTTCACTTTTCTCGTTTTCCAAAGCCTATGGCTTCGCCAGCTGGCGGGTCGGTTATATGGTGACACCGGAACACCTCTATCAGGCTATCCGTAAGATCCAGGACACGATCCTCATATGCCCTGCTGTAATCTCGCAGTGGGCAGCTTTGGGTGCCTTGAGATCCGGGGCACTCTACTTGCGCGAGAAACTTAGTTTGCTGGCCGAGGTCCGCAAGAGCGTCCTGGAGCAATTGACAAGTATTGGAGACCTTGTCACGGTTCCTCGGACACAAGGTGCGTTCTATTTTCTTATTCGAGTCAATACATCTTGGGAAGCAATGGATGTGGTAAGGTACCTTATTCGTGAGCACAAAGTTGCTGTCATTCCGGGCGGCACTTTTGGGATCAGTCAGGGTTGTTACTTAAGGGTTGCTTATGGCGCACTTGAAAAGGAAACGGTCGACGAAGGCGTTGGGCGCTTAGTACGGGGGTTGCGAGACATCGCAGGGAGAAATTCCATATGATTGTTGCAGGAGTCCAACTTGACATCATTTGGGAGGACAAGCGGGCTAATTTTGACAGAGTTCGCTGCCTCCTGGAAAAATATCCGGTTCAACACGGCAGTTTGATCGTCCTGCCCGAAATGTTTTCCACCGGTTTCAGTTTAAATGTGGAGAATGTTGCCGAGAAATCAGACCATGAAACTGATTCGTTTTTATCAGGACTAGCTGCCGAGTATCAGTGTTATGTCCTGGGTGGTGTTGCTACCAGATCATCTGAAGGAATGGGACGAAATGAGGCTGTCGTTTTCGACACCATGGGGACAGAAGTAACCCGGTACTGCAAGTTGCATCCGTTCTCCTTTGCTGGTGAAAACGACCACTACATTCCAGGAAACCGGATACAAACATTTGGATGGAAGGATTTCACGATTTCACCCTTCATCTGTTATGATCTTCGGTTTCCCGAAGCATTTCGAGTTGCCGTGGGACGTGGAGCATCGTTGTTCGCGGTAATTGCCAATTGGCCACAGGTCCGTCAGAGACACTGGGAGATTCTGCTTCAAGCGCGTGCCATCGAGAACCAAGCCTATGTCATTGGTGTTAACCGTTGCGGTTCTGATCCGAAGAACTCGTATGCGGGAGGTAGCATGGTCGTGGATCCCTTGGGCAAGCCCTTGGCAATCGGCCATGAGCAGGAGACGGTGATCCAAGCAACCCTCGACTACGGGCTTCTGGTTGACTACCGTTCTCGTTTTCCAGCGCTTACGGATCGAAGGGAAGATCTGAACGCCTCTTCCGGGGATGGCTGACCGAAATGTAGATAGTGCAATGCATCCAATTTCTCAATAAGAAATCTTTT
>CAYRBI010000104.1:0-20956 GCA_964422415.1 uncultured bacterium | reverse complement strand
CTTCGCGGGAATGACGATTTCCAAGGGATTTCGCCTATTCTGTCATTCCCGCGAAAGCGGCTCCATGGTCACGCTCTTTTTCAACAAGCTGCTAGTCTACAAAATCAACGGAATCTACTTTTGGTGCATGATTCTAGACACATTTAGGAGTATTATCTTTCGATATGTGGTTGAGTGGGAACCAACGGGATATCCAGATATTCATCCGTTTCCATCATCACTTTTCCCCGTGGAATTCCCTTTCTTTCAGTTGCTTTCAAAATGTGAACTGCTTTGTGTGTGGAAAGAGAGAACCAGCACATGACCTTCTCTCCTCGCTGGGTTATCTTCTTTTTCGGATTAGCCTTTCTCTTTCTTGTGGCTTGGGGAGTGTGGTTTTACACCTCACAAGAACGAGTCCTCTGGCATGAAACGGAAGAGACTCTGCTTGCCATCGCTAATCTTCAAGTGGACCGCATTGTCCGGTGGCGTGCTGACCGGTTGATGGAAGCCACCGAACTCTCCGAGCGCCCCCTCCTGACCGGAAGGATTGCGCGCTGGATGGTTGATTCTGACAAGAACTCTCAAGACCTGATCCATGACATCCTCGTAAACCTGCGGAAGAATGACCACCATTGTGATGTGTTGTTGGTGGATGTGAGTGGACAAGTACGGCTCAGTGTGAATAGCGGGATTACCCAGCTGGATGATGAAACGGCGCGGTTGCTCAAAATAGCCCTCCAGGAACAGAAGCCCTTGCTCTCCGACCTGCATCTAAAACCCGATGGCACACAACCTCATATCTGCGCGGTGGCGCCAATCCTCCTGGACACGGGGGAGACAGCCAAACCAGCCGGCGCTTTCATCCTCCAAACCGATGCGAAAGAATTCCTTTATCCCATTCTTCAGTCTTGGCCCACGCCCAGTAAAACCGCCGAAACTCTCCTTGTCCGGAGGGATGGCGATGATGTGCTCTTCCTTAACGATGTGCGTCACCAAACCAATACCGCTCTCCGGATGCGAATCCCCTTAACTCAAACTGACCTTCCCGCCGTGAAAGCTGTCCTTGGACATGTTGGCGTGGTTCGCGGAGTGGATTACCGTGGCGTGGAGGTTGTCTCCATCCTTAAACCAATTCCGGATACGCCCTGGTTCATGGTGACCAAGATCGATATACAGGAAGCCTTCGCATCCTGGCGTGTACGATCCATCCTAATACTCGGGATACTCTTGGTAACCCTGTTGGCGATAACAGCGTTGGCATATGCCGCCTGGGTTGGGTTCCACAAAGAGCAACTCACCATTCTCTTCAAGACCGAACAGCAGGCCCGCGAAAGTGAAGCCAGATTCCGGACCCTCTTTACTGAGGCCACCGAGGGAATCGCACTGGCCGATGCAGAAACAGGGGAACTTTTGGATTTCAACCAGGCTTTTCTCAAATTGTCAGGTTATGAAAAAGACGAGTTGTTAGGACAACCGCAACGAATTCTCCATCCGGAAGAACCCTTGCCCTCTGGGTTTACCAAAGCTTTTGAGCAACACCGGACAGGCGGTCAGGACAATATATACTGTGTAGACCTGGTGACTAAAACAGGCCATATCAAACAGGTTGAAATAAAAGCAAGCACGTGTGAATTGTCAGGACGCAAGGTCATCCAAGGTTTTTTCCGGGATGTCACCGAGGAATTACGCCACCAAAACGAGCGTGAGACAACACTCAGGCTACTTCGCCTTTTGAATGAGGCTAACAATATTCATGACCTCATCCGTAACCTAACAGAATTGCTCCAGGAATGGACCGGCTGTGACGCCGTGGGTGTCCGGTTGCGGGAGGGAGAAGACTTCCCCTACTTCGAGACACGCGGTTTCCCCGTTAGCTTTGTCGAGGCGGAACGATACCTGTGTGCACGGGATCAGAATGGAGAAGTGCTACGGAGTCCGGATGGCAATATCCTGCTCGAATGTATGTGTGGGAATATCCTGAATGGCCACTTTGACCCATCGCTCCCCTTCTTCACTCCCAAGGGAAGTTTCTGGACAAATAGCACCTCTGAACTCCTCGCCACCACAACCGAAGCGGAACGTCAAACCCGTACGCGGAACCGTTGTAATGGCGAGGGATACGAATCAGTAGCTTTGATCCCGCTCAAGCATGGGGCGATTATGTTTGGGCTACTTCAAATCAACAGCTACTCCAAAAACCGCTTATCTCTCGAGTTGCTAGCTTTTCTTGAGAGTGTAGCCGACCAGATCGCCATCGCTCTCGCGCAACAAAAAGCCCAACAATCCTTGCGTGAGAGCGAACAGAAATTCAAAACCATTGTGGACTGGACATATGACTGGGAGACATGGATGGGTTCCCAAGGGGAGCTTTTGTATGTCTCCCCCTCGGTAGAACGTGTCACTGGATACACTCCCGAGGATTTTTATGCGAATCCCAACCTCACCAACCAGATTGTTTATCCCGATGACCAGGCTTCTTGGAACAACCACCTTCAGGATCGACTCCAGGATGTCCAAAAGGTCAACGAACTCGAGATGAGAATTATTGACCGGCAAGGAAATGTGCATTGGATTCAGCATCTCTGCCGGCCCGTGTTTGATTCCAATGGCGTCTCACTGGGATGGCGGGTCTCCAACCGGGACATCACTGAACACAAACACAGCGAAACCGAGCGGGAACGGCTCGCGTTGGCTATCGACCAAGCCTCCGAGGTGGTGGTCATCACCGATGAGCAAGGCCGCATTCAATACGTCAATCCCGCTTTTGAGATTGTCACAGGTTATACCCGTGAGGAAGCCCTTGGCCAGACACCACGGATCCTCAAGAGTGGCGTTCATGATCAGACCTTCTACCGGGAGATGTGGGAGACCCTCATGGCAGGCCGGACATGGGAAGGAACGATGGTGAACAAAAGAAAAGATGGCTCTTTGTTCACAGAGGTCGTGTCCATCTCGCCCGTGCGGGATTCCTCTGGGGTGGTGGTGAATTATGTGGCGGTCGAACGAGACATTACTGAACAGCTCCACCTCGTGGAGGAAAAGGAATCTCTGCAAGTTCAATTACTCCAGGCTCAGAAGATGGAGGCGGTAGGACGTCTGGCGGGGGGTGTCGCCCATGATTTCAACAATATGCTCCAGACCATCCTGGGATATACCAGTTTTGCATTGAAAGAGGTGCCTCAAGAGGGTTTCTTGCGTGATTGCCTGGAGGAGGTTCAGAAAGCGGGGCAGCGTTCCGCTGATCTCACCCGTCAGCTCCTGGCCTTTGCTCGAAAACAGACGGCCAATCCCAAGATATTGGACCTCAATGACACTTTGGCGGGTATGTTGAAAATGCTCCAACGGTTAATTGGTGAGGATATCAACCTGACGTGGGTTGCGGGGCATCACCTGTGGCGGATTCGTATGGATCCCTCCCAAATCGATCAGGTTCTGGCCAACCTGGCGGTTAATGCCCGCGATGCCATCAAAGGAGTCGGACACCTCTCCATCGGAACGAGTAATGCCGTCATCGATCAGTTATATGCCAACGAGCATGTCGACACACTGCCGGGGGAGTATGTATGCCTGACGGTCAGTGATGATGGTTGTGGCATGGACCGGGAAACAGTCAGCCGTATCTTCGAACCTTTTTTCACCACCAAACCCCTTGGTGAGGGCACGGGCCTGGGACTGGCCACTGTCTATGGCATCGTCAAACAGAATGACGGCTTCATCAATGTGTATAGTGAACCGGGTCATGGAACCACCTTCCGCATCTATCTCCCCCGCTTCATGAGCGAATCCGAAACCAAGGAGATAGATGAGATTAAGGTCATGCCGGTGGGCGGTACTGAAACCATCCTCCTGGTGGAGGATGAGGAATCCGTTCTCAATCTTGGCCGGCAATTCCTGGAGCAACTTGGGTACACTGTCTTGGCGGCGCGAACTCCCGAGCAGGCAATTCAGTACACAAAAGAATTCGCCGGAGAGATTCACCTCCTCTTATCCGATGTGATTATGCCGGATATGAATGGGAAGGAATTATCTCATGAACTTTTATCAATCAGACCCAGTTTGAAGATTCTCTTTATGTCTGGATATACCGCCGATGTGATCGCACATCGTGGGGTTCTGGATAAGGATGTCTTGTTTGTACAAAAACCCTTCTCCTTTATGGTCCTGGCGGCCAAAGTCAGGGAGGCACTGGCGTAATGGAATCTTGTACAACACCGTACAAACACAACCCACTACTACTTTTCCCCGCTCCCGTGTTGCGGCATATTCGCCAGAGCCTGTAAATAATTCGTGTTGTGTGGCAGCCAGACTTCATTGGGCTCGAAATCGGGGATATCCGCGCCGCTCATGTCAAAATAGGGACGGTCATCGCTGATGCCCCGCCAGGTGATGCCATTGACGACACTGCCGGGAATCGCGCCGCGCGGAACACCCCCGAAGGTGATCCGGTTGTGATAGGTGGGCGGATTCGCGCTGCCTACTCCCTCCATCAGACACAAGTCATAGGGATTGTTGCCCAGAGTCCAGTTAAACTGGTCATAGATGAATCTCAAGTATTCTGGGTTGGGTGAGTAGTGGTAGGCTTGAGCCACCTTGGTGGCCATGGTGAAGAGGTGACTGCTAGTACCGACATGCCAGCCGCCAGATTCCGCTGGGCCATTGAAGAAATTCGGCTGCTGTGTGGTTCCAAAAGAACAGACACCGAAGGGGTTTCCGGCATGAGTAAGGATCTCATCGGCTTCTTGAGTGAGCCTCTTCCGGAGTTCCGTTGCATGGTCCTCATGGAAAGTGGCGTCATAGTTCCTGGTGATCCCGGCATCGGTGGGGCCCAGGGCAGTAATAATTCCTCGCGCAAGGTCTTCGTACTCTTTCTTGCCCGTGGCCACGAAAAGATCGATTGCGGCGGAGAGTTCGAGATCCCCCTTCTGGCCATGCTCCAACGACCAATGTAAACATTTCTCAGCGGTCACGGCGAAATCCATCCGCTTGGCCAGGCGCGCCACCTTGGCCAGCGCGGCACAGTGTTGGCTGGGATTCCCGCCTGAGTCCGCGCCACGGGTCCGGCGTTCATCTCCTGTGCGAGGAACATTGTCGGTTTCCAGCTCTGGCGCATTCCAGAAGCCATACCCGCTGGTAATTTCGGAATGTACCGAGCCATCCTCGCGGACCATCCGTTGGATATGCTCCGCGCCCCACAGGATTTCATCAAGAAAGTCCGAGGTCCCATTCCTGTCTTCATCCTGTTGAGCGAAGAGTTCTGGTTGCAGACTGTAGGCGGTGGCCAAGCCCAGTACATAGGGTGCATTGTGATACTTGTTGTAGTCGCCCGCATCATGCCAGCCCCCCACCAGGTTGAACTGTTTGGACCCATCCGCGCTGGCTGCATCATCGAGGTGACAGGCTTTGTGGAAGCCCGGAATCTCCATGCCACAGCGTTGGTAGTAGAAGAACCGGTAGGCCGGCCGGCTGGTGTGGTTCCAGAGCAGGTTCGCCGCAACCTGGAAAGGCCAGGAGGTCTCCTGCGTGCCACCGATGTGAACACGGACACGGTACTTGCCGGGTGTGTCAAAGGAGGAGAAATCACCCCGCCAATAAAAGAATCCCCAATCGCTCTGGTAGTTGCCAATAATCCGTCCCTTGCTCTCCAGCGGACCACTGAAGACCACCGTACCCCGGTCATCGATCAGTTCGAAGGTGGCTTTGTCCGCGATGTAGTTGCTCTGCACAGTGAAGAACTTCGGCGCGCCGATATCATAGCCCACTTGGTTGACCAGGGGTTGGACCGAACGTAGGCTCTCGGAGTAACCCATCAGGCAGGCATCATCTAGGTGGACCGGGTTCCCCTTTCCGGCGGGGATCTCACACATCAATGCCAGCCATTTCGCCCGGGATGGACAGGTCACCGCCTGAGCGAAGTAACGGGTCCAGCCATCTACTGGAGCTGCATTGCTTGTGAGTGAGTCTTGACGGATGAAGCCTGTCGCGCCGGTCCACACCAGGGACACCATCGCACTCGGGGCTCCCTGTATCCAGATCGTGGGAGTGACGGAACGGAGATCCGCCTCCACCAGAACCGGCTCCGAGCGGAGGATCACAGGAGTTTCCTCTGGAGTGACCAATAGCGAGGTATTCTCGGAGCGCTTGGTCTCCTTATCTATCCGCCAACAGGAATCCTCGCCTTGTACGAGCAGCCAACCGCGCGGTTCCTGTTGACGCCTGGCGGCGAGTTCGGTCAGTGCGGGGGAGTCGGGTTTCCAAGTGAAGGTCTTCGAGTTCTCGAATCCGCCCTCACGCAGGAGGGAAGTGACCACCGGTACTCGCATGTCCATCACAGACTCCCGGTGGTGGAAGCAGGAACCGGTCTGCTGAACATCAAACCGGCGTGAGGGCCAGGGTACCAGGCTGGGACGGTAACGAGCCTCCAGGGTATAGCAACGGAGCTTCCGGTCACCGCCGCCCACTAGGATGTCGGCCTTGCCATCGAGATCCACATCACAAATCGTGGCGGCGTTGAGCAATCTTAAATTGGCGGTCACCTTCCACTCCAGTTCACTGGCGGGGGAAAGGCAATACAGCATGTGGTCGTTGGCAGCTGCGAGGACCTCGATCTGCCCATCTCCATCCACATCACCCAGACTCGGAGTCATCTCACGGGGTTGTTCCATCTGGAAGATCCATTGGTTGTTCCCCTTGCAGTCGAAGCAGTAGAGATGTCCAGCCTTGTCCGCCAGCACAATCTCCTCCTTGCCATCCTTGTTCAGGTCGCCCAAGCAGAGGGAGGAGCCAGTGGCCGACTCCATTCCCGCCAGGAGATAGGCCTTCCAGAGGACATGTCCATCCAGGGCATCCAGGCACCAGAGGGCATTGTCATCGATCGAGGCGGCATACAGTTCAGGCTGATTGTCTCCCCCGGCATCGCCAATCACCGGGGCGCTTTTGAACTCATCGCCAGTCTGTGTTTTCCAGACAAGTGTGCCTTCGCTGGAGAGTTGAAATGGACCCATCCGGTCCACCGCGAAGATCTCGGCCTTGCTATCGCCATTCACATCGGCGGCGGCGATGGGGCAGGGGAGCAAGGGTTTCGCTTGCTCCGGCGTGGCGGGATAGACCCACCGGGGTGTCCCCTCGCGTGAAAAGACATGGATGCCATTCGACTCGGTTCCCGCGATGGCCTCATCATCTCCATCGCCATCCAGATCAGCCCAGAGGACACCTCCCCACTCGATTCGGCCCACCTCGGTCTTCCAGAGGATCGTGCCTGTTGCCGCGTTGGCGCAGATCAGCCGCCCATCTGTTGATCCGATGAGAAGGGTAGGGGTTCCCGTGTCTTTGGCCCATGTCAGCGCGGCTGAGGTGGTTAGGCGCAGGGTCCAACCACCATCCAGCTCCCACAGCTGCTGGCCATCCGCGCTGATGCAACGCAGACGGCGTGCTTCACTATCGCTGAGGAGGGTCTCCAGGCCCGGGTTGGGATGCATGTCCGCCACCAGGGGCGATGCATAAAGGTTCGATCCAGCAGTGAAAGTCCACTTGAGCCTCGGTTCGGACCCGTTGCTGGGTTGAGCGGCAAGGGAGAGGAGAAGTATCAGGGAGAGAAGGAACCTCATGGGGTGTGCACCTTTCCGTGCGTTTTTGGGAGCTCAACTCTAGAACATTTTGGAGAATGATGGAGCGGATGCACGGTTTAAATAATCTTGTCTCCGAAAGATTGTGCTAGAGATTCCATCAATGGAGTTCTATCTTGCCGGTATGGTTTCACTATTCATTTCAAGGAGGCTGTCATGGGTTGTTCTCTGAGCCGGCGTGAGTTTTTGGGAACCGCTACGGCGGGTGGTGTGTTGCTCTCGGGATTGTTCCATAGCCAGACAGTGGTCGCGGCGGCCGATGATATTCGGACGGATACGGCCCCGGTGAAGATCCATAAGGTCTTTGTGGGCAGGACTGGTGACATCTATCTTTCCCGGCCCAAAGGTGAAGATGCGAAATTGGATGCCTATCTGACCGAGTTGGAGGGAAAACTGGGGAATGTGAAATTCGTAGGCGGGGAGACGGTTCCGCCCACTCAGGCTTCCGAAGTGATTCCCAAGTTGGCGGATGCGGATGGAGTCTTCCTGTTCCACCTCTCCGGGCATGGGGGCGATGCCCCGAAACAGGCGATGGACCAGATCATCGATGTGGGACTGCCCACCGCGGTGCTTTCGCAGCCCTTTAGCGGGCATGGCTGGATGTATTTTCCCGGCTGGAAAAAGGCGGGCAAGAAAGTGGTGGTCCTGCCCACCAGCGACTGGAGTGAGTTAGACCGGATGGCCGGGCTGATGCGTGTCCCTGCGATGCTCAAGAAAACACGTATCCTTGTGATCCGGGGGCCTGTGGGAACTCCCGCGGCCTGCGATGCCACGGCGGTGAAGAATCGCTATGGAGTGGAACTAGTCCCGGTCACCGTGGAGCAGACCGAGGAAGCCCATAAGGCGGTTGACATCAAGGAAGCCGAGGCCGAGGCCGAAAAGTACTGGCTCAGCCAGGCCAAGGGGGTGTTGGAGCCCACCCGCGATGAGGTTATTAGTTCAGCCCGCTATTACCTCGCCCTGAAAGCCATGATGCAACGTGAAAATGCTCAGGCTGTTACCAGCTCCAATTGCATGGGTGGCCCAGCCAAGGGCTGTCTGGCCTTTAGCAAATTGAATGACCTTGGTTATGTCGGGGCTTGCGAGGGCGATATGGACTCAACTCTCACCATGCTGATCTTCCAGTATGCCTTCGGTGTTCCTGGTTTCATCACCGATCCTGTCTTCGACACCGCTCGTAATTCACTCATCCACTTCCATTGCACTTCCGCGACCCGGATGGATGGCCCCCAGAGCGAACGGTTGCCCTTCACCATCCGTACTCAGACCGATAGCGGCCAGGGTGTGGCTTTAGATGTGGAGAACCGGATCGGCCAGGCGGTCACCTGTGCCAAGCTGGTGAATCTCGACAAGATGTTGCTCTCGACCGGGAAGATTATCGATGTGACCCACAATCCGCTGGGATGCCGGACCCAGTTTGTTACCGAGGTCGATGACGCGGAGAAGTTCTTCCTGAACTGGGGAGGTGGGCAGACCCTGGATGGTGTGATGACCCTGCTACACCGGGTGGTATTCTATGGCGACCACAAGCAAAGCATGGCTGACTTGGGGACCTTGATGGGATTCGAGGTGATTGCGGAGGGTTGAGGTCTTCTACTCGTTCAATTCCAATGATTCGAGCAGTAAATCCGCCGGACCGGGGTCATCTGGTCCGGCGGATTGCATGATAATCCAGTCTATGTTTTCCAGATCGGTGCCACGCACCGCTTCGGCAAGATGAATCTTGAGGATTTCTGGGCTCATGGGGAAAAGGATCCCCATCTGGAGGTTGGCACGTAAAACCTCGCTTGCGCCCTCGGCAGCCTTGAGTTCACGGATCTTTCCGAGCAGAGGTGGGATCTGGGCCAGTTCATGCATCGCTGTTGGCCTCCAGACCGGTACGGAGACAGTCAATTTCTTCAACAATCCGGGCGGTTACTTTTTCACCCGCTTCACTCACTTCGGGGGACAGGATCTTTCCGTGGCTGAATTCCTTGCCCTCGATCCCATAGATCACCAGACACTCTGGGATGTCTCCCAACACCCGGGAGAGCTCCACCGCCTCCACCACCCCGAAGGCATGAACAGATTGGGGGAAGACCCCTGGCTTCAGATGGGTGTTGTTGGCGTTAATCCGGAGCACTGTTCCCGCTCCGGTTCCCGAACACATCGCATCGACCACGATCACTTTATTCCAACCCCGCCACACCTCATCGAGGGAGATCCCATCCCGGTTCTCAAAGACAACATGAACTCCTGGTATGGCAAGGTTCTTAATCCGCCGTCCAACCTCTAGACCAATCCCATCATCCGAACGCCATTCGTTCCCCACTCCGATAAGCAGGATTTCTGAGCCGATTCGTTGGATCACTGTTTAAATGTAGTCGATATCGAGTTTTAGAAAGTGAACCGAGCAAGAGATGCAGGGATCATAGTTGCGGATAAGTTGCTCACATTGCCAGACCAGTTTCTCCTTGGGCAGATTGAGGCGTGCGGGGACAAAGCCCACCAGATCCTCTTCCATCGATTTCTGATTCTGCGATGTGGGCGGAACGATACGCGCATCAAGGATGGATCCATCCTCGCCGATACGATAGCGATGCAGACAGATTCCACGAGGGGCTTCGCTACAACCAATGCCAATTCCCGCGTGCGGACGGACCTCTATCTTCGCCTCGGTTGGCGGTGTGTAGTTCTGGATGACGCGTATGGCCTCATTCACCGCGTAGAGGGTCTCCACGGAACGGACAACGATACTCTTGAAGGGATTCCGGCAATGCTCCGTCAAACCGGCGGTAAGGGCGGATTCCTGTGAGTCCTTATCGAGACGGTCGAAATTCAGGTTGTAACGTGCGAGTGGACCGACCACATAGGCTCCACGGCCCTTGATGACCGATTGCAGGGCGGTAGTGTGCTGCATATGGATTTCCTCAAAGTGATTGAAATAGTTGGAGAGGGGGATATCCAAGCCTTTGTTGGAGACCAGTCCGCCCTCATTGAAGGGATACTCCGTGGGATGCCGCATGGCGACGAATTCATAATCGCGCTCGAAGTCTGGGAACTTTAAATGCGAGGTGAGCGTGATCATCTTGTGGCAGGCTTCCTGAGCCCATTGGAGGTTTTCGAGTAGCCCCCTCAGTTCGGACTGGGTGGGAACCCGGTAGAAACCACCGACCGCCATGTTGACCGGGTGTATTTCCCGTCCCCCGAGCAACGAGACGATCTCGTTCCCAATCTTCTTCAGACGCAGTGCGAGTTTGACCTCCTCCGGATGGTCCTTGGCTAGCTGGATCGCATCCTGGTAACCCAGGAAATCGGGCAGATGCAGCATGAAGACATGCAGGGAATGGCTTTCGATCCATTCGCCACAGTAGATGAGACGGCGTAGCTCGCGGATCTGGGGGTGGACAGTCACTCCGCAGATATTCTCCATGGCGTTGATTGCGCCGCTCTGGTAGGCGATCGGGCAGATTCCACAGATCCGGGCGGTAATATCGCACGCCTCACGGAAATCACGTCCACGCAGAAAAGCCTCGAAAAAGCGGGGTGGCTCGAAGATGATGAGTTTAGAGTCAACTACCTTCTGGTCACGGACCTTGATCTGAAAGGCCCCCTCTCCCTCGACCCGCGCGAGGTAATCGACCTTGATTATCTTAGTGGTCATGGGCCTCACTCTCCCTGCGGAAGTCCTCGGCGTAGGCATTGAAGCTTCGGAATGCCCTTACGATTTCTGTCTCCGTGAGTCCGTTCTGGCTGAACCAGGCCGCCAATGAGCGGGTGTTACTGGTCTCCTTGGGACCGAAGCAGCCATAACAGCCGCGGTTGTAGCTGGGACAGATGGCTCCGCACCCGGCATGAGTCACCGGCCCCAGGCAGGGGCTGCCATGCGCCACCATGACGCACACATTCCCGCGCAGCTTGCATTCGAGACAGGTACTGTGCGGGGATATGTTCGGTTTGCGTCCATTGAGAAAGGCGCAGAGCACCTCGACCAGCTGGGATTTGTTGATTGGGCAGCCGCGCAATTCGAAATCAACAAAAACATGCTCGGAAATAGGAGTCGATTTGTTGAGTGTCTCAATATAAGACATGTTGGCGTACACCATGGGGATGAGATCACGGACATTCGTGAAATTTCTCAAGGCTTGGATGCCACCAGCGGTAGCGCAGGCTCCAATGGTGACCAGGGTCTTGGATTGATGACGGATCTTGTGAATCCGTTCTCCATCATGGGGTGTGGTGATGGAGCCTTCTACTAGCGAAAGGTCATAAGGACCCTTCACCACGGCGCTGGTCGCCTCCGGGAAATAGGCGATATCGATCGCGCCCGCCACCTCCAAAAGCGCATCCTCGCAATCCAGGAGGCTTAACTGGCAACCATCGCAGGAGGCGAATTTCCACACCGCAAGTTTTGGTTTCGGGGCCTTAGTCATCTCAAAGCTCCCTTTTCTCAAGATGTCCGTTCAGGTGGTCATAGCGGAAGACCGGCCCATCCTTGCAGACAAAGAAGGAGCCGAGCTGGCAGTGACCACACATCCCCACCGCGCATTTCATGTTCCGTTCCATCGAGAGGTAAATACGGTCCCGGCTGACTCCGCGCTTCTCTAACTCCTGCAACGTGAAGCGCATCATCACTTCCGGTCCGCACACCAGAACCACGGTCTGGTGCGGGTCAAAGGGGGCCTTGGGAATGAGGCCGGTCACCACACCCACATTGCCCCGCCAGCTGCCAGTGGCGCGATCCACGGTGACATAGATTTCAAGGTCGAATTGGGCACGCCATTTCTTGAGTTCATTCTTGAAAAGGATGTCCTCGGGGCTGCGGGTGCCATACAGTAGGACGACCCGTCCATAACGGTTACGATGGTCGACCAGGTGATAGAGCGCGGGCCGTAATGGAGCCAGGCCGATGCCGCCCGCCACGATTACGATGTCGCTCCCCACCGCATCCTCCACTGGCCAGTGAGTCCCATAGGGACCACGAATCCCGATTTGATCGCCCAACTTCATTTTTTTCATGGCTCCGGTGACCGCTCCCACGGCGCGGGTGGTGTGAACCAGGGTCTCCGGCGTGGCTGGGTTGCCACAGATTGAGATGGGCACCTCCCCAACCCCATACACATAAAGCATGTTGAACTGGCCTGGCGCGAAGGGGGTGGTCTTCTTTCCCTCCGAGGAGGAGAGATGAACCGTAAAGGTGTCCGCGGTCTCCTGTTGGATCCGCTGAATCCGGTAGAGAGTGGGTAACATTACATCGTTGGGCGCTGACATGAGGGTCGCCTCCTCAATGTTTATCTCCATATAGGTCGATCAGTTGCACCAGGGCCGCCCGGAGACGCCGCGCCGTGACCTGCATGAAGCGCTGGGTCATCTCATATCCAAAATCCTTATCCTCCTCGCAATGCCCACGTAGGCATTCGGTATGAATTGCAAAGGCGCGTGTCAGTTCCACCGCACGGGTATCGAAAAGCCACTTGTAGGGTGGAATGATCCAGGACCAACCCAGCACCTCCCCCTCGCCAATGGTTTGTATACAGATACTTCCCCGTCCCGGGGAATAGGTTTCAATCGCCACCTTCCCATGACGAATGAGAAAGAACCGGTTGGCTTCTCCTCCCTCGCGGAAGATCTGCTGCCCCTGCTCGAAGGCCACGTTCTCGGCGCATCCTGATAAGACCTCAAGGTGGCGCTCGGGAAGATCCTTGAGGAAGGGATGACTTGCCAACATTTCCTTCATGGTAATGACCATTGCAATGTCCTCCTCATGCACGCTCAAGCGTGTTATCGGACGCTTGGATTGCCGCTACTTCCTGGGTGATATCAATCCCCACCGGGCACCAGGTGATACACCGTCCACAGCCCACGCACCCCGAGGTCCCAAACTGGTCCACCCACCCAGCCAGCTTGTGGGTCAACCACTGGCGGTACCGTGAAAGGAGCGAGGTACGGACGCTACCGCCATGGAGATAGGAAAAATCCCGTGTGAAACAGGAATCGGCGCGTTGTACCCGCTCCGCATTCTCACCGTGCAGATCGGTATAGTCCTCAACTGTGGTGCAGAAGCATGTGGGACAGACCAAGGTGCAATTCGCGCAGGCCAGGCAACGGAGGGAGACCTGTTCCCAATAAGGACTGTCGAAGTTGCGTATCAGAATGTCCCGGAGCCCCTCGGTGGGGAGGCTGCGGGTGAGCCGTTTGGCGGCTGCCTCCTTGACCTGGTTTGCTGCTTCGATCTCCGCTTCACTCGCTTGCTGTCTGGGGATACGGGACAAGATTTCCTCGCCACGCGGGGTACCCACCTCGACGAAGAAAGAATGGGCGCCTTGCTGGGAAAGTTCGGTGAGAGCGAGGTCAAAGCCCTGTTCGGCGGCGGGGCCGGTGTTCAGCGAACCACAGAAACAGGTCGCGGCGGGGTGGGCGCAATTTACCGCGATCGTAAAGAGACCCTCGCGGTTGATACGGTAAGTCTCATCAGCATATTTTCCATGGAGCAGGATCTTGTCCTGGATTTCGATAGCGGCGAGCTCACAGGGGCGGATACCGAAAAAAGCCAACTTGCTGGGAGTCCTTGGGATTGGCTGAAGATGGATCCCACGCTTATCACGGCGCGCGGTCCACAGTTTCAGAATGGGATCATGCAGGAATTTTTTCCAGGATTGGGGGCCAACCACATAATCAAACAGGTTGCCATTATCCGTGCTCTTCAACCGGTAGGTTCCCGCCTCTTGTTCATCCCCCAGCCCGCGCGGTAGGCCGGCGGCCGTGGATAGGTCCTCCAGCACAATCGCGCCTTCTCTGGCGCAAGGTCCCACGACCCGGTATTCATGTTGGCGCAGTACTTCAACCAGCGCTTCGAGCGACTCAACTTGGATTGTCCACATTGTCCACCCCCTCAGGGCACCAACGTTGTGCCACCATGTCACCACGGCACGGCTGCGGAACTATCCTTATCAAGAAGAGAACACGAATTACGGACGAAGTGTCCTCACCACGAGAACCAATTGGGCTTTACGAAACCTCCTGACAGCAACGGCTCAGAGACATCATGTTCCTACGCTTTTACGTTATGCCTTTAGAAGGGGACGGTCAACATATTTTTTGAAAACAGCTTTCAGGTTTTGGAAATGATGGAACGGAGACTCATGAACCACGCATTCTCTGTTGAGTCATGTGTACATGTGATAGCCTTTCTTCCATGGACCTGGTCCGGCGAAAACCCACTACCCGCCGTGATTTCCTGAGGATCCTCACCTCCATGGGGATGGCTTCCCTGTTGGCTCCACACCTGGCGGGAGCCGCTCAGAGCACCCGTCCGCCCAATGTCCTGCTCATCTACACCGATGACCAAGGTTCTATCGACACGGGCGTGTATGGCGCGAAGGATATCGCTACCCCGAACATTGATACCCTCGCGGCCGGGGGAGTACGTTTCTCTCATTTCTATGCCCCCTCGCCAGTCTGCTCACCTTCCCGCGCGGGATTGCTGACCGGAAGATACCCCCTTCATGCCGGTGTCCCTGGAAATTGTTCCTGCACTCCCGGTGATCCTTGTCTGCCAGGAGACCAGGTGACTTTGGCCGAGGTGTTCAAGCAAGCCGGTTATGCCACCGCTCACATTGGTAAATGGCATCTTGGTTTCAACCCAGACACCATGCCGAATGCACAGGGCTTCGATTATTCTTTCGGTCATATGGGCGGGTGCATCGACAACTACTCGCACTTCTTTTACTGGGGTGGCTCCAACCGGCATGACCTTTACCAGAATGGTGAAGAGGTCTGGCGGGAGGGGCGGTTCTTCTCCGATCTGATGGTTGAGGAAGCCACCCACTTCATGGAAGGCAACCAGCAACATCCCTTCTTCCTCTATTTCGCGATCAATGCTCCGCATTACCCCTATCAGGGGAGCGAAAAGTGGCTGGCTTACTACAAGGAAAAGGGTGTCCCTTATCCGCGGAACCTCTATGCCGCCTTCGTCTCTACACTCGATGAGAAGATTGGAGTCCTCCTCCAGCGGCTTGAGGATCTAGGTTTGAGAGAAAACACGATTGTTGTATTTCAATCGGATCAGGGTCATTCGGTGGAGGAACGGGCTCATTCCGGTGGAGGTAGCGCGGGTGGATTACGCGGGGCCAAATTCAGCCTTTTCGAAGGCGGGATCCGGGTTCCCGCCATCATCCGTTGGCCGGGTCACATTCCCGCCGGAGAGGTTCGTGACCAAACCGGGCATGGTTGCGACTGGTTCCCCACTCTGTCTGAACTATGTGGGATCAGTCCGCTTCCACAAGGCTTGGATGGACTCAGCCTGGTCCCGGTCCTCCAGTCCAGTTCCTCCCCCTCCCCGCATGAAATCCTCCACTGGTATGTCAATAGTATAAAGGAACCTCAATGGGCGGTCCGTCAAGGAGATTGGAAGCTCATCGGCAATCCGGTCGATCCCACACGCTCCGGACCTCTCCCCGAATCAGACCGGTTCTTCCTGGTGAATCTCGCGGAGGATCCTACAGAAAGCCGTAACCGGGCCGGAGAATTTCCAGAAAAGGTTGAGTCTCTCATCCGGATTCATCAAGACTGGTTGGAACAAACCAGATCCAGCCGCTAACAGCCCAGTAAAAGGCTTGAAGTTATGAGGGCACCGTGGAGCCGCTTGCGTGGGAATGACAAAAGAGGAGAGAAGCATGACAACAAGACACAACAACACCTTGGGAGTAATCCGCCGGAACGAGAAGGGATTCTCGTCCCAACCTCATTCTTTCATTAAGGCAGCATTCATTTTCATCTGTCTCGTCACTTTGGTGGTGGGAATGACTTCCGTAACCGCGGAACCGCTCTGGCCCGTCGTCTTCGAGGAGGACTTCACCTCCGGAGATACCGGACGTTTGGAGTTCATGGATCCCAGTGCCTGGAAGATTGTCACTGAAAAGGACAGTTCGTTCCTCTCGATGCTCAAGGATAGCAGTTACAAGCCCGCCGTACGGTCACCGGAGAATATCGTGTGGGTAAAGGATGTGGCGGTGGCGGATCTGATCCTGGATGCGACAGTCCGTTCAACTCAAGCGGAGTATGGGCATCGTGATGTGTGCTTGTTGTTTGGTGGCCAGGATGCCACGCACTTCTATTATGTCCATCTGGCCACCAAGGCCGATGAACATGCGAATTCAATCTTTCTGGTGAATGGAGAACCGCGTGTCTCTATCGCCACTGAACGGTCTCAAGGAACCCATTGGGATGAGGGCTGGCATCATGTCCGTGTGATCCGGGACTCCACCTTGGGGGAGATCAGTGTCTTCTTCGATGACATGACCAAACCGGTGATGAAGGCCACGGATTCACACTTCGGGAAGGGCAAGATTGGGTTCGGCTCCTTTGATGACACCGCCGATTTTGACAAGGTGGTGATCCGGGGACGGTAAGACACCTTGCACCCCCCCCAAACCTCCTTGTCCTGTTCTCATCACCCACGTTCATTATCGGGGCCGATCACATACCCCTGTTCGGCAAAGCTCTTGAGCTTGTAGAGCAATGCACGGCGGCTAATCCCGAGCGCCCGGGCGGTCTCGGTACGGTTGTAGTTGTGCTCACGCATGGCTTGGAAGATAGCCAACCGTTGAACCTCCTCCATGCGATGCCCACGTGAGGATTCACCCGCTTCCGCATCGCTATCGAGGCCTGCTTTTTGGACTCGTTTTGGAAGATGTTCAAGAAGAATCATCCCACCATGCGCCATGAGAACCGCCCGCTCCATGGCGTTGCGTAGCTCCCGGACATTGCCGGGCCAACGGTAGAGTTCCAGGCAGGAAAGCGCCGCCGGCGAGAGGCGTGTGCGGCCGCTGGAAAACTCGGCGGCGAAGAAGGTGGCCAAGGGTGCAATGTCCGCCAGACGCTCCCGGAGTGGCGGGACATAAATCTCCATCACACTCAGACGGAAGAAGAGATCCTCCCGGAAGCGCTTATTCTCCACCTCGTCTTCGAGGTTCCGGTTGGTCGCGGCCAGGATACGCGCATCCGAATGCCTTTCCTGATTGGATCCCACCTTCTGAAAGGTTCCATCCTGGGTGACCCGCAGTAACTTGGCCTGTAGATTGGGCGACATCTCCGCGATTTCATCGAGCAGCAGGGTTCCCCCCGCCGCTTCCTCGAAGCGTCCGATACGATTCTCGCTCGCGCCGGTAAAGGCGCCTTTGACATGTCCGAAGAGTTCGCTCTCCAGTAGGGTATCGGGGATTGAGGCGCAGTTCACTTTGACAATCCGTCCATTCGCACGCCCGCTCCAGGCATGGATCAGATCGGTGATGACCTCCTTGCCAGCACCACTCTCCCCAGTGATCAACACCCGTGTCTCCGAGGGGGCCACCAGCGCGGCTTCACGGAATGCCTGGCGGATTGCGGGGCTGTTGGCGATCACATTGGGAGGCAGAACCAATTCGTCCGCGAGCGGATTTGCTGGGGCATGAACTCCGAGGACCTTTTGAATCAGGGCATGAAGCTCATACAGGTCAATCGGCTTTTCGAGGTAATTGATGGCGCCGTCCTGCATTGCACCGACCGCATCCCGTACATCGGGAAAAGCGGTGACCAGGACGACCGGCAGACTCGGCAGGATCTCACGCGCTTTCCGGAGCGTGACTAACCCCGACATGCCCGGCATACGGACATCGGAGATCATCATACTCACCGGTTCCGCTTCCAAAAGCGCGAGCGCCTCGGATCCGGAAGATGCGGTCATGACAGAAAAGCCTTCGTGGGTTAGGAAGGACTCGAGCAGGCTCCGCTGGCCAGCGTCGTCATCCACCACAAGGATATTCTTGTCGAAGGGGGAAGAGCCAGTCTTTCTTCGACTTTCTGTCATGGATTCCTGGAAATGATTTTGAGGCCTTGGATTCGGAAGACCGCGCCTCCATTCTTTCCAGGATTGTATTCGATCTCCCAGCCATTCGCCAAGACAAGTTGACGGACCACCGCCAATCCGAGTCCGGTTCCCCCTTCATGCGTGGTGAAGTAGGGGCGGAAAATCGAATGCCGGGCCTCCTCGGGGACTCCTGGACCGTTGTCCCGGACCTCCACAAAGGCCTCATCCGCGCCAGATTCTTCGACTGCGACCTCGATTTGACCCCCTTCCGGGACTGCTTGAATCGCATTCAGGATGAGATTGAAGAAGATCTGCCGGAGCGAGGGCTCATCGGCCTCCACCACCAGCTCCAGACCGGTTAAGGTGAATCCGACCGATTTCTCCTCTTTGTCACTCTCCAGAGTACGTTCCACATCCCGGATCACGGCATTGATATGACGTGCGGCCGGGCGGGTGACGGGGGGTTTGGAGTACTCGATGAATTCATTCAAACGCGCCGCCACGCGATCCACTTCCTCGGTGATATCTTTGGCTTGCTTGCGGATTTCGGTGGAGGCATCGGGGCGGGTGGTAATCATCTGGGCTAGGCCGCGGACGATGTTGAGTGGATTGCGCGTTTCATGGGCCAGGCCGGCCGCGGCGATGTTCATCTCACGCAGATGCTCATTCATCTCGCTGGCACGGATCAGACGCATTTGCAGGTGCGAGGACCGTTGCATGTTCCGCCAAGCTGTACCCAATCCCACGGCTGCAACTGATGTGAACACCATAATCACCAGTCGAAGCCACAGATCGTAATGAACCGAAGCCCGGGATGCGCTGGTCGACATAACCAGGACGAAACCATGTAGACCCTTTTTCTTGAGCAAGTCTTTGAACTGCTGTTCATTCATCTCGGGTGGACGGCGGAAACGGCGGGATCTCCACGGACGGTCTGGGCGCCTGGGTTCGTTAGTTCCTCTCAGGATGGAATGCGAGGCATCGTGCACCACATCACTGGTCGATCCTCGTACCCACGGACCGGCGGGAAGAGGTTTGTCACCCTCCTCACCCCATGGCGGGGGCGGCGGGGGAGGTCCGCCGGGACCAGAAAGGGCACCCTCCGGGGGAGGACCGCCATCGGGCGGTGGCGGTGGCCCAGGTTCCCGGTCGGTTACAATCACGAAGGGAGGACGCATTTCCCAACGGTTATCCATCTCGGCTCCGAAGTCCACCGGACTCACCACTGTGAGTGTCTCAGTATCCCACCGTTCTCCACTCTCGGGAAAATCATCCAGAACACCAGTGAGTGCCTGGCCCCCGTGAGCCACCACTTCTCCCGAGGCGTTCATCACCGCCACCGAACGCATATCCTGCGCGGTGGCGAGCTGTTGGAGTGCGGCCTCCAACCGCTTTTGTGTCACAAAGAGGCGCTGTGAACGGATGACCACTCCCACCGTATTCGAGATGTCCGCTGCCCGCCGGTAAAGCGTATCCCGGGCTGCTCGCATGACACGCACGTGCTCAATGGTTTGCCAGATTCCAATGGCACACCAGAGGATCGCGAGTAATCCATAGACTGTATATCTTCCCCTCAGGCGCATGAAATGTGACTCCCGTATGGTTTCATGCGCGAACGCATGATAGGTTTCGTCTGTTTACTCAATAGCGGGATCGCTCACCACCCAAGCCTATCCTCATTCCTGCGAAAGCGGCTTCACGGTGTCACCACAATCTCGATCTTGCCAACAGGCTGCTAGCGCTCGGTTACTTCTTCCGGCCAATCCTGTGGCTCTGGTTGATCCCGCGGCTGTATGCTTCCAGCGGTGTCGTCTAGGAATTTGTCCGCGCGCCGGGTCTCCAGACTCTTGAGCGCGGTCTCCGATTTACCCCGTTCGTAACAGGATAGGGTATCCAGTTGGTCTCCTCCTCTTACGACATGGGGTGTCACGAAGATGAGCAATTCGGTCTTTGTGTTTTTGACTTGTTTGCGTTGGAATAACTTGCCGAAGAGAGGAATCTCGCTCACGATGGGAACCTTATCGACCGATTCCGTCAAGTTGTCTTCCATCATACCGCCGATCACGACAGTCTTTCCGTCCGGAACTACGACCACTGTCGTGGCGGAACGCTTGGCGAACACGGGCGCCTCGACCGTATCGGATATGGGTACCGTATCGCTGGTCAGCGTGGAGATCTCCGGCTCGAGATCCATGGTCACCAGGTTATCGGGTGAGATGCTGGGGGTGACCGTCAAGATGATTCCGATGTCCTCATACGTCACTGTGTTGATGGTTTGGCCATCCGAGGTGACACGGCTATTCTCAACGAAGGGAAACTCCTGACCCACCATGACCACCGCTTCCTCATTCTGTTTAGCCAGAACTGAGGGCCGGGACAATACCTCCATTTTGCCCACGGTCTCGAGCGCGTGGAGGGTGATGGATAGGTCATCATCAATGATTTTGTACATCCCGCCGGTGGTTTCATCGCTCAAGCCATAAAGGATATCTATCACATCCTTTTCATCCTCACTGCCATAGGAGAA
>CAYRBI010000103.1:0-21181 GCA_964422415.1 uncultured bacterium | reverse complement strand
CGCCGCGAGTCCTCCCAGCAGACCATCGTCTTCCAAAGCCGTCCCGGAACCCCGGAATTGAACTGTTGTTCGGTGAATGCGGCGCGTGGATTGGCGATTCTTTCCGATTGGGCGGTTCTCACAGGGGAGGAGGGGATCTATGTGAATTACTACGGCCCTGGAACGATCACCTTCACCGATCCCAAGGCTGGCAAGTGGACCCTCACTCAACGGACTCAATACCCCGTGGAGGGTAAGATCGAGATCGAGGTCACACCTCCCAAACCGGCCTCCACCACTCTCTTCGTGAGGATTCCAGAGTGGTCGAAACAGACCAGTGTGACAGTTAACGGAGAAGCGGTCAGCCAGGTTCAGCCGGGCACTTACTGCCCGCTCACACGGGAATGGAAGGCCGGAGACAAGATCGAAATGAATCTGGATTTCTCCCTCCGGTGGATCAGAGGCGATGAGAATGTAGGCTTGAAGAGTTCCCTGTTTGTGGGACCGCTCCTGCTCACCTATGACCAGAAGTTTAATTCCTTCGACCTAGCGGAAATTCCCACACTCGATTCCAAGCGCCTCGATTTCAAAGAGGCTACGGTTCCGGAATGCCAGTTCAAGCCGATGCGTCTCTTGCAGTTCACTGGGACGGACGGAAGGAATCTCAACTTGTGCGACTACGCCACCGCCGGCGCGCCGGGGACATTCTATGACTCCTGGCTGCCGATGGAGAATGATGGCCCCGGAGCGTTTTTCCTCAAACAACCCGCCTTTCACACCACTCTCCCGGCGGGCCCCATCAAACTCGAATGGAGCAATGCTGGACCGGGAATCACCTATAACATCACTGTAGCCTCGGATCCTGAGTTGTCCAAAGTCATCTTTACAAAGGAGGCAATCTCCTCCACCTCGATCCAGTTCACCTATGAGGAGAAGGTCTCTCAAACCCTCTACTGGAATGTGATGGCGGTGGATGCCAGCGGACACAATCAAAGTTTCAACGGTCCGCTCTCATTTAATATCGATTGCACCTTCACCACCCTGCTGAGCACTCAATTTAATCCCGGCGATCCAGTGCTCAACCAGCCACTGCCCGTCGTGGTCCAGAGTAATATCCCCGAGTCCTCCATCCAGGTTGTGGATGGGACCGGAATCGATGGTTCACGCGCCCTGGTTCTCTCGGGGAAAAATGGGCAAGGATCGATATCGCACATCTACTACCGGATCTTTGATGTGAATTTCCCGGTGACCTCCGCGACTGTCCTGCGGTACTGGTTCAGGCCGGATAATGAACTGGGACGTTTCACGGGAATCGATCTGCTCTTCGAGGATGGCTCCACATTGCGGGATAGCGGCGCGAGTGACCAGACAAATACCCCCATGCACCCCGGCGTTGGGCATGGGACAGTGGGGCACTGGTCCACCATCGAATGCACCTTGGGCCGTTGGGTCCCGGGAAAGAAAATCACCGGAATCATGTTCGCTTTTGATAGGAACGCTCTCGCCGGAGAATTCAAGGCTTCGATCGACAAGATCGAGATCTGGGGCTCCAATCCAGATGTCCCACTCAAAGAACCCCCCAAAGCCATCCGGACCAAGCTTCCCCAGATCACGGAACAGTGGCCCTCGGTTGAGGAGTACTCTTCCGCTATGGGCGGGAAAGACCTGGAGCAATTGCCCATCCGCACCAATATCCATAAGGCGGTCGAACTGGGCGTGACCTCGCTGCGCCACCATTTAAACTGGGAACACATGTGGCTAGCTCCCCTCAATGACCCGATGAACCGGAAGTGCCATCCCGCCGGCAGCCCTGGTTTCCCGGAAATCTATTGGGGAAGCGGTTTCAACCTGGATGGAACCGGTGCGATGGGCCCCTCGGCCCGTAACCATCCGCTGGAGATGAGTGTTTCTCATGCGGTCGGAAGAGCCATGTGGGCCACTCTACTGGCCGAGGAAACCGTTGGCATCCCGATGGAGGCCACCCACTACTCCGTTCTCCGGCAATACACACAGGATATGTTCAATAACGTGGATTCCCTACCGAGTTTTTATGACCCCGAAAACCATTATGAACGGTCAGTCATTGGTCATGACATGCGCGAGGGGTTCCTGTCGCTGCTAGCGATGATGCGTGTGCGGAATGACGCCTGGGCCAAGGAAACCGCCCACCGCATGGTGATGACACTCACCTCGATCACCGATGAGCAGGGACATCTCTCCACCCAACTGGAGGAGAAAGCCGGGATCCCGAACCGGATTCGAGGCATCGGCTGCGACGCTACCACCAACGGACGCCTGGTGGGGCCACTTGTGGAGTACTGGCAATTCTCAGGCGATAAGGATGCCTTCGCCTTGGCGGGCCGTTTCGCCCATGCCACCATCCGCACCGGCTACACCGCTGAGGGGCATTTCGCTCCCTTCAAGGACTCCGGTGGTCACATTCACTCGATCACCTCCTCGCTGGCGGGGCTCATCCAGTATGCCCTTGCGGCCAATGACACAGCCCTGTTAGCGGACTGCATTCTGGTCATGCGGATTGGAGTCCCCGAGTACTTCAGTTCCTGGGGTTGGGGCGATGAGGTTCTACCCGAACATCCCGCCAATTTGATCTCACGCGGTGAGATCAACCAGACCGGTGATATCATCCGCGCGGCGCTGTATCTGGGGCAGGCAGGCTACCCGGAATTCTATGAGATGGCGGAGCGTTACCTGCGTGGAATGTTGCTCCCAACTCAGTTCATGAAGGAGGACCTGGAGAAGTTCCTACATGACAATCCCGCCCCCAAGGGCGACTGGGAGCGCAACATCCTGGAACGGGTTATTGGTGGTTATGCCATGCAGAAGCCCAATGACCGGATGGACTCTGGGACCTGGCCGCTGACCACGCAGGACATCATCTCCGGCGGAGTCAACGCCCTGTGCGCCTCTCTCGAACACGAGGTGATGGCTGATGACAAAATAGTCAAGGTGAATCTGCTATTCGATGCCGGCACACAAGACATCACGGTGGACAGTGGCCTGCCGGTCCACGGCTCAGTCAAGTTCACCATGAAGACCGGTAAAATGCTGCAAGTCCGGATTCCCGGCTGGGTGGATGCACAAGCGTTGAAACTCACGGTCAATGGTGCTGCCTGTAAAGTGCTGGTGAAGGATGGTTATGCTGTCATCGACAACCTGAAAGCAACGGACCAGGGCGAAGTAACCTTCCCTGTTCCCTGTAAGAAAGAAAAAGAGACAGTCGACGGGATCGAGTACACCACCACCTGGGTGGGCACTCAGATCATCGACATCGAACCACGCGGGACCATCAGCCCGTTACCGTTCTAAGTGGGCGGAGTAGCGATTTCAATCGCGTTGGAGAACCAATTGGCCCCGGAGCATTCAACTCCGGGGCCAATTCCTTTTGACTTACTTCACCAGAGTTCTTTGCCAATAACAGGAGAAATCAAACAGGATTCCCCCCAGGTTTTCCTGATCGCTCATCAATTGTAATAGATCGCGGCTGTCCACCTCGCCATCACCCGTTTCCGGCCACACATCGTAATTGGGCTGTGTAGTTTCCGTGGGACTCGGAGTGGCTATGAGAGTGGGAATATCCGTGGCTGTTGGGGTATCCGCCAGGGTTGGAGTGGGGGTGAGTGCAAGATGAGGAATCTCATACGCTCCGATAGTACAAAAGTCTCCAAAACGCGGAACACCATCCAGATCATAGCTCGGGACATTGGAATTCAATGCGGGTCCAATTCCCGCTGTAGCGCACAGACTGCCCGCCTGCAAGTGGTAATCTCCATTGGTGGCATCCATAAAAAGTGGCGTATCACTTATATTGCCTGTACCGCTATACCCATCCTCTATGCAACTGTAGCTAACCACTGGAACACCACTGTGAACAAGACTCACTTCATCACCCGTATTCCAGAGAATACAATTGGTCACTGTGGGAGAGTGTCTATAGATATACAACCCACCCCCCTCCGGGGCTGAGTTTCCGGCGAGGGTGCAATTGGTCAAGTTTTGAGTGTATAGGCCAAAGCCGATTCGATACATGCAGACTCCGCCCCCATAGGTGGATGCCACGTTGCTGGAAATCAAACAGTTCGTCATCGTCAAGGAGGCATTATGGCAATACACACCGCCTCCATCATTGGCCGTGTTCCCAGAAATTGTGCAGCTAGAGAGAGTCAAGGAGGAAGAATTTTCGCTAGACAAACCACCACCCTGGCCCGACGTGTTCCCAGACACTGTACAGTTGGTAAGCGTGGGTGCGGAGTCATAGGAAGACACCCCGCCCCCTGTATAGGCTTTGTTACTGGTGATCAAGCAATTGACCAGGGTGGGATGGGCATCATTACATGCCACCCCACCCCCGATAGAGGCAGAGTTTCTGGTGATTGTACAATTGTTCATGGTAGCCGAGGTGACCGATGAGAAAGAGACGCCCCCACCACCTTCTCCAGAATTGGAGGGATACCAAAATCCTCCCGTGATCGTGAATCCATCCAAAAGAGTCCCTTGGACATGGCTCACAGTCACCACACTGCTGTTGAATCCAGTCGCGTTAAGGATGGTCTTATTTGCCGTCCAGTCTCGTTGATCCCGCGTGGTCTCTGTCCCCGTGAAACCACCATAGAGGGCAATGCCGGTGGCCATGGAAATGGCCTCATGGTAGGTCCCACTGGCAGCCCAGATCTCATCTTCACTGACAGCGGAGTGGATAGTGGCCTGGATGTTCCCCGCAGCCTCGGTCCAGGAGGTACCGGCGCCAGTCCCGCCCGGTTTCAGGTACCAGGTGGCGGCTTCGGCGGAATGTTGAGAGGTTACCAGGAAAAGCAAGGTGCACAGAAAGAGAAGCAGGCAATAGAATCTTGTGTGGAGAGGTGTACGAAACATGTTTCGAGTTCACTCCATTCTTGATATCTATAAAATACGATAGTGTCATGAAGCTTGTGGCGCAAGGAAAAAAAAGGAATTCTTTTGGGTTCTGTCAGGGGATGTGGCCTCAACGGAATCTCCTCCCCCACTCACTCCGGCGGCAATTCGATATACAACTGCCCCGCGCTCTTGGTGCCATTGGTCGGGTCATAGCGTGGGCCCAGATGGAAGGGATGCTTCCATAAACGTCATTCCCGCGAAAGCGGGAATCCATGGGCACGCTCCTTTTTCAACAAGCGAATGAATTCGCCACTCCCGCCAGCGGAGTCGGCGCGAGAAAAGATTCTCGCGCCAGCATCGAAACTCACATGCTAAAGCATGAACAACATACAGATTACTCTCCCACCGCCCACCGCAGATTCCTGAACACTGGCGGTTTCTCGTGGTCCGAGGTTCCGATCAGGGCCAGTGTGTCCACCTCACGCCAGTTCGGGAGTTCTTTTCCATCCTTGTCTTTCAACATAGCGGGCTCAATCCGCAGGGTGGTCCACTCCTGATCGGAGGGGGTGAGGTCCGGTTTGAGTGAATACTCCACGCGCGTAGGCTGCCAGTCGCGTTCGATGAGGAGGACTTGCAGCGTTTTCGGAATATGCTTGCTGTAGTAATCGATCAGCAGCGGGGTCTTCCCTTCTCCACGCCACTGCGGATCGCCGATCTTGTTGGTGGCGATATCAAAGTTGATCTCCCCTTTGAAAGTCTCCAGGTTGAGCGTAAAACCTGTTTGGCCAATCACCGGCTGAGCATCCTGGAAATAAGTGTCCTGGATGCAGGGATCGGTGTAGGCGGGACGGAAACGCCAATCTTTGACATCAGCCATGTCATCGATCAAGGCCTCGCGTTTGAGTGTGGGAGAAACCGAACAGAGGGTATTTGCAGTGATCGTGATAAGCCGTGAGGAGAGGGTGATCCCGGATGTGTAGGTCACATTGGCAAAGGCGAACAAGGTATCGGTGGCGGAGAAGATGGGAGTCCCGGCGGTGTAGGCACCATCCGCTTCCAGCTGAGTGTCCACAAAGTGCCAGAAACGGCTGGGGGGGACAAATCCATTCAGCGCATAGAAGGCACGGACGCTCTCTACCTCGCCCAGCTGGTCTGGTTCGATACGGATCCGCGGGACTGTCTGTCCTCCCATGAAATCAATGCGCGGGGTGCTGGGCCAAACCAGACCGGAATCCTTCAAATGGGTTTCCATCCACAGCGGCAGGTTCTTTCCCTCCACCGGCTCGATATGGTGGTTGTAGTTTGGGGTGAAGGCCACCCTTTTCATGGTGGAGGGAGCCATCGCAAGGGTAGTATAAGAGCGGTCCATCATGCCATGAAAATCCTGCGTGGCATCCAAAAAGAAAAGTGGGCACCGCACCAGGGGGGCATAAGACTCGGAACTGATGAGTTTCCGCCACATCCGGCTTTCTTCGGGCTGGATCCCATCGGTGGTCTGTTTGAGATCACCAAAAGTGGTCCACCCACAACCATAAATGGGCACCGCCGCCTTGACACGCGGATCGATCCCCGCCACCACCCAGGTGAGGGTTCCTCCCACCGAGATCCCAAAGATACCCAGGCGCTCCGGATCCACACGCGGGTCAGTCTCCAGTAGGGTCAGGGCCCGGCGCGCGGTCAGGGCCCAATGAAACCAGGGGTTATATGAGGGATCCGGTTTCATCATATGGCCACCACCTACATCGGCCATGTTGCCATTCACTTTACCCCACTTGGTGAATTCGGTTCGTGAGGGAGCCTGTTTAGTCCAGTCGCCACAGAAGTCGAAACTGACACAGACATACCCCCGCTTAGCCCAGAAACGTACCCAATCCATCGACGCGGTTTGGCCACCCCCATGGATATGAAGGATCCCCGGCAGATTACGTGCACCGGTTTTGGCCCCACGGATGGCATAGACACGAGTTTTCTCCCCTTCCCAGATCTCTCCGGTAAAGTAGAGCTGCTGGATATGGAGATCCTCCTCGGTTGTGTCTCGAATCACCTCGGCCTCAAGGGGAAGGGCCTGAGGATCAAAACCAGACCATAGTTTCTGGATATGGCTTAAGCCCAATTCCTCCACCGGATATCCTTCACAGAGAGGCTGATCCGTTCCCTCCGCGAGACATAATCCAGGAACTCCCCAGAGTAGAAAAATGACGGCGAGATTAACAAGCGAATGATGTACCATTGGCATGGACCTCCACATGATCATAATCACTGTTCCGGTAGACCGAGCGGAATTGGAAGAAAAGATCATAGAGCGTTCAGATGTGGACTGCAATGCTCATCTACCGGACTAGTTTGGATGTATAACGGTCGAGTTCTGATCGATTGAATTTGACTGCCCAACCTGGGTGTGGTATGTTGATCGTGTTGAAACCGGTGTGTACTCATTGGATTCCCACATCCACGGGAAGGGAAAGTATATGAAAGGCGGTAAGCCACATGAGGCGGGTTGTGATTCCAGAACGGTGGGAGCGGATTATTGCTCTGGTGGATCACCAGGGGAATGTGACAGTTGAGCAGATCGCTCAAGAAATCAACATTTCCCCGGCCACTGTCCGCAGGGATCTCGACCGCATTGAGAAGCGCGGGTTGATCCAAAGGACGCGTGGCGGCGCAATGCCCTCGCCACGTGCACGCATTGGGGCCACCTTGGCCGAAAGCCGGCGGATCAATCCCACCGAGAAGGAACTGATCGGACGTGTCGCGGCGGAGCTGGTCGAGTCTGGAGACATTCTGATGATCGATGGCGGCTTTACCACTTACCAGGTGGCACGTCATCTCCAGGCCACCGACATCACTGTTGTCACCAATTCGATCGATGTCCTGCAAGTGCTGGTGGGACGGCCGGGAATCACACTTGTTCTGCTGGGTGGAGATCTGAATATCCGCAGTGGGACCACAGTGGGCCCCTTCACTGAGTACCAGATCAAGCAGTTCAACGCTGATAAGGTGATCCTTGGCGCCGACGCGGTCTCCCCTGAAGAGGGAATCAGTGTACCACTTTCGCAAACCGCTCAGACCAAGAAGGCCATGATCGAACATTCGCGAGAGCTGATCCTGGTCACCGATTACAGCAAAATTGGCAAGTCGACGCTTTATAAGGTCGCTCCGGCGGAGGCCATCTCCACCATAGTCACTGATGAGAGAGCTGACAAAGGGATTCTCGATGCCTTCCGCTCGGTGGGCGTGGAAGTGGTGGTCGCGGGACAGGACCCGCAATCGGGAGAGAATGCCGCATAGAACCTCTCCCCACTTTCTCGTAGGTGAATAAGGTGGTAGGCATACCATAGATCTCATCACCAAAGCAGTCCTAGGGCTGAATTGGGAGACGGTCGAATGGAATTGAGTATTCCTTCGTACCATCCAAGATCAGACTGGATGTCTCATTCCCCACTGAAATTGCTGCTTCTCCCTTTCCATTGAGATGTAAACGGTACTTGTCCTCAAGCCGGTCCACAATCACATTCACCGGTTGTGCAGCTGTAATCTGAATGGGGAGGCGGGCTAGCACAGCCGACTCATTTTCTCCAAGCACAACCTTCGTCCGGACTGAGTCAGCACTAACTGTTGTCAGAAAATTGGCATTCACACGATGCCCTCGTGAGTCATAATGATAACCGGCTACCAGGTCCTGAGACATCGGCCAGCCATAGACACCACTGTGCATGGTGATGATGCGTTCCTTCCCTTTAACAGTCCCCGCATGAACCTCCTGAACGGTGATCGGATACATCTGCTTCGGCAACGACTCGTAGGAGAGTTCACGCGGTTCGTTATAGTAAAAATACAGATTCCCCCAACGGAGTTTGTTGAGCACATCGCGGTAAAGGCTAACCTCATCTTCACAGATGGCTGGATCGCTCAGTGTTACTGGTGTTGGTAAAAGGGGAACATCCGGGCCTTCACTCACCTCTTTATCGAAAATCAGAGGTGACGAACAAATTGTACGGGTGGGGACAACTCCATTGGCGATCACGACACCGCCTTTGTCCCAGATTTTTTTACTCCAGGCGATCATCGCATCCTGAGATAACAACAATACCGAACCTTTCTTTCTCAGGATGGTTTGTGAGGCGGGGTCGATGTCCGCGCTGTATCCATCCCAGCGGTCATAGGTGTAGTCACCGCCGTATCCCCATAAGAAACCATCCGCGAAAACCCCACGGCACCCCAGTTCGTCCATCATGACATCCACACTCTCCAGCATGGCCTTACCAAAGCTATTCTCCAGTGTGGGATAGTAGATCCACCAACGCCAATTCTGTTCGTATCTCTCACGGGAGAAATAACCCCCATCGGCATAATTGATGGGATACACCGCCTGGGTTCCATCCACTTTGACAACCCGCGAGTCCGTGAAGCTGGCCTCCGGTTCATTGGTGGCATACAATTGGTGAGCAATATGGAACATCCCTTTCACATCCGGTTTTACAACAGCCAATTGCTGCATCATGTCATGAATGCGCTGCTTCTCGACCGGATGCTCGACAAAATCAATTCCTTCCACCGAAATTCCAGGATCATCCGCGCACCATGAGAGACAAGCCACTGTCGCGTAGTGGGCATTACGAATGTCAAAATACTCCGCCAAGGGTACCAGACTGACATCACGCTTTTGCTGAGTTCCCTGAAGAAAGGCCAGCGCTCCCTCCATCGTTACATTGTTCCGGTGTTCATCCCGGCGGATGGCGTTCACCAGGTCAAAGTAGTCCTCTGATGGTGTTGTGTAGACCGCCCATTCAAGCGTGTAAGAGGCCCCAGCATCCAAAGCAAATTCATTGGTAAAAAGATCCAACCAACCCTGTGCATCGAAACCACCGCGTGCCTGAACAATAGAGACATCATCTAGCGCCACCAGCCCAATTCCTAACCCCGGACTACCCGCAAACAAGAGCGGACAGGTCTTCAATGACCGGGGAGCAACAGGTCTGCCAGCCTCTCTGCCGCCTACAAAGATCCGCCTGTCCTTGAGGCCGGCCGTGTTAAGCCTGTGATGGATGATGAAACCTTGGGGCATGGTTGAGTTATTGGAAATGGTGTCGGACACGACAACCCGTGTTGTTTCTCGTGAAATACTCCTCGATATGGAGTAAAACCGTCCCGCCGCACTCAGACCATCTTCTCTGATCTTTACATCCCATTCGGCCTCTCCATTCCGGTCGATGACATTGGTACAGGACAGTTTGTTACTGGTGTTGCCGGGGAAAGAAAAAGCCGATTCGACCGGGAAAGAGACCTCTCCGGCGGTCAACAGCATTCCGCCACCTTCCATGAGTCTCAGATCCATTTGCTTTGGAGCCGGATCGAGCGGAAACGGTTCCACTGTGATCATCTCCGGTGATGGCACTGTGGTGATTTGAGCGGGATATTCGAAAGAAGCGGTAGCCAGAGCCACACGCGCGCTCCCTTTGAGCTGGGCACGCAGCTCATAGCGTCCTTGCTGCAAACGCGCCAGTCCAAAGGAATAGAAGCCAATGGCTTGGGAGGGAGCTGCCGTGACCGTCTGCGACTCGATGGTTACTTTTCCGGGCTGATCCCCGGTACCGGATGCTTGGCTGAGTTCCACCGATATCTGTTCCTCTGGAGCCAAAGGCATCACGCCGAGGAAATTCACCTCCGCGCAGACCTCTTTCTCCGGGTAGTAGATGTGTGGTTTCAGAGTGAGATCACCGCGCTGGATGGACTCTTTGTGGTACCGTGCCGAATCCCGCCAATACCATTCCAGGATCTCATTGTGATCCAGGGCCCGTTTGATAATAACCATTTCATAAAGATTCCCCGAAAACGATTGTCCCGCCGCGCTGATCCGGAAAGGAGCATTCCCAGGTGCGGGAGCTGCAACTGAGAACTGAACGTCAAGCACTCCATTAACATAGATCATCACATTGCCGCCCTGGCGGACCAACGCGGCCAAGTAGACGGTCTTGTTCTTCAGGGGAGTACTACCGAACCCAGACTGATCCAGACCATTCTGGTTCGACCGGTACATCAGCCGGGTGTTACCCCCATCCACCCTGAAGACAAATCCCTCCTTCCGGTAGTCTTCGCAATCAATGAGTGTCCAGTTGGTGGCTTCATCAGGGTGGGGAGAGGCATCCAGTTCCAACCAGGCCAGGATGGTTGAGTCACCACCCGCCTTTACTTCCTTGTTATCACCAAAATCGACATAACTTCCCGAACCGGTGAACCGCAACCCACACCCATGCTCCGTATCGGCCCATTGGGCTCCCACAATAATCCCATCTATTCCATGTCCACTACGATCATGAAGGACCTCTCCTGCCCCCTCATCAAATGACCAGTGCGCAACAAAGTCTGGTTCTGAAGCAACCGGTTGATCGCATGTCAACATCAAGAAGATAAACGAAAAAGCAATTGCAATTCGTTGAAAAACTCGAAGTTGTGGAGACGCCATGGATTCCCGCCTTCGCGGGCAAGACGATTTCCAAGGGATTTCGCCGGTTCTGTCATTCCCGCGAAAGCGGAAATCCACGGCACCCCCTTTTTTCAATATGCTGATAGAACTGTATGAATGCATGGCGCCACTCCCTCGACTTCATGAGTTCGCTGAATCAGTAGATTAGCGGTAAGCCGGAAAAAGGGCATCAGAGAAAACAATGCCGCGTGGCGGAACTCGCATGAGATGAAAATGAATACCCCTGGGGTTCTGTGAGAGTCTCCCCAGCCGTCCCAGTTAGGTATTAGTCTTGAGGCACTAGTTTGAGGTACTCCTCTACCACCCAGTCCGAGAGGGGGTACCTCTCAGGAATCTCCGCGATGTCCGCTAAAACACCTCCCACACCATCGAAGTGCACTCTTTCGGTCAGTTCGCAGGATTGCGGATCATCGGAGTTCAATGTCGCCAAGGTGGCGGCGATCATGAAGGCCAGGTTAAGCGGTTTCCCTCCCTGTTGACAGGCCAGCATGGCCGGCCCCACCAGCCGTTCCTCACGCGCCAGTTTGCGGATCGGTTCGCGGATCACCCGCTTGATGTCATCGGGGAGATAGGGGGACTTCATCGCCTCCAGGAAAGACCGGCGGTAGGTTTCGGTGGCCTGGGGATCAAAGTTATGTTTCGTAATTAAGGCGGCTGCGGATTCCCGTGTGGCGGCATCCACCCGCTCCTGGATCTCCGGATCTCTGGCGGCCTCATCCATCAGAGAGTAGCCCTTCCTGAATCCGAGCAGACCAATGGAGAAGTGGCCCGTGTTCTTGATGTAGAGCTTCCTTTCAAGCGCTGCCTCCTGATTCGAGGCCAGAGTCATGCCCTCCAATCTTGGCATTGGCTCCTTGACTGCATTAACATCCACCGACCATTCCTGAGTGGCTTCAGCAATTAATACCAGCGGATCCGGTTCGGGCACCGGCACTGCCCGTGCCACCATGGAATCGGGGAAGCCCACCATGGCATTGATTGAGTCCCAGTCCAGATCCGTTTCCTGTTCCCGCAAGTAGCCTCGCAGTGTGGAGGAACTCCGTTCCATATTCTCACAGGCAATCACATTCAGAGGTTTGTCGACACCCATCTGAAGACGCTGACGGAGCCCTTCGACCAAAGTGGGGCAGACGGAACGCAGGTTGGTGGGGATCACGGCGGTGGCCACGATATCTGCCTCAGCGATAGCACGGGCACACTTCTCACTGTCTGAAGTATGAAGAGTCTCAAATCCATTGACCTTGATCTCTTCCAGTTCTGGGCCTGCTAACATCACCCGGAATTCCCCCCGCTCACACAGGACATCCACCAGATCACGTCTTTTCTCAATGAAGGTAACCGCCCAGCCCGCGCTATGGGCGAGCTGGCCGATTTGCCCCCTACCAGTGGCGCCAGCTCCAATGATGACAATCCGAGGGGATGGAACGGTCATGGTCATTTCCTTTCACATGGCTGTCCGATGAACAACCGGTTTGGCTGCAGCCGGGTCTCCCAGAATGGCTCGCCTTACATTCAGATAAGAACGCAATGTTCAGGTATACAGCACCACTGGAACCAAAGTCAAGCATCTATTGCGCAGCAAATGATCATCACAGCATGAATTATGACCATTATCACCAGACAGAAATCAGAGTGTGAGTAATTTGATTGACACTGGCCACATGGGATGGTAGTTTTCAGCACCCCTAGGAGGTGCTTACCATGCTGAAGCAGTCCTCATCAGCCGCTTGGCGCTGCCATCTCACGAGAGGTTGGATCGTCCTTGCTCTGGCTTGGATTCTGATTCCGTTGAGCGGGCAGTCAGCCCCGGTTGTTTTCGATACTAATAATCTCCCCCCCCGCACTGTGATTGAGTACCCTCCGCTCCGCGAAATCCCGGAGTGGCTCCAAACCAACATACGCATCGGCCACCTGCCTCCCGCTGATTGGCACATGATCGACGAGTTCTTAAAGGCGGGCTACAACGTGGTTACCGTGAATGTTCTGACCCGGTGGGACCGTGTGGGACCGAGTGCCTCGATGTACACGCCAGATGAGGTGGCTGAGGCCGACAAGTATCTCCGCCGGGTAGCGGATACCATCCACCAGGCAGGAGCGCGCGTGGTCTTCTATATGGGCCCGGTCCAAGTTCCTTGGGGTAATGAGAAATTCTACAAGGCCCACCCAGATTGGGTACGGATCCGCTCCAACGGGAAACCTGATCCGACTATCAACTGGGCCAACATCCGGAGTGGATATGGGGACTGGCTCATGGAACAGCTGGCCTATGTGACCAAGGAATATGGCGTGGATGGGTACTGGATGGATGGTTACGCTCCGGTTCACCTGCACACCTACGATGAGCAGACCCGTCAGCAGTTTAGGGAGTTTTCCGGCGGGCATGAGATCCCCTTGCCTACCATCGACCAGCCAGATTCACCCATGTTTTATGATGTCACCAAGGATCCGGTGGCCAGGATGTACATGAAGTGGCATGAGAACTACTTCACCCAGTTTGCGGACCGGATGCGGGCTACAATCCGGAGTGTCAAACCCGACACGATCATTTACGCCAACAACTCCGGAGACCGGACCTGGTACCTCCCCAGCATGTACATGGGCGAATACCCCTCCGCCTACGCCGGGGCGACCGATGTCTCCTCCGTGGAGCTTTTTTGGGATGTGCCCGGAGATCCACTCTATGAACAGTTCGTCTGCGCCTTCATGCAATGCATTACCCGTGACCGGGGTTCCTCGATCTGGATCCAGCCTTCCGCTCATGGCATCTCCGGACGCTCCACACCGGTAGAGATTCAACTGCGTGGACTACTTGGAATCCCCTGGGGAGTACTGCCCGAGTTTGTCGAATCGGCCAACCGTGAGGATTACAAGGACCTCCATGTCGAGAACTTGAAGGCGCGCGAGAAATGGTTGATCAAGTCCGAGGTTCTCCCCTACATCGGCGTGGTCGCTTCAGAGCAAACCCGCAGCCTCTATGCTCAGGGCGCACTTCCCGTGTATTTCTCCCACACCCTAGGTTTTTTCAAATCAATCTTCGAGAAGCACTGGCCAGTGCGGGTTCTCAATGAGTATGACCTCGAGGATGCGGATCTGCGTGGGGTTAAGGTTCTTGCCCTGCCGGATGTGGCCTGCCTGTCGGACCGCGCGGCGGAAGTGATCCGCCGGTTTGTTCATAATGGCGGTGGCTTGGCCGCCAGTTATGAAACAGGTTTGTATGATTCCGATTACAACAAGCGGGGAGATTTCGTTCTCGCCGATCTCTTCCAGGCTCACTACAAAGCCTCGCATCCAGTTGAGACACGGGAGAAGAACCTCTATCTCACTCTCGACAAAGGCGATCACCCCATCCTCAATGATCCCCTGATTCATGGAAGCCAGATGACGGCCTGGAAAAATCCCCAGGGCGCGCCTCCGGAGCAAGGTCCCCTGGCTCTAATTGCAAGCGGGGCGGAGGTGGTCCCCATGAGCGGCGCCACAGTCCTCTCGACCTATCACTTGAATGAACCGGGAAAAGAAAACACACGCTATCCAGCGATCCTCACCGCGGAATATGGCAAAGGACGGGTGGTCTACTTCCCCGCCTCGGTGGACAAGGCGATGTTCTTCTATCCCGATCCTTACATGCGGCAGATGCTTACTAATGCCTGCCTGTGGGCGGCTGGTGGCGAGGCCCCGCCAGTCGAGGTTCAGGCGCCTTTGACACTCACCACCACCTTCCGGCAACAACCACAAGAGAAACGGCTGGTGGTCCATCTCTACAATGGCGCGAGTTCCTGGGGGATGCACTCCATCTACCAGAAGATCGCCCCAGTACCGGAGGAGCTCCAGAAGCAATGGGGCTTCCCGAATCAGTCCGAGCTACGTGGTACCTGGCCCATCCGCGAGGAGATCATCCCGCTGTATGGTGTCAAGGTCACCTTCCGTGGCTATGAGATCGAGCGGGTACACCAGGAGCCGGAGGGGAAAGATCTTCCCTTGACCACAGTGGATGGCCAGGTCACAGTCACGGTTCCCGAAGTAAACACGCACAGCATGGTGATCGCAGAGCTCAAGAAGTAAGTGGAGATAGGAGTCCTTACGTGAATCCAGTCACCCAAGTCCTTACCCTGATACTACTCGCGGGAACTCTTGTCCTTCCACGCGGCTATGCGGAACCAGCCAACATCTGGGGGAAGGAAATCCTCCCTCAGCCTTTCGATAAGCAACCCTTTCATGAGATCACCATCCCCAAATGGCTGGAGGAAACCACTTTGGTCACCTACTGTCTGTCGATTATGGACGCAGCGGGGCGTGACCGGGCGAAAGAGCATGGAGCCCAGATTAGTGAGTTGGGCTTCGCCAGTCCCTGGTATGTTTACTACGACAGCCAGTTCCTCAAAAAGCGTGACCCCAATGTTTCCGCTGACCAAGTCGAGAAAGAGATCGCCGAATACCAGAAACGTGGCATCCGTATCCTAGGAGCGATTCCACCAGGTCTCCAGTCCGAGATTTTCGCTGAACACCCGGATTGGCGTGTAATCTCCACGAATACCACCGAGATCCCTCCTTACGATGCCGAAAAGAACCCGCTGGGAGGTGGACTCTGCCTACTCGGTCCGTGGGGCGACCGGTTGATCGATATATTGTGTGAAATACAGAGCAAATACCCGGTAGATGCCTGGTCTTTCGATGGCCTGCATCATGGCGGCGGTTGTTATTGCCAGCATTGCCGCGAGAATTACCGCAAGGACACGGGCGAGGAGATCCCCAATCTCAACATGGATGACCCCGCCTTCCGGCGTTATCTCACCTGGGCCAACCGGCGTCTGGAGGATCTGTTGATCCGGATGCAAACCCGCCTCAAAGCCATCAATCCCGAAGTAGCCCTGGTCAGCTGGTCCACGAATGCCGGACGCTGGGGACACTTCCTGAGCATTCCACGGAACATGCCTGCTCGTTTGAATCTGCTTCTGGATGCCCCCGACCAGGAGTTCTGGATGGATGAAACCAATCAGGGCAGCACCGTGGTGCCTGCCTTTGGCAATGCTTACATGTGGGCGGTCACCAATCACCGCGTGGCTTTCAGTTCCCCCTATCTCTTCACCCATGGAAATCCTTATGGCCATGACTCAATGACCCCCACCGAAATCATGTTGCGCACCATGCTGGTACTCACTTGGGGGCCACGTCCCAGCATGGCTCTAGCCAATCCGCCACGTATGATGGATGGGGTCTACAATGCCTTGGATGAGATCAAGAGGCGCGAGGCCTATTTGACGCATGTCCAACCCGAACCCTACATCGCCCTGGTGATGAGCGATAACACCAATTGCTTTTATGGCCGCTCCGCGGGTCTGAATGAGGAACGCTATCTCTCCAATGTACTGGGTATGTTCCGCATGGCCATGGAGGAGCATCTGGGTGTCACAGTCATCAATGACTGGAATCTGACCACTGAAGATCTTTCCAGATACAAGGTCCTCCTCCTACCGAATACTGCCTGTTTGGCCAAAGCGCAGGCCGATGCTGTCCGTGAGTTTGTCGGGAATGGTGGCGGATTAGTCGCCAGTACAGACACCTCGCTCTTCGATGATCTGGGAGATCCACGTGGATCTTATACCCTGGCGGATGTATTCGGGGTGAAATATCTCGGCATCCCCACCGGCGAAGGGGGAAAGACCGAGCAGATCGATGTGAATTTCCTGAAGGGAGTCAACGCAAACTATTGGGAGAAACGGAAGAATATCTTCGACCTCACCCTGCTTGATAACGAAAAGACTGTCTGGGGCGATGAGAGGTTGAAGACCTATGTGGGAGATTACCCGGTGGTCTTCAAAGGACAGGCTGTTTCGGTTCAGACCGCCTCTCCAGAAGCCAAGATTCTCGCCACGCTCAACACACGGGTGGCCGCGCCGGAGCGCATCCCCGCGGTAGTGAGTAACCTTTATGGTAAAGGCAAGGTGATCTTTTTCGCGGCGGGGGTGGATTCAGCGTATTACCTGTATTCCTACCCCTACCACCGCCTGTTACTGAAGGATGCGGTCCAGTGGGTGGCTCCCTCACCCTTTGGGATCCAAGTTCAGGCTCCCATGAGTGTCCAGACCACTTTCTACCATCAGTCCAAGGATGGCGAAAGGCTCGTGGTACACCTCTACAACAGCACCAACACCACCGCCAACCATGCCAAAGCGGCGGATGATGTTCCCATCCGGGAGGAGATCCTTCCGGTCCATGACCTCCATGTCACCTTCAAGGGCTACTCCATCAAGAGGATCCACCTGGAACCCGAGGGAAAGGATCTGCCCTTATCTCAGGGGGGCGATGAGACCACCGTGGTGGTTCCACGGCTGGACATCCATTCGCTGTTGGTGGCGGAATTGTAACGAAGCGGGAGGGGGAGCAAAGCAACCTAAAGGTTGAACTCCATACGGGTATGGGTTCAGAGTTCAACCTTCAGGTTGCCAAGGCACGCTAAAGCGTGAACAACGAACCCATTCAACACGCTAAAGCGTGAACAACAAACAGGATCACGGCCGGTTACACGAACAGTCGATCGTGATTCCATCCTCGCAACAGGCATATCCCTCGAAGGTGCCCGCCAGAGTCCGATTCCCGCCCAGCGGGCCGGTCGCGGTTCCCTGGATCACTCCAGCAGTGATGAGCTGGTGGTTCGAGGAGACTGTCCCAGTAGCGTTAAAGGAGAAAGATCCATTGAAACTCGTGTTGGGATCGGTATAGGCCCCCTCCACATGGAGGACAAACTGCCCGGAATCAGCATCATAGGTGTAGGATGCGGTAGCATTCTTGAAATAGTCGCCCATATCGAAGTCCGTATCAGTATCGCCGGGGTCGCCAAGTTGGTTCTCGGTAGTGAAATTGAGTGAAAATGGCTGGGTGAAGTGCCAGTCAAAGGTCCACCACCCCGCAAGAGATTCAGGAAGAGGGGTTACCGTCGGGCCGGGTGTACCACCCTGATCCTCAGTGGGGCTGGGAGTGCAGCTGGGACGTGGAGTACAGGTGGGGGCGGTGGGAAACTGGACCTTCCACTGCTCCACCAGGATCAACAGATCTTGAGAGTTTACAACCCCGTTGTCATCGAGGTCACAATCCGAGGTGGAAACCTTGGAAATGTCTGGTTGCTCAACTGGGAATGAGACTCCCGGAGCCTCTGGCATGGCCAATACGACGGGAGCTTGCTTGCTCTCTGGAGCGACCAAACCATAGTACCCTGCTCCGATATCGGGGTAAGTTCCACTTTGGCATTGGTAAGAGACGTTGGCTTCCCAATACCCACTCACCTGGGTGCAAAAGTCAGTGATGACTCCATTTGTGGCGGTGAGAGTTCCCGTGGTCTGGCAGTCGCCACCATCCCCCCGGGGCGAAATGGTAGCCGTGAAGGTAAGACCGCAGGCCTCATCCTTCACATAAGTGCCATCCAGGCTGATGAGCATGGTGCCCGCTGGAGCGGTCACCTCCAGGGTCATATCGGCGTGAAGCGTGCCATCCGCGTTAAGATCCATGAAGCCCGTCGCGGTGGAGTCCTCCGAGCCGAAAGTGGCGAACCAACGGTCCACTGGGCAATCCCCCCCGCAGCTAGCGTCGACATCCCACCACACACAGACATCCCCCAGGTCGAGTCCCGCATTGGTCAAGACGATACCTGAATCCACCTTATGGGAAACCATTTTAGTACGTTCGTTTTTATCATCGATGTGGAGTTGATAGGTTCCCAGTGGAATCCCCGCAAATTTGAATTTCCCATCGGTTTTCACCGGTGTGGCAAAGGACCCCAGGGTTCCATCCAGGAAAGCCCATAAACCATAGTTTCCCTCCAGTGGAGCACATTCCCCGCAGTCGGAGTGGAACACAACTCTGCCAGTTACATCAGCGAGTGTAACTGGGGCCACCAAGACCGTATCCCTCCAGGCATTCAGAAGGTTCAGCAAGTCATCGCAATTCACCCATCCATCCCCGGTGAAGTCGGCCAAATGCTTGGTAATAACAAGAGGGGTTGGGGTGAGGGTGGGTTGCGCGGAGCAAAAACCAGTTACAACAAATACAGACAGGAGAACACAGACTCTTCCAAATCGAAACATACCAGACAGCCTCCTCGAAGGGCGTGGAACTGAACGGCTACTCTGGCCAGTATAATAGCATCATAAATACATTAATCGATTAAAAAAAAGAGGAATTCTTTTGCGAAACTTGCTGAGTGAAACACCTGCCCCCCCACGGAGAGATCTACCCGGCTTCAATGAGCGCGGTTTCCCGGCTGCGATAAGTGAAGCGCGAGACAATGATGGAAATCTCATATAGGACTACAAGCGGAATGGCCAGAAGCGTCTGTGTCACTGGATCGGGAGGTGTGAGAATAGCGGCGACAATGAAGATGATCAGAATAGCATGACGGCGGTATTTTGAAAGAAAAGCCGGGGTCACCAGCCCCAACATCGAAAGTAAAGCAATTACCACTGGGAGTTCAAAGACAATCCCAAAAACTAAAATCATGGTCAGGGTAAAACTCACATAACCCGCCAAAGACCAGGCATTGGTAACCACTCCCTGACCAAAATTGGCCAGAAAGGGGACCGCCACCCGCATCATCGCGGCGTAAGCAAACAGTCCCCCGAGGATGAAACTGGCCCACGAGGAAAGGATAAAGGGGGCCAAGAACTTCTTTTCGGTTTGTTTGAGCCCTGGTTCCACAAATTTCCAGACCTGGTACATGATGAAAGGCAGGTCAAAAAACAGCGCGGCCACCAGGGCCACTTTCATGTAGGCCACCACCACCTCTGTGGGTGAGAGACCCACCAGGATGGTCTCGGATCCCTTTGGGTCATAGATCATGATCGGCCCCAGCGCGAAGCTGAAAGCTACTTTCCACGGGTTAGGATTCGCCAAGCCCGGAATCGAACGAGCGTGCTCGGTCAGTAGCTTCATCATCGGATCCGCAAAGTAAAAGGCGATACAGATGGCGGGAACCACTGTATAGAGACAATACAGGATCCTGGAACGGAGCTCTTCAAGATGCTCCATGAAGGTCATTTCGACATCGGCGCTCATTAGTCGGGTGTATCTTGGCTGTAGGGTGGAATGAGTGCGGGCCGGGAGGAATCCTCACCGGAGGGGGCTGCTTCAGCTAGTGCAGGAGCGGTTTCGGAAGAGGTGGTTTGAGGCTCACTAACCACAACAGCCTCAGTCGTTTCAGACTGGCTGATCGTCTTCTTGGGTTCCGAGACGGGAGTGGAGGAAATCCGGCGGGGTGTCGAGGAACGATAATCATCCTCAAAATACAAACCCCGCTTCATCTCATCCGCAGCTTCACGGAAAGTACGCATCCACTTCCCCACCATGCGCCCAATTTCGGGTAGGCCTTTCGGTCCCACCACCACCAGGGCGATGATCCCGATCACCACCATTTCAAAGGGATTCATGTTAAACATGGTTTTGCTCGAGCATTCTCCTCGGATAACCCAATTACCAGATCCATCATACTCCGCCCTGGATCTGGATCGTAGGGGAGACACTAGACTGGATCGGGTTGTCCTGAATAGCCCCTCCCACTGGATAGGCCGCCATCCAGGGTAACACTGAAATCAGGAGGCGCACCTCCTCACCGGACTCCCCCATGGCCAGAATCACGATCGACAGAACCGCAATGACAATGAGCTGGTTCTCACGTCCCCCAGCGTATTGTAGGCACCGGCGCGGTTGACGGTGAGAACCGGCCAAAGTCAGCCCCATCGCCACCAACAAACGTAGAAAATTCCAGAATAACCATCCCGCCGAGATCCAGACCAAGGGACCGTAGAGCCAGAGAATGGGGTGCTCGCTGGGAGTGGCCCGGTACATCGTAAGACTCGGTTT